>JBKJIA010000151.1:0-35016 GCA_046598735.1 Polyangiales bacterium
AACAACAGGCGTTGCTGCAGTGGCTCGACATCAAACGCAGGTTCGATCTCGGGGTGCGCTTTCGCGTGATCACGACCTTGCGTCGCTTGAGCCCGGCGACCGAAAGCGTGCTCGTGAGATTCCCGCTTCTGCCTGGCGAATCCGTCACCGAAGCGGGCTTGACCAGCGAAAACGGCAGCGTCGTGATCGAGCTTGCCCGCGATCAAGCCGAGCTAACGTTCGCATCGACCTTACCGTCTACCTCGCACATCTCCTTGCGCGCCGCCATGCCCGCCGACGCCGATGCAACGCGCATCGCGCGACCCTGGAGCGAGACCTGGCAAGTAGCCTGCGCCACGCTTTACCACTGCACCTTCGGAGGCATCGCACCGATCACGCGCCTGAGCGACAACGTATTTCAGCCACTCTACCGGCCCTGGCCTGGCGAGAAGCTAGACATTCATGCCGAGCGTTTGGAGGGCGCACAAGGCAGCTCGGTCACCATCGACGCGGCCACCCTGCGGCTCGAGCCCGGTAGTCGGATCGAAAAGGGAACGCTGACCTTGAGTGTGCGTTCGAGTCGCGGCGCAACGCAGCGCATCGGCTTACCCAAGCAGGCAACCTTACTGTCGCTCGATGTGGATGGCGTCGCGCGCACCGCACGCGTCAAGAACAGCGCAGTCGAGCTGCATCTCGATCCGGGCGCCCACGAAGTCACCCTTACTTTTCGGCGCGCCATCAAGCTCGGTCAAAACTACGCCTCGCCCGCCGTGCGCATCGGACAAGCGCTCGCCAACGTCACGACCACGGTCGCAGTCCCAGAGGACCGCTGGCTGCTGTGGGCTTACGGTCCGAGCTGGGGACCTGCCATCCTGTTTTGGGGTTATCTCGCGCTCGTCGTGCTCGCTGCGCTGGTGTTAGGGCGCATGCCCAAGACTCCGCTCAAGAGTCATGAGTGGATATTGCTCGGGCTTGGGCTCACACAGGTCGAAGTACCCATCGTGCTCGTGGTGATCGGCTGGTTGTTCGCGCTGGCGTTCCGCTCACAGCACACGCTGAGCTCGCGTTGGGCCTTTAATTTGCGGCAAATTGGCCTCATTTTCTTGACGCTAGTCGCACTGTCCTGTCTAGCGCATGCCGTACATCAAGGCCTCGTCGTTCAACCCGATATGCAGGTACAGGGCATGAACAGCACAAACACCAACTTGAGTTGGTATGTCGATCGCACCACTGGAGGCTTCCCGGGTGTCGGCATCGTGAGCCTGCCGCTCTGGGTCTACAAGAGCCTGATGTTGCTGTGGGCGCTGTGGCTGGCCGCAAGCTTGTTGCGCTGGTTGCGCTGGGGCTTCAATGCCTTTCGAAGCGGCGGTGCTTGGCGCCACGCGGTCGTAACTCCGCGCCCCTCACATCCACGGGCGGCCCCGCTCCATGAGATCGACACAGCCAAAGCGGAGCACGCTGCTGGCACTGCGCCCACGACCGCAGACGATCACTGAGATTCCCGATCCACTTTACAAATGATCAACGTCTCGTTGATTCCCTAGCCGAAGTTGTATTTCAGATCGCTTAATGGCTGATTTTTCTGCACTCTCCTCGGCCGAATTACAGCCGCAACGCATCAACAAGGCATTTACCTTGCGTAACAATGCGCTTCCGGGCAGCATGACTTTTGTGAAGACGTCCTTCCCCTCAAGCTTGCCGCAGCCGACCGGTTTTGCCTCGCTGGTGAAGTCGCTCGCTCCCGCCCCCATCCAAATGACCTACTGCGCCACCAACGCGTTGCCGTTCCGCGTGGAATGGGATTCGGCGCGCGGGCCTGTGCGGTTTTACGGCATCTCCCCCGATGCTGCCGCCAATGAAGCCATGACGGCGCTCGCGCGCGGCTCCGTTGCCATGCCCGCCCGCGAAGTCGCAGCCACGGAGCCGAGCGGCAACAGCGCCTGGGCCGAAGCGATGCGCGACATGATCGCGGACATGGAGCCGCAGCGCACACCGGTACGCCCGCTGCTGCGCGTCGTCCGCGACCTGTCGGCCCAGCGCTGATTTTCGTGACGTCAGTCGGTCAAGCTGGCTGACGGCTCACCCGCGCGCATCGTGATCCTCGACTACGCCGACCACGCTCGCCGCGCGTCCCGTCGGGCTACACGAACGCGGAATGCGACCTTGAGGCCGAGCCGGCTGCGACACGCCGCGCAAAATCCGCAGCATCTAATGCGATCATGGGTCTCGCGGTGTAACGTAGTCGGCAGAGGGGACCTATGAGCGAGGCAGCTTACGAACGTCTTTCTGCGCTCGATGCTGCGTTCTTGCAGCTCGAGGATCAAAACGCGCACATGCACGTGGGCGGCATCATCATGATGGACGCAAGCGCGCTCACGCTGCCGCACGGAGGCATCGACTTCGAGCTGTTGCGCGTGCATCTCGAAGCGGCGGTGTTGCAAGCGCCCAGGCTCAAGCAGCGCATCGAACGCGTGCCCGGCTTTCGCCATCCGGTCTGGGTCGAGGATCCGCACTTTCGTCTCGACTACCACTTCCGGCATACGTCGTTGCCGCGGCCGGGCAGTATGCTGGAGCTCAATCGCTTGGCGGGGCGCGTGTTTTCGCAGCGTTTAGACCGCGACCGTCCGCTCTGGGAAATGTGGGTAGTGGAGGGTCTAGAAGGCAATCGTTTTGCGCTGATCCCTAAGATTCACCACTGCATGATGGACGGCATTGGGGCGGTGGGTTTGATGGCAGCGCTCGCAGGTGCGCGACGTACGGCCGCGCTGCCCACGGATCCGCCTCCGGCCCCCAAGCCCACGCGATCTGAGCTTTGGTGGGGCGAAGTCAAACACCGTCTATCGGGCGTACAAGACACGGTAAGGTCAGCGCGCTTTGCCATGGAAAAGGCGCGCGAGGGTGACACGAGTCACGCGGGCGACATCGCACGCGGACTGGGCGACGCAGTCAAGAACGGGCTCACGCAAGTCACGAGCACCCCGATCAATCCTGAGCAGCTCGGCCCCCATCGTCGCTTTGAAACCTTACGAATGAATCTGAAGGACGTGAAGACGCTCAAGAACCAACTGGGCGGAACCGTCAACGATGTGGTGCTTACGATCATCACCGGTGCCTGCCGCAGTTATCTCGCGCGCCGCGGCGTGAATCTGTCCAATATCGAACGCTTTCGCGCGCTCGTGCCTGCCAACATGCGGGTGACCGTACCCAGCCCAAATGGTCAGGATCTGGGCAATCGCGTGGCGTTCATGTTGCCGAGCTTGCCGCTCGACGAGAACGATCCAATCAAACAGCACAAACGTGTTTGTGCCGAAACACAGCATCACAAGAAGGAGTCGAATGAGCTTGTGGGCACGGAGTTTCTCGAGAAGCTTGACGACGGACTGGGCTTGGGTTTGATGGCTGCAAGCTTCAGGCTCGCGATTGCGCGCCGTGCTTTCAACATCGTGGCCACCAACGTGCCTGGACCGCCGATGTCCCTCAGCTTGTTCGGAGCCAAATTGCTCGGCGTATATCCGCTTGTGCCGCTGTTTACGCACCAAGCCTTGGGCATCGCAATCTTTAGTTACGATGGTGGGCTGTACTGGGGAATCAACGCAGATTGGGATGCGATCCCGGACCTGCATTCCCTCGTGCAAGACATCGAGGAAGCCTTTGAGCTCTTAAAGGAGTCCGCCGCCCATACGCTGGCACCCGTGACGCAGCCAGAGCACGCGCGCGCATAGGGTTTACATGGAGAAGAAGCTTGGAAGACGCGGCGTCATCTTAGACGCCGCGCTGATGATTGCGGACCGCGACGGCATCGATGGGCTTACCTTACGTAAGATCGAAAGCGAGACGGGGCTGAGCGCACCGCTCGTGTATCGACACTTCGAAGATAAGGCCGCGATTATCCACGGGCTCATCGAGCGTCTCTTGCCCGCCGAAGAGGGCGAAGACGCGGAAGGCACGCCGCGCCCATCCACACGAGCCTGGCTCGAGTCCATGTTCAGCGCGCTCTATCGCAACGGGCGCGATCACTCGGTGCTGCTCACCCTGCTGTCGAGCGCCGACTCGCTGCAAGAAAATGCGCTGCGCATGACGGAACGCGTGCTGCACGTATTGGGCGAAGCGGGGCTAGAGCCTGCGCGCGCTGGACACGCATTCCAGCTGCTGATCGCTTACACGATGGGCTCGGTCGCGATGGCCCATGGCACCAAGCTCACGCAAGAGGTGCTGCTTCGAGCGGTCATGCGCATGCCCGCCTTGATGGCCGCGGGACCTTACCTTGATCCGCGCGATGAGACGGTCTTCAAGCGCGGACTTGCCGCTATCTTGGACGGGCTTGGTTTCGTGTAGACATCGCGTCCACGGCACGGGTCTCCTGCACGCAGATAGGTAGTTCGGCACTCACGAAGTAGACTGCGCGCGCTGAAACAACGCCGCCCACTGCGACAGGCGCGAGATCTTAGTGGGTAGGTCGCGATCCGCGTTGCTGCGTAGCGCCGCAATGACCGCTGGCCACACACTCGGGGCCAAATCGTGACCCATGTTTTCGATCAACAACAAGCGCGCGCCGGGAATCGCGGCGGCCAAGAGCCTACCGCCACTCGGGTGGACCAGGGGATCGTTGGCGCCGTGGATGACCACGCACGGTGTGCGGACCTTACGGAGCGAGCTGAGGCGTCCAGGCGATGCCAGCATGGCGGCGAACTGACGCGCAAAGCCGCGTGGGTATACCCCGCGGTCGTGGTGTAAGCCTGCAAGCTCTGCGATGCGCGCTTCGGGTGTGCGGTGAGGTGAGTAGCCGAGCACGCGAAACAGCCGAATTTGCCGTTCGATCGATTGCTCGCGGGAACCATTAACTTTGGAGACGAGCGCGCGAAAAGCGGAAGGTCGTGGAGCATTTGACCAGAGCTCGCCGGAGTTCGACATCAACAACGCCAACGAGCGCACGCGCTGAGGATGGCGCAGCACCATGCACTGCGCGATCATCCCCCCGAGGGACATACCCACCACGTGGGCCGAAGGGATCGCCAGGACATCGAGTAAGCCCGCGGCATCGTCCGCCATGTCGTCCAGGGTATAAGGTGCCTGGATCGGGCGACCTAACAACCGCCGCAGTAGCGCGTCACGGGGCTTGGGTGATTGGAGCTCATCGAGTTGGCTAGAGTGACCCACATCGCGATTGTCGAAGCGGATGACGCGAAAACCTTGGGCTGCCAGCGCGCGACAGAAGTCCTCGTCCCACAGCACCATTTGAGCCCCGATCCCCATGATCAAGATCAAGGGCTCGCCTTCGCCGAAGCTTTCGTAGAACAGGTCGATCCCGTTGGCGCGCGCTTTGGGCATGAATTCAACTCCTAGGCTTGGGCACGCGTGCGTGCGCAGAATCGGGCCAAAGCAGGCTACGCGCTAGGCCGAGCGGGTTGGCAATGCCCAGTCGGGCCGGCACCTGTCTGGGTTCGAGATAAGTTCCATGTAGCTTGTCCCAAACCGCCAGGTTTGCGCCATAATTTCCATGTTCAGACAGGTCGGCGTGGTGGAGCGCGTGATCGCGAGGCAAGATCAACACTTGACCCAGTAGGCGCTCGAGTCTGGGCCAGCGCGATAGATCGATGGGTGCATGACGCGCAAGGTCGAGCACTGCCGTAAGCGCCGCACCGAGAAGGTAAGGTGCCGGCTCGGCTAACAGGAACGTCATGATCGAGCCGGCCCATAGGTAGACGATCAACAGACTTGTCCAGAGCGTGTTGCGCGAGGTCACGAACACATCCATGTGCTCGGCGCTGTGGTGCACCCGGTGCAGAGGCCACAAACGCATGGTGTGCAGGAACCTGTGATTCCAATAGTACGCGTAGTCCACTAACACGAACGCCGCTAGAAACGCCTGCCAGCCTGGCAGCCTGAGCGAGCCCGCAAGACTAGGCAAAGCACGTGCGTAAAGCGCATGCAGAGGCACGAGCAGTAAGATCGGCACGAGCACCCCCTGTACGACCAAGCCGATGAGGTCGAGACTCCATTCACGAGACGCCCGTGCGCGTAGCTGAGCGCGCCGTGCGGGATCCGTGATGGTAAACGCCACCAATCCCCAGAACGCGCCCAATGTTAGTAGGCTGCTCATACCCAGAAGGTAACCTCGGCGGTCTTTTGGGGTAGCACCCGCGGGTCACGCCCCGCGATGATTTCGTCGCGAATGCTTTCGACTAGCACGTGGATTGCGTCGGCCGTGGTGTTGTTGAACTCCCGGCCGTAGCGCGCGATCACCTCGTTTTGATCGCGTAGCGCGTCGAGGTCCTGATCGATGATCTGCTGGGCGTGCCAACGAATCAGCGGCCGTGCCATCTTACTAAATGGACCATAGTTATAGGTGACGTCTGTGTAGACGCGCGTGCGCTGGTCCTCCTCCGGCACGGACTGCGAGGTAATGTACAGCTCCATCATCGGGTTGAAAATGTACTGAACCGAGGTGACGTTCGGCATGTAGAAGTTGTCGCGATGCACGATCGGCTTGCCCTGAGGATTCAGCAGCTTGGCGAACAGACCGAGATTGTCGGTCTCGTTTCTGTATTCGATGTGCACGGCCCCCCTGCTGCGCTTGATCGTCGCTTCGATCTTTTGCTTGCGACTCGAACGGAAGGTCCCGAGGTGCACAAAGGCCGTGTGCGGGATGTCGATGAAGTTCTCCGCGCAGTTGGTCACGTCATTGTCGAACACGTTGATCAAGCGCACCGTTTCCCAGCCCGGCTCTCCATAGTGGGGCATGGCAAAGGGCACGATGTCTTGGGGCGCGTCGACGGCGAGCTGGACGTAGACGAAGCCTTGCTCTTCGCGAGTGGTATAGATCTTGGTCGATCGCGAAGCCGTCGCTTTGAACTTGTCGCCCTCGGCCGGTACGGCGACCACCTTACCATCCGTATCGTAGGTCCAACCATGGTAAGGGCACTTCAGGCAGCCCGCGCTGACCGTGCCCTTCGATAGGGGCGCGTTGCGATGCATACAGCGGTCGCGCATCGCCACGGCCTTACCATCTTCACCGCGAAAGACGGCGAGCCACTCACCGAGTACCTTGCGCGAAAGAACCGCGCCTTCCTTCAGCTCGTGAGTCTCCGCGAGCACGTACCAAAACCAATCGAGCTTCATCGGGTCGAGCTTTCAGCGAAGGGAAATCGCGATGTCGCAGGTCAAGTCGAGCTGGCAGGCCAATCGTGCCTTGGGCGCACGGGGAGCCACGATATCGAGCGTATCGAGCTCGTCGGGCGAAGGCGGCGGAATGTCGCCTTCGACGTCTACGATGCATGTGCCGCAAATGCCCGTGCGGCACCCGAACAGCAAGGGTGAGTTCTGCACGTTCAGATGCTCGGACAAGTTGCTGTGGAGGGGCAGCTCCACCGGCGGGTGTGACCCGTCCTCGAAGTGCACCCTGCACCTCATGCCGCGACCTTAGCCTTGGCTATGTAGCTGCGCATGGCAGTGCGACTGTTGCCCAAATGCTGAGCCAGCGTGCTCTCACCCATGATCGTCATGTCCCGGTTCTTCTTCCAGACGTAGGTCATGTCTGCGAGGTACTGCTTGTAGCTCTCGTGGGCGGTGCGATGGGTCTGCTCCGCCGCATGCATGCCCTCGTTCTCTTCGCAGAAACAGCGCGCCATCATGTCGCGGGCTTCGCGAGCAGACATGCCGAAGCGATCGGAGCACAGCACTCGCTCCACGGCCGCGAACAAGGCTGGGTCGTACCAAAAGATGCCGTTGATCGCGGTGGAGAAGTTGTAGTGATCGCGCTGACAGCCAAGCAGCGCCAGATTGGCGACCGCGCTCTCGAACGGGGTGGGATCGGGCAAGCTGCGAATTACCTCTTTCGAAATCAGCATGGAGCTGTTGAAGTGAAAAGACTCATCGCGAAAGTGGTAGTAGCTGATCTTGGAAGGAACGGGCATCCCTTCCTTCTCGTGCTCGGCAGCCTTGCTGTAGTACTGGCTCAGCTGATGCTGCACGATCTTACCATTCAACGTGCGCACTCCCCGTACGGTGAAGTACTGGCAGCCGATGAACGGGTTGGACGACGCGAGCACGGTATAGGCACGCAGCTGGGCGCCCTTCCACGCTGCGAGCACCGGGTTGCTGTCACCGTAGATCATGGTCTCGGCATAAGGTCCGCGCATGGCGTAGCTAAATACGCGCTCGCCAAACACTTCGGCTTCCAGCTCTTCGGACACCTTTTTGAACGCGTTGATGTGCGCGCGTTCCTGCGAAGATTCCAGATCCAGCGTGTCGCACACCAGACGAAAATCTTCGAGGCCGTATAAGCTCGCGCCGGCCGCTTGGTTGAAGAAGATGGTGGCAATCTCCGCCGAGATGATCTGCGAATAGTAAGCTACCCAGTACAATTGGTTGAGCAGCACGCGCTGCGTGGCCGAGGATTGGTCCCAGAGCGGCGTTCCCCAGAGCAACGAGAACGGCTCAGGGTTCCAATAGCTGTCCTTGCAATCCTCGTAGCGGAACGCGCCCGCTGCGCTGTCGAGCAACTCCGTGTGGTCCTGCTCCTTGTTCCTCTTGTGATTGAGCTCCAAGCGCTTGAGCGTCTTGGGATCATGCAGCAGCGACTTGTCGCTGGTCTGGGCAAGCGTGGAATTCATACGCAATCCTCTGCAGAAAGTGGGGTGAACAGCGAGCGTGACTCAAGTCGTGAGATCAGGGGACGCAGACTCTCGAAGCGCATCAACTGACGCAACTGCTCGAGTCGAATCTGAGCATGGCGAGACCCCTCGAGCTCATTAAAGGCGTGCGCTCGCTGGGTTCGTATAAGACCACCGAATGCATAGTCTAAGGCACTAAGCACGGATTGCGGACCAAGCTGCACCATGCGCAACATGGGTGCTATCGCATCCTCGATGCGCACCAGGGTGGGCTCGTCCATCACGTGATCAGCGAACAGCACCCGACCGCTACCGTGGTGTCCGGCTTCGTCGAGTAGGATGCCATCGAGCAAGTGCTTGAGCGAGGGATCTAAGCAACCATCGCGCAAGGCACGGTAATGGGTCAGACCCCAGCCCTCGAGCACCACTTGGATGGTGAATTGGAGCGTCGTCCGATCGCTGCCGGCAATGACATCAGAAAGGAACGAGAGAAACGAGCCGTCTGCGCGCTCAGGGAGGTCTCCGTGCAGGAAGGAGCGGACCCCGTCAAAATGTCGCGCCTCCTCGCTGGCAAAGCTCGCATAGAGCATGCGCTCCTCAATCGTTTCGGCCAGCAACACCATGAGTGCCGCGAAACCAATGCCTGCTTTCTCGATGAAGTAAGCCTCCTCGAGCAGCTGTCGGCCACAATGCTCGAGCACCGCCCGCCGCTGCGCAGGTTCAGCGTGACGATAGAGCGACACGCGTTCAAGCCCGAACTGGCTTGCGGGCCAGTAGGCGTGCGGCGCGTCTTCCATGACGGGCTGCGGCTTGGCGCGGGTGGGCAAGCGATTGCGCAACACCGCATGCACACGATGCTGCCCGGCCAAATTGGGTAGGTGCATACCCGGGTCCACCAAGAGGCTCATGACTGACCTTCCACAGGAAAGAGGCGATCCATCAGCAAAGCTGTCATCGGAGTAGACACCCGATCCGGCAGTCGCTTGAAAGCCGCGGTCAGCAGCGCGTCCGGACCGATCGGAATACGCAAGCGACGAGAAGGACGTTCCACAAGCCTAATCACGCAGTCGACCACGGCCGTGGTCGGCCTGCCTGGTTTACTTTCCAATTTTTCGCGCAGACCATGATAGGCCGCGGTCTGCGACGCATAAGGTGGATGAGTATTGGCGGCCCAATCGATCGAGGATCCGAACTCGGTGCGATGGCCCCCTGGCTCGATCAGATGCACACGCACGCCGTGGGGCCTAAGCTCGTGATAGAGCGCCTCGCTCAATCCCTCTAGCGCGTACTTACTCGCGCAGTAGGCCGCGGTCAGTGGAAACGCGGAGTAGCCGAACACGGATGAGACATTGATCAAGGCGCCACGAGACAGGCGCAAAGCCGGCAGAAGCCCCTGCGTGAGCAAAGCTGCGCCCATGAAATTGACCTCGAGCTGCATGCGCAACTGCGCCTCGGTCATGTCTTCGAGCGCGCCAAACAGTGCGTAGCCCGCGTTGTTAACCAGCGCGTCGACCTTACCATCCAGCGCCGCGACGACTTGGGCCCGCTCGTTCGCGCTCGTCACGTCGAGCGACATCGTGCGCAGCTGCTGGCCGTACTGCGAAAGCTCGCGGGCAAACAGATCCTGCCGTGTGTCTGCATCCCGCAGCGTTGCGACCACCTCATGACCGCGTGCGAGCAAGGCACTGACCATGTCCCGCCCGAAGCCAGAGGAAGTACCGGTAATCAGCACGCGACTCATGACATGCTCCGCATCGCGAGCGACGGAGCAGACTGCCGCTGCGGTAGGGCGACCTGAGGCTCACCACTGCGCTTGAAGCGCGCCTTGATTCCGTATTTGAACGGCATGATCCAGGTCATGCGCGCGATGCACGCAAGCTCAGTGCCCTGGGCCCATGAAGGATTCTTGTGGGCGAAAAACGCGACGCGCGGGTAGGCTTCGCGCAGTTCGGGCGTGATGTCCGCGATGCCACGCCGCACGTGACCGTGAGAGCTCGGGAAGGTGATGAGGTGAGTGCGCGGGTTGTACTCATGGGGGTAGAGCGAGACCGCAAACGCATCGAGCACGGCCTTTTCCCAGCGGCTCATCTCACTTTCGAGGCGCGGGAAGTGCTGCTCGAAGTTGTTGGCCATCAAGAGGTAGGTCTTGTAGCCCTTGGAGATCAGGAACCAATAGTAAGGTGAAAAAGGATGGCGAGCCTTTTGCGTCAGCAAATAGCGCAAGAATGCACGCCCGAGCACGCGCTGCCCCCAGTACGCTTTGGCGACCACGGTGTCGCCGCTGAACAGACCGTAAATTTTCTTGCCGCGCACAGTAAGGGCCAGGTTTTTCATGGTCGAAAATCCCTGGATGGCGTTACCGGCGTCTAGCAATAGGATCACATCATCTTTGCCGTGCAAGTCGTCGAGGAAGCGCTCGTACGACACGCTGGCGTAGTAGTCCTTGAACACCTCGAACATCTGCTCGTGCTCAAGGTCGTTCAGCGCTGACACCGCGACGGTCTGTGCACGAAGCCGGCTCATGCGCACACCTCCAGTGACACTTGGCCCTCGGTGGCGGCGGGCTCCCAGGTACCGTAGCGAACGGCCGACTGGTCCTCCACGTGGTG
Source organism: Polyangiales bacterium (assembly GCA_046598735.1). Classification (GTDB taxonomy): domain Bacteria; phylum Myxococcota_A; class Polyangia; order Polyangiales; family DASUME01; genus DASUME01. The sequence goes on from JBKJIA010000151.1 coordinate 11,201, forward strand.
GATGAAGTCCACAATGGCGTGGTCCGCCTTGGTGGGTGTCTTGAAGTCGAACTTGATCGTCTGAAAGATCTGAGTGTCACCCTTGGCAAAGTAGTCGCCCACCACCTTGGAAAGGGCAAGGGCGCCCTTGCTCAGCGCCTTACCTTTGGTGCCCGCACGCTTCTTCGTGATCAGGATGGTCTTGCCTTCGGCGCGCCCGCCATCGAGCATGCGCAGGGTGAACATAATATGAAAGTGGAAGGCATCGGGGCCGACCGTGACCGTGCCCGTGCTGCCGAACCAATAACACATGGAATAGGTGAGGGGCCCCGCGTACAGCTTGCTCGCGGCGCGCAGAATTGGATTGGTTTCTGGCAATTTCGTGGTGTTACTAAAGGTGATCACGTTCTGGTTGAGCTTGTTCGACTCCATGTGCAGCGCCACGGGCAGGTCATGCACGGAGTTGAAGTGATGCTCGTCGATGGCGTTGATCATCATCACGCCCGGGTGGCAGTTCTTGACGAAGGTGCCAGCCAATAGAGAGTCGACGTCCTCCTCACCATACTCGGGCACGAACGGCACGGGGCACTTAGGGGTCTCGCCCGTCCATACCCATACCAAGCCGTACTTTTCGGCGGTAGGCCAGGTGCGCGCTTCAGTCTTGGGCGCACGGTCCAGGCAGGGCACGTGCACGCATTGCCCCTGGGCGTCGAACTTCCAATCGTGAAAGAAGCAGCGCAGACCTTCGCCATCGACACGCCCTTCTGCGAGGTGCGCACCCATGTGCGGGCAGTGCGCATCCATGACCACCGCACGCCCTGAGGCGGTGCGAAAGATAACCAGCTCGCGTCCCATCAAGCGCAGGGGCTTGACGGATCCGGCGGGCAGCTCGCTCGCTTCGATGGCCCAATACCAGCCTTCGACAAAACGATCCGAACGATTGAAGACCTGCGGCGTTTTCAACGACATGCTGCTCTCCCTTAGACGCGTGCGCCTGTTGGCGCGTGGGGGTACTGGGGCAGGACGGATGCGTCCAAAGCAGGCGCGTTCGGTTCCGAACGCGACCAATCCGAAATAGTAAGACTCTCGATGAAGCGAATGAAACGCGCAACGCTCGCATCCTCGGCCACGAGCTGCCTCGGGTTGAAGCGCATGTGCGGGAATGCCTTGACGTCGTCGTCTTGCAGTAAGGTTAGAAGCAGGGCGGTCATGGCCAACATGCCTTGCCCCTGAAGCCAGCCGAGCCGACCCTTACGCTTGCGACTCACGAGGAAGATCTGAACACGGCTGACACCGCTCTCTTCTGCTACGCAACCCCAGAGGATATGCAGCGGCGGTAACGGCCGACCGCTTCCATAGAGCTTTTGATGGGGACCGTACGTAAGCGTGACGACGCTACCGCCTGCAAAACGTGCGTCGTATCCGAAGCTGGGGCCAAGCAGCTTACGCGCGATACGACTGCGCAGCCCGCTGTCTGCAAAGCCGCCGCGAACGCGAAAGTCTGCCATGTCGGGTGCGCGCTCGATCACTTCATGCTCGAAGGCCGCATCGATACCGTGCACGCTCGCAAAATGAAGTAAGTCGATGCCGCCCGCCATCATCACGTGGTGATGTGCGAACAACAACGGCCCAGGTATGTGCCACGACACGAGCTCTTCGCCTTCGAGGCCGGGTGGCTCAGGGACCTTATGGGTGGGTTCTTCGCCGGGGTAGACCCAGATGAAGCCGTACTTTTCCTCGACCGCGTAGGCGCGTGTTTGCGCGAGCGAATTCGGCTTCTTCACGCCTCGGGCAGAGGTATGACAACCCGCGCCATCGAAACGCCACTGATGGAAGTAACACTCGATCTGATTGTCGCAAACCCGTCCGTTGCCGAGGTCGGCACCCATGTGTGGACAAAATGCATCGAGTGCACGAACCTTACCATCTTGACCACGAAACACGACCACGCGCTGAAAGGTAACCTTGAACGAGCGCGCCTGGCCCGCAAGCAGCTCGCGGCTCTTGCATACCGGATACCAACCAAGCGTGACGACGTTGGGGTTGTTGAACACACGCAGTGGGCGCAAGGGTTGCGTGCCTACGTTCTCGAGGCGCGTGTGTCCGTCTTTGGCGGCCTTGATCATGCTGACGCTCGCTCGCGGCGACGACTCAGCCACTCGCGCGTGACCGAGGCTGCGACTTCCTGGGAGGACTCCATGTTCGCCACCGTGTCGAGCTCAAGCTTATGCGCAATCCAAGGCGCACGAATCTGCACGCTGCCCGCGTAGGTGCGACGGATGCGACCTCCACCTAACTCTTCGATGCGCACGATGCCTTGGATATCTGTGCGCCGCCCGAACGCACTCGGCTCGATGCGATGGCTAAAGCTACGCGCGTCTGCATCGAAGACGCCGTGTTCGGTATAACCAAGGCCCTCGGGCAGAAACGGGCGCATCAGCGCAGGCACGGGCTTGAGCGAGCGGTAGCGGACCAGACGCTGACGCGTTGCCCCAAATTGCACGTCACGCACGACCTCGAAATCGATGTCGACCGACGTGTAGAAGGCGCGGTTGTATGCGTCATCGAAGAACAGGGCCCAGAAATCCGCGGCTGAGCCCTCGTATTCGTGAACGATCGAGAAAGGTTGCATGACCACAGACCTCGCTTGTGTGAGCGCGAATCGCAGCCGCAAAAGCAGGGGCGAGCGCGGCCAAATCAATCGATGTAACTAACAAGAAACAATCCGTAAAAATAATCGACACATTCTTGTACAGAAACAATATACGTGATTGAGGGGTGAGCTAGACCTAGCGCAATCTCGACGGAGTGCCAAGGCCGGATCAGTATTTTTCTACTCCAAGCGAGGCGCGGAACATGCTCGAAATGCCCGTCAAATGCGGGAGAAACTCTACTCGGTTCAGGAGCATGCGGCCTAGTGTCGTAGCGAGCGGCAACTGGAGACCACCCGAAAAACAGCTCGATAGATCCTTGCGTTTGCCAAGCATCAAACTAAGGTTACAGCGGTAACATTGAAGGATGACGCGTTAGATATTGCGGAGTGTGGTGGCTGCCCATGCGCTGCCAAACCCATCCCCATGTGAAGCAACCGGCGCGCCATGCCACGGCGACGCCTCCCTGAGGACACCATGGATTTGCAGATCGACCCCAAGACGTTCAAGGCCTGGCTGATCGGTGCACTGTCTTCTGAAGTGAAGAAGGGCGCGATCCTCTCGCGCACGATCATGGGTCAGTCGCTGGTGTTCTTTCGAGACGAAACAGGCCGCGCGGTCGCCCTCGACGGTCGTTGTCCGCACAAGGGGGTGTCGCTCGCCGATGGTAAGTTGCGCGACGGCGAGCTGCAGTGTCCCTATCACGGCTGGCGCTTCAACACGGAAGGGCAATGCACCCATGTACCAAGCATGGCGCCCGGTGAAGAGCTGCCCTGCGCGAGTGTGCCCAACTTCGCAGTTTGCGAGCAGGACGGCTGGGTATGGGTGTACTGGGGACAGAGCACCACCCTCGAGCGCGGTAAACCACCACGTTACCCTCAACACGAGAGCTACCGCTGGTTCGAGTTCGTGCGCGAGGTGAAGTCACCCCCACACTTCATCCTCGAGAACTCCTTCGATCCGGTACACGCCAACTACGTGCACGGCGGGATACTGCGCGACGACCCGATCCAAGATGTCGAGGCCAAGATCACGGAAACCCCGCGCGGCGTGCTGGTCTCTCACACGGAAAAGCGCGGCAAAAAGAGCGTATTCGCGAGCTACATGCCGTGGATCGTAGACGAGTTCAAGCATAGCGAGGAGCTGGTCTTACCGTTCACCGCCTTCGTCAATGCACACTATCAGTCGCTCCATCACATGACTATCCTGACCTGCGTGCCGATCGATGAGGACACCACGCGCGTGTTCACGCGCACGGGTCTGCACATGGGAGGGTTTACCTTGCCTGCTTACCTCTTCTTTCGCGCGGTCACTCCCTTCGTGATTCCGCAGGATGTGAAGATTCTCGAGAACCAGGCCAAAGCATTCAAGGAACAGGGTGGCCGGTATGGTCATCCGCGCCAGGCAGATGTGCCGGCCTTCTGGGCCATGCGGGCCTACCGCGCATTCTTGGATGGTAAGTTCCAAGCCGACGCGGAGCCGCGTACCGGCGTTGCTGTATATCGGTTGTGAAGGTCGTGACGGACCTAAGCTTCGACTACGTGATCGTAGGGGGCGGTACCGCAGGTGCCGTGCTGGCGGCGTGTCTCTCGGAGCAGCCTCATACCCGGGTGTGCCTGCTTGAAGCAGGCGACCATGATGTGAAGGTCCTGACTCGCATGCCGGCAGGATACGTGGCGACGGTAGACAATCCGCGCTTCAGTTGGCGCTACGAAACAGAGGCAGTAGCCGGCCTACACGGTCGCCGCCTGCCCTGCCCGCGCGGTCGGGTGGTGGGAGGCTCGAGCACCATTAACGGGATGATCTACGTGCGGGGCCAGCGTCAGGACTTTGATGACTGGCATGCACTCGGCAACACAGGCTGGAGCTATGAAGAGCTCCTGCCTTACTTTCGGAAAGCCTTTCACCAAACGCGCGGTGAAGACACCTACCACGGGCAGGGAGGGCCTATCACGGTCTCCGATGCACAGCCCGATGCACTTTCGAGCGCGTTCCTCACTGCACTCGAGCAATCGGGGCTGCCGCAAAACCCGGACTTCAACGGCGAGACCCAAGAGGGGGCGGGGTACTACCAATTCAACATCGCCGGCGGGGAACGCGTCAGCGCGGCGCGTGGCTACCTCGAGCCGCAACTCGCGCGCGCTAACCTGAGCATTGAAACACAGGCGATCGTGCAGCGCGTGCTGTTCGATCGGCACAACCGTGCGCTGGGCGTGGAGATCGAGCAGGGCGGGCAAAGACGGATAGTGAGCGCCAGGGCGGAGGTCATCCTGTGTGCCGGGGCGGTGGGCTCACCGCAGCTGCTGGCGCTCTCGGGCGTGGGGCCGGGGCCAGCCTTGCAGCAACTCGGTATTCAAGTGATCGCGGACCGCAGCGCAGTGGGGGCGAACCTGCAAGATCACTTACTGGTGCGGGCTTCGTTCGAGGTGCAGCTACCGAGTATGAATCGCCTCCGTTCGCCTTTGGCACAACTCGCGGCCATGGGACGTTATGTAGCCACCAAGCGCGGCCCTCTTGCACAGGGACCGTGCACCGTGGGCGCCTTCTTTCGTACAGACCCGGCGCTCGATCGACCCGATGCGCAGCTGCACTTCATTCCCTGCAGCTTCGACGTACGAGACGGTAAGCCTAAGTTGCACGGCTTCGACGGTATGACCGCCTCCGTATACCAGCTGCGACCTAGCAGTCGTGGCAGTGTCACCCTCGGCTCTCGCGATGCACGGACCCCGCCACGCATTCAACCCGGTCATCTCGACACCGCGCACGATCAGGAGACGCTGGTGCGCGCGCTCAAACGTCAGCGCGCGTTCTTTCTCTCGGCACAATTAGATAGCGTGCGCGGCCGCGAGCTCGCGCCAGGTGCCGAGGTACAGAGCGATCAGGCATGGCTCGATTTTGCTCGCGCGACGGGTGAATCTTCCCATCATCCTTGCGGGACCTGCCGCATGGGCGCGGACGACAACTCCGTAGTGGACCCTACGCTCGCCGTACGGGGCGTGCGCGGGCTGCGCGTCGTAGATGCTTCGATGATGCCCACCCTCGTTTCCGGTAACACCCACGCGGCGACCATCGCCTTGGCGGAGCGCGCCGTAGCCTTGATCACCCAAGGAAGCAGAATCACATGACGCAACGAAGCAGGCTCTGGTTGTGCGCCGCTAGCGCGCTCGTAGTGGGCTCGCTCAGCTATGGTGCCATATCGCGCGCACGGGAAGAGCTCGCCACCATCTTACCGGGTCCTATCACCCGCTCGATCATCGCGCGGGCGGCGCTGGTACCCATTGACGGCATTAGTAAGATCCGCGCGAGGCTTGATGGCCTCGTCACGCGCGTGCACGTGCGCGAAGGCGATGTGGTGAAGGCCGGCCAATTGCTAGCCGAGGTCGAAGCACAGGACCTGAGCTTGCGCGTGGAACGTGCACGCGCCGAGGTATCCGTGCTTGTGGCACTGCTCGATGGCGTAAGGCGAGGGGACCAACCCAACGCCAAGCGCGAGCTATCGGCCCTGACCAGCGCGGCAGATCGTGAGCTGGTGCTCGCAAAGCAGAATGCGGAGCGCGCCGCCACCTTACGAATCAGTGGCTCAATCTCAGAAGTAGCTGCGCAGGAAGCCCAGGCGGGCGCAGACATCGCACAAGCGCGCCTGGCTGCGAGCCAAGCACGACTCGACGGAAGGGCGCGCGGGAGTGCTTCCGAAGTGAACGCAGCAGGTCATCGTTTGGAAGCAGCACGGGCCGAGCTTTCCGCCATGGAGGTGGAGCTATTGCGCACACAGGTGGTGGCGCCCGCCGATGGGATGGTGCTGACGCGACGTGTGAACCCTGGGGATGTGCTGCGCGTACTGGATGGTCAGGTGTTGTTTGAGCTCGCCAACCCCGCCCAGGTGGAGCTGCGTGGTGAGGTCGAGGAGCTGCAAGCGGCGCTAGTGCGCGTGGGAGCGGGCGCAGAGATCACGGCACCGGGCGGCCTGACGCGGCTCGGTCGCGGCAGGGTGGTGCGCGTGGCGCCGGGTGTCAGTAGTCGCTTGATCGCAGGGGATCCGAGCGAGCTGCGCGCTGACAGTCTGGTACGCGCCGTCTACATAGCGCTCGAGCCCGGGAACTTACTCGACTTACCCTTGGGCCAACGCGTGGAAGCGCGCATCGTCCTCGAAACAGAGCGTGTGGCGGCACGTGCACCGCGTGCCGCGGTCAGGCTAGAGAACGGCCGAGCTAGCGTGCTGGTGCAAGAAGGGATGCTGCGTCAGCAGCGCATGGTGGAGCTCGGGGTCGCAGACGACCAGAACGTACAGGTGCGTGGCTTACCCTTGGGCACGCGCGTCGTCGTCTCGGCTCGAAATTAGTGCGGGTCCGAACTGGCTCGCTTCACCTGCTACTAAGATCTGGCCCAAATGCTCGAGGGCGCGCACGGACTGCATGCCGGTCAGCGCAAAGTGGTCGTAGCCCACACCCATGAAAAGCGTGCTGCGTCCGTGCTCGGTGCGCAGCGCCCCCGGACAGAGCGATACGGCGGTGGGTCCATAGGAAGGGATTCGCAACAACACACCCTCCGATTTGGAGCGAACGAGGGAGCTTACGCTGATGCCGCCCCCAAACCCTTGGTAGAGCGCGGGCACGGAGTAAGCCGCCGCATGGCGCAAGCGCAGCGCGACGCGATTGCGTAAGGTGTTGCGGTTACCAATAAACATGCGCGCGATCGGCAAATCTTCGAGCGGACGTGCCTTGGCGTGGCGCACTTCCTCCACGATATCCTGCACGGACATCCGATCTACGTGCTTGATTACGGTGGCACTAAGATGCTCGTGACCTGCGTGCACCGCCAGCACGGGTAGGTTGACGTGAACGTCCTCGAACTGAACCACCCGCGAGCCGAAAGGAGTCGACAGTACCGCGCGATTGATCTCGGGATGTTGGCGCGCTGCCAGCGCCGCGGCCTTGATCACGATGGCCGTCACGGGCGCGCGCTGACCTACGCGCGCATAACGATCGACGATGCGCGAAACGTCGATCTCCATGTCGTAGGGAATATAGAAGTGGTCACGTGCGAGCGCTCGCAGCTGGTACTGGGAGAACCACTCTTCCAACGTTTGCGTACGAATCGTCATCCAATCAACTCCTGCAGTAGGAGGTCTGCCGGTTCCGTGAATAGTAAGCGATGCTTGATGTCGCCCCACTTCATACCGCGTCGCACTTGGTAATCGCGGATGCGCTCTGCAGCCCGCGGAAAAGCCAGCACGCGCACGGGAGCAAGCTGCCCGAGGGCACGCGCATGCTCGTAGTGATGGGCATTTCGCAGCGCACGGTCCACAGCCTGCGCCAGCGCGCGCGGATCTTGGGGCGCGTGCTCGACGAGCAACACATAGTGATCACGAGGGGAGCGCATGGGTAAGAGCGACCAGAAACCTGCCGAAGCAAAGGGCAGGTCCGCCAAGGCCTGCGCGACAAAGCTCTCTTGCAGTTTTTCGCCCACCAAATCGCTCGTGTCATGACCACGACCGATGAAATCAAGACACGGTGTAGCTCCGTAAAAATGAGTAACACGCACGCGATCGCCGATGCGGTAGCGATATAAGCCACCCTTTTGCGAGATCACCAGCTCGTAGCTTCGGCCCACCACGGCTTCATGCAGGAGGCAGAGTTGCTGGGTGTGCACGTCTTCGAGCTCGTAGAAGACTTCGTCCACCATGGGCACAAAGCCCCCGGCCGCCAGCAGCGGTATGGTCAATGGCGCTTCGGTCGCTAGCAGACCTTTGCCTTGGATCATTACGAAAGGCAGCCGTCGCTCGAGGGCAAGCGCGAGAGGTGCAGCACCGGCACTTCGCCAACACGACACCAACTTGAGCTCGGGCCACAGGGCGCCCCAATTGATCTGAGGGTCAGTGAAAGCCGCGCGGCGTGGACCCGAGCCAAGCAGGGCTTCAAAGGCGCCACGCTGGCCTTCGATTGTATCAAGTAATACCATCAGCATGGAGGGATTCCATACCGATATAATTTCGAGATCAGCGCGCAGCACGAGCGCCCGCGCCACACAGAGCTTCCAAGCATCGGCGTCACGCGCGGCCGCCGCACCGGGGGGTACTACGAACAGAGAAGATATGGCGCGCTTGAGATAAGGCCCAAGGTAGTCCGCATCGTCATCGAGCCCTACGGGAATACCTTGCTCGGTCTGCTCGCGCGCGAAGCTTGGCGAGATACTGAAGTAGAGCGCACCCGTGCGCAGGCGTGGGCCCTGCTGCAAGAGATCATGGGACCAGACTGCGAACATGCGCGTAAACGAGCGGCGCAGGGCCGCCGTATAAGGGATGTACTTCGCAGCCCCACTACTTCCCGACGTCTTTTCGTAGAGCAGCACGCGATCTGCCAGCAACGCGTTGCGCTCGCTGCAGCGTTGCGCTGCGATCCACGGCTCGAGCTCTGAGTAACCTACCACCGGCAAGCGGCTAACAAAGTCATCCCGACCACGGATTCCGTAGGACATGCCGTACTGCGTGCGGGCGCAGCTACGGGTAAGGTCCTCTAATAGCTTGAGCTGGGCTGCCTGAGGGTGAGCCGTGGCCGCCATGAAGCTGTGGGAGACGGCTCGAAAAGCGGCCCGCGCGCCAGCCAACACACCGCGGGTCAGCAAAGTCTCGCCCACAAGCTGATGCCCGTACAACACATTCATGCGTTATTGTACATGGTACATCCAAAAGCAAGTCAGCTCGTTGCTTTTACGAGAGTCACGCCTTGCGCAGACCCTCTCCATCACTAAGGTTAGCGAACTAAGCACCCGCCGCGTTGTGTCCTATTCGACGCGTGGCGATGAACGTGAGGGGAGCTGAAGCGTGCATGCCCGCAACACGGAATTGAGCTCCTGGGACCTGTTTGTGCTCAGGCACCACAAGCGTCAGAACCTGGTGCTGCACGCCGTCAGTGCGCTGATGTTTTTTGGAAGCCCGGTCTACGGTCTTCTCTCCCAGCGCTGGACCTGGTTCCTATGGTTCTGCTTGTCCGGCTGCATCGGTACCGCCGCCCACTACCTTACGCGAGATGGCACAGTGACGTTGCGCGAAGGCACCTCGAGTCCGCGCATCGTGGGTTTCAATCTGCGCATGTGGTGGCGCGTGCTCAGTGGTCGATACCGGGGAGACGTCTTGAACGCCAAGGCCCGCCTGCAGCAAGAGCAAACGAAGTCAGAGCGCACCGTGCTCGTCACCGGTACTTCCTCTGGCTTTGGCGAAGGGACCGTGCGCGAGCTGCTCGCTCGCGGTTTTTGGGTGATAGCCACCATACGGCGCGCAGGCGATGCCGAATGCTACGCAGATTTACCCCTGAGCCTGAGTGAGCGCCTTACTATTGTGGAGCTCGACTTGAAGGTGAGCGCCCAGCGCGAGCGCTTGGTGGCGCTAGTCCATGGCAGAGGCCGCCTCGACGCCTTGGTATGCAACGCTGGCTACGGTGTATTTGGCGCGCTCGAAGATCTGGGCGAGGAACCACTGCGCTCTCAGATGGAAGTGAACTTCTTTGGAGTGGCACTATTGACGCAAGCGCTCACGCCGCTGCTGCGTACGGCCCGCGGCACCTTAGTTCACGTTTCGTCGCCGGCGGGCGTGTCGGGCTTTCCGTGGACCAGCGCCTACTGCGCGAGTAAGCACGCGCTGGAAGGCCTGACCGAATCTCTGCACTATGAGCTCGCACCTTACGGTGTCTCGGTGCACCTCGTGACACCCAGCGCACACCGCACGCGGTTCATGGCCAACGCCCACTGGGTTCAACCGGCGCACAGCGTCTACCTTGAGCCGGTGGCGGCCTATCGGAGCGTGATGACGCGGCTGCAAGCCAAGCCGCTGCCGTCGCCTGAGGCCGTGGCGGGTGCCATCGCGGACTTGGTGGAGCGCAGGACCGTAGGCTTGCGCGTGGACGTAGGCAGCAACGTACGCGTACTGCGGGGCATGGTGCGCTGGCTACCGGAATGGCTGCGCCATCCCCTGATGGTTCGCGTATTCGGCCGTGCCACCGAGCGGTATAAGATCGAGAACGCACTCTCGACCACTCACCCTCAGTAAGGTCGTATGCTGTCCATCGCCTGGAAGTCCCTCGTGCACGACCGCAGTCGCTTTTTGGCTGCGCTCGTGGGCGTAGCGTTTGCCGCGGTGCTCGCTACGGTACAGGGCGGTCTGTATGAGGGTTTCTTATACACCACATCCAGTGTGATCACGCAGCTCGGGGGTGACCTGTGGGTAACCGCTCAAGGAGTGAAAGTGCTCGACAATGTGGAGCCACTTTCCGCTGGCTCGCGCGCGATCGTGGCAGAGCACGGCTGTGTCGCGAAGGTAAGGCCCCTGGTCTTAGGTTTCTCTTGGCTACGCACCCAAGAAGGATCGCGAGAAACCGTGCGCGTCGTGGGTACAGACGGCGGCGAGCCGTTCATGCCTTGGAACATGGCACAAGGGCTGCCGAGTGACCTTGAGGGGCCCATGCGCGTAGCGGTCGATGAGCTAGACCTGAAGCGACTCGGCATTACGGGTCCTCCGATCGGCGCGTCGCTCGCATTGATGAATCAGCGAGCGTACGTGGCCGCCATCGCAAGTCGCGCACGCTCTTTTACACTCTTACCTTTCGTGTTCGCCCGAGTAGACAATGCACGGCGCATGACCTCGTTGTCGGATGGTCAGGTCACAGCTTGGATCCTCGACCTAACATCCAAAGCTTGCGCAGGTGAGGTACTTGCCACCATTGCCCGGCATCCCGAGCTGCGCGGCTGGACCACCGAAGAGCTGCGCAGCGAAACCCAGCACTTTTGGCTAGTGATGTCAGGCGCTGGAGCGATCTTAGCGTTCAGCGCGCTGATGGGTCTGTTGGTAGGAGGCGTCACGGTAGGGCAGACGTTGTACGCTGCGGTTCGAGACCACGAAGTCGAGCTTGCCACGCTGCGCGCCTTGGGTGCAGCCCCGTGGGAGATCGCAAGCTTCGTGGCCGTACAGGCCTCGGTCCTTACCTTAGTAGGGGGGGTGGTGGGCGTGCTTAGCGCCGTGGGCATCGGCGACGTCGCGCAGCGCGCAGGTCTCGAAATCATCGTCTCCCCGCCGGTCTTGTTCAACAGCGCGCTCGTGCTGGTAGGCATGGCGTTCGTCGCGAGCATCGTCAGCGTGCGCCGCGCGCTCTCGATCGATCCGGCCAGGGTGTTCCGATGAGCTCATGCCAGGTATTGTCTGCTGCAAGCGCCCTACGCCGTGTGTATCGCACCGGTCAGGTCGAGCAAGAGGTCGTGCGCGGAGTGCACGTTGAGATCCATGCGGGAGACCTTACCTTGTTGATGGGACCTTCTGGCTCGGGCAAAACAACCTTACTTTCCATGCTGGCAGGTCTGCTGCGTCCGACCTCAGGCGAGGTCGAGCTGCTTGGCACCTCAATTCACGCTGCCGATGAACGGGCACTGACCAAGCTAAGGCGGGGAGGCGTGGGTTTCGTGTTTCAGCAGCCCAATCTGTTCCCCGCGCTTAGTGCGCTCGAAAATGTGTCACATGTGCTGAAGATGAAGGGGTACTCCCGCAAGCCAGCGCGTGAGCTCGCCATAAGGGCCCTTACTCAGGTCGGTCTCGACGACCGCTTGCAGCATCGACCAGACGAGCTCTCGGGCGGACAGAACCAACGCGTCGCCGTAGCCCGAGCGCTGGCTGGATCCCCCACCATTGTGTTTGGCGACGAGGTCACCTCCGCATTGGACGGCACGTCCGCCTTCGGTGTGATGCAGCTCTTGCGTTCATTCGTAGGCGTTCAGACGGCCGCACTCTTAGTCACGCACGATCGCAGGCTCGAGCAGTTCGCCGATCGCATTCTTACGATGGAAGACGGCGTGATTGTCAGTGATGTGCGACGCGCGCGTGCACCGTTGGAAGTTAGCTCGCCGTCGAAAAGCGCTTGAGCAATATGCAGCTATTCTGACCGCCGAAGCCAAAGGAATTGCTAAGTACATACTCCAGGCGCGCGGGCCCGGCCTGGGTCACTAGCTTGAGATCACAGTCCGGATCAGGTGACTCGAAATTGAGATTGGGTGGCAAGCGTTGCTGCAGCAGGGCCGCCACGCACACGGCCAGCTCCGCCGCACCGCAGGCTGCGATCAGATGGCCGAGCTGCGGCTTACTCGAGCTTACCCAGGGCCGATGTCCGGCTAATGCCTGCTGCAGGATGCTGGCTTCCGTTGCATCATTGAGTAAGGTCGCCGTGCCATGGGCATTTACGTAGTCCACACGCTTAGGATCGATTCCGGCCAGGTTAAGCGCGGCTTCGATCATGGCCACGCCGTGCGTGCCTGAGGGATCGGGACTGGTCATATGATATCCATCGAGCGAAGATCCCCAGCCTGTCACCTCGGCTAAGATTACTGCCTGCCGCGCTTGCGCGTGCTCGAGCTCCTCGAAGAGAAAGTAGACTGCCCCCTCCCCTACCATCGTGCCATCGCGATCACGATCGAACGGGCGTACTGCGCGCTGCGGTGCCGCTTCGCCGGTGGTGAGCGTACCGAGCTCATGCATCATGTACAGACCGGGCACGCTCAGCAGGCTGTCGTGTCCGCCCGCGATCACGGCCAGCTGCAGACCCGCGCGAATTTCCTCAGCCGCTTGAATGCACGCTTGCGTCGAGGCGGAACAGGCCCCCGCAAACGTCTGCGCAACCCCGGTAAGGCCGAATGCGCTGCGCAACACTTGACTACTTAGCTCGCAGGACGAAGCCGAGCGGCGCGCGCGCGCATCGCGGCCGTCGCACAGCCTTCGCGCTTCGTCGAAGTCCAGCAGCGCTTGCGCCGCCCCGACGCCACAATAGATCGGCGCCTGTGCGGTACGCAGTATGTCCGCAGCCACGCGATCGACGATCTGACCGACGGCATCCAGCGCGAACTGCGCGGAACGTTCAAGCTCGTGGCTGGGCACACCCTCGATCGCACGCGGCACAAAGTCTCTTACAGGTGCGGCGACGCGGATCGGTAAGCCCTCCCATTCAGGCCCCATGGCCTCCGTGAGGGAACACGCGCCACTTGCGCCCGCAAACAGCCCATCCGAAAAGGTTTCGAAATTCAAACCCAGTGGAGAGACCATCCCTATCGCGGTGATCACCACCCTGCGCGGAATGGGTGCGGCGACAACACCGAGGGATGTCGATGGGGCACTCACCTGCTGCCCAGCGGCGGAGGCGGTTCGGTGGACCGCGTAGGATCGCAACGCGCCCGAGAGATCGCGTTCTTCCATATGGCGGGTGGCACAGCCTTCCTTAGCTTCTAGAAGTAGCATCAGGTTAAGCAGCGTGTTCAAAGACTCGAAACACTCGAAGCTCAAGTCGGGGGCAGGCTCGGACCGGGGCACGCTCAACAACTCGATCCGTTCGCGCGCGGCGCCCGGCTCGGCCGTCAGAAGCAGCGCACAACCGGCACGCGCGCCCTGCGCCTTACCATCTCTGGCCGCTAGGGATTCACCGCCCACCACGAGCGCGCGAGACAGCCCGCCTGAGCCTATGGCCTGATAGGCGCGTGACAGTGCAAAGAACGTAGACTGGGCGCCGATATAGCACGCGTTAGAGCCGTGTAGATCAAGCTTGCGCGCCACATGCCCCGCCGTATTGCCCGTGGACAACCGTAAGAGATCGAGCACATTCACGCTGCGCGCTTCGAATACGTCCGCGCGACAGAGTAAGGTTTGGTTTGCCAAGCCTTCTCGTACCGCTTCCACAAAGGGTGTACCCAGCTCAGAGCCGCTAGGTACACCCAAAAATAAGGCCAGCCCGAGCAGGTCTTCTGCACTGAGGCCCGCGCGCTCCACGCAGCGGGTGGCCGCCAACACCGCGAACAAAGCGTGCTCAGAAATCTGACTGCGTAGTCTGCGCTCGATGCCTGCGGCGCGCAGTGCGTCAGGGCGGAGGCAGCTGTCGTCGGTGTCAGGCTCGCGCGCGAGCTTTGCTGCGCATCGATCCACTTCGCTGCCATGACCACATAGGTAGCCCGCGCTTTCGATGTAGACAGGTCGCAAACTCACGCGCACAACACACCTCCGTACGCGACCGCTTGAGATAACAGCCCGAGCTCGTCCAGGCGGTCGATGGCACGCCGTAAACACTCAGACTCGTCCTGGTCGCTGCATAGGGTCTCGATCCAAGTGGCAGAGCCGCGATTCAGACACCGCTTACCAAGGCCTACCAACACAGGCTGCGGGCCAACTTCTACGAATACGTCGCAACCGGCCGCGTAAGCATGCCGCACCCCCTCGCAGAAGCGCACCGGTGCACGAACGTGGCGCGCCCAGTAGGTCGCATCGGGCCCTTGATTCGACGCAAACGGCAGGCCCGTCACATTAGAGATGAGGGGGACTGCGACGGCGCGCATGTCGATCGTCGAAGCGACCTTTTCGAGCTGCGAGAGCATGGGGTCCATCTGCGCGGAATGAAAGGCATGGGAAACCGTAAGGGTCTGCCCTACCACCTCGCGTTCGGCAAAACACACACGCGCGCGCTCCACTTCACTCGCCAAACCGGAGACCACGGTGGCCTGGGGCGAATTGATCGCAGCGATGTCAATGCTCAGCTTGGCCTCCGCCAAGACCTCACGCACGCAGAGTTCTCCCGCGCGCAAGGCGAGCATCGTGCCCCCTGGGGGTAGCGCCTGCATCAAGCGAGCCCGTTCGCTCACGAGGGCAAGGCCTTGCTCCAAGTCAAACACCCCTGCGTAGCAAGCGGCGACCAGCTCCCCCACGCTGTGGCCGAGCAGCAGCGCGGGGTTGAGCCCTGCCCTGCGCAGGACCTGCGAAAGCCCGTACTCGAGCGCAAACAAGGCAGGTTGCGTGTACTCAGTCTGATTTAAGCGCTCGCTATCATCATCGAAGATGACCTCGAGCAGCGAGCGATCGTAGAGCCCTACGAAAATTTGCTCGCAGCGATCGAGCTCAGCGCGAAATGCGGGTAGCTTACCGTAGAGCGAACGCCCCATCGCAGGCCGCTGCGAGCCCTGGCCGGTAAACAGTAAGGCGACGCGCGAGCTAAGGTTACTCGAATCGATGTTCATGGTTACCCCGCAGCCACGCTGCTCAGACCGTTGTCTACGTACAGACATTGACCGGTGACGGCAGATGAAGCCTCTGAGAACAGATAGTCCACCAGCCCCGCCACGTGCTGCTGCGTGGTGCGCTTACGCAAGGGCGAAAGCTGCGCCGCGCGTTCGATCTTAGCTTCGATATCGTCGAACACGGAAGCTGCGAGCGTCAGGATGGGTCCTGGCGAGACGGTGTTGACGCGAATCCCCTCAGGCCCGAGCTCAGAGGCAAGGTAACGTGCCAGACTCTCCAGCGCGGCCTTGGCCACGCCCATCACGTTATAACCCGGAATGCAGACCTGAGATCCGTGATAGGTCAGCGCGACCACGCTTGCGCCCGGTCGCAGCAGCGGCCGAGCGACGCGGCACAGGCCCACGAGCGAGTACACCGACACCTCCATGGCCTTGGTAAAGCCAGCCTGGCTGCTGTGCATGAGGCCCGCCTGCAGCTCCTCGAGGTCGGCATAGGCCACAGCGTGCAGCAGGCCCGAGAGCGACTCCGTTTTCTGCGCGACCGAGGCGGCAAGGAGCCCAAGCTGCTCCCCATTCGTTACGTCCACGGCGTATACGAAATCTTCGAGATTTCGCTCGCGCATCAGCTTGCGCACGCGACGCTCGTTGGCGGGTAGGCACGCGAGGTGGCAAACACCCCCGCGCTCGAGCACGCGCTCCGCCACGGCCCACGCAATGCTCCACTCGTTGGCAACGCCGGTAATCAGATAGTGAGGGGCCATAACTGCTGCTCCTGAGCGACGCGTGCGATTTAGGCGTGTACACCAAGCTGCAGCGGCTGAAAGGAGGGGTTATCGCAATGGATGACCGCGCTCGGATCTGCCTCATACAGACTCTGAACCGTAAGGCGCACGAAGCTCGCGATCGTAAACGTGCCGGACAGCTCTTTGATCTTGCGCAGCGCTTCGATGCGTTCCGGGGCCACCTCGGGCAGCATGTGTTTCAGCTCTGCGGCAAGCTCCGGTGTGATCTCGGTGTTCTGCTTGATTTGCATGTCCGGAAAGCGTTCGCGGAGCTGCTTCTCCATGCGGCCGCGCTCGATCTTCACGCGGTACTTCTTCTCGAGGCGAAACACGATGTCGAGAAAGTCCAAGGACTCCGCACCTAGCTCATCCATCACCGAGGTAGATAGCGGGAAGTTCTTGTCGTCGAGCTCGAGGCTCTGAAGGATCACGTCTTTTACGCCGCCTGCGATCTCACTCAATTGGTATTCAGCCATGGGGTTCTCCTTGGAGGGGGTCTGGTTGGGGGCACAAAATGGATTGCAAAGGGAGAGCCAAGAGCAGGCGCACGTAGGCGCCGAGCTTGAACGGGTCGCGCGCGTCCACGCCTGCGGCTGGGACTCCGAGGGCTTCTGCATCGAGCTGATGCAAGGTTAAGCGCGCACGCGCGATCTTACGGTCTCCGACGCGCACTAGCGCACGACCTTCGATCGGACCGGAGGCATCGTCGCTTGCGACAAGCGAAACTTCGATCGAGGCCGATTCGCCGGCCTGCACGAAACTGTAAAAGCGCGCTTCGTGGGCCATGGCGAGCACGTAGGCATGCCAACACCCGCTCGCGCGAAAAGTAAGGGTTCCTTGCAGCACGGCCAAGGCGTGCGCCATGGCTTCGATCAAGAACACGCCGGGCAGCACGGGAAAGCCGGGATAATGGTGCTCTAAGTACCACTCCTCGCGACCGATATCGCGCTCGGCTGTGAGCGTGCGACGAGTCAGATCGAGCGCGGTCACCCGATCGAGCCACTGCCAGTTGATGCGACGCGGGTCTGCCTGGCTCATCGTGCAGGCTCCGGGGGATGCACGCCGATCCAAGCCGCGTCTTGATGTGCGCCGGCCAGGTGGATACGTCGCGACTGCAGCACGGCATCTAGCAGCGCGAGGAAGCTGGCAATGCCTGGCGTCCGGCCGCCTCCAATCTTACCCACGTCTAGATCGCTCACTAAGGTTTCCACATGACGCTGCGGAGCCTCGACCGTGAGCTCGGCATACCCCGTTCGCCCGCGGCAAAGGGCGCTTTCTTCGCTTTCGAGCACAAAGAACACCGAACCGCCGCCCACGGAGTCGTCCGCCGCACGTACGAAGTGTCCGCTTTCTCGGGTGCGGTCCACGGAGGCCTGCGCAATCACTTGTGTACCGCCGACGAGCACTTGGCTGGCGCTGCCCTCGCGCACGAGCTCCACCGCTTCCCACAGCGCAAAAAAGCTTGGCGTCGTGCGCTGGGTAAGGTGCAAGTTGACCGCACCAAAGTTGCGATAGCGACACAACCACCACAGCACATTGTTGTCGAGCGTGCGCAGTAAGCTGAATGGGTTGATCTGGGCCTCTCCACGTTCGACGGCAGCGGCCATGGCTACACCATCGAGCGTAGAGTCAGGTTTCATGAACTGGCGGCGGTAAGTTTCGCGCTCCCCTTCGACGGTATGCTTGCCAGTATTGACCACGATGCATGCAGCATCTTCCGCCCAGGCAGGGTTCGCGTCACGACAGGCAAGATCCGCCGTGGCGATGCCCATCACATCGTCCCAACTGAGAATGCGTCGCTCTTTGGCAGGCACAAGCTCGCTTGCTAGCGCGTGCTCCTTGGAAGGAAGGAAGCCTCCACCACCACGCGCCTCGAAGGCGGCATGCAAGTCGCGCCACAGGGGGCGCTGCGCGTCTTCGATGCACAGGCCAAGACCGGTCAATCTTACTTTGTGCATGTCCGCTTATCCTCGGCCCAAGAGCAGCGACACGTTGGTACCGCCGAAACCAAAGCTGTTGGTCATCGCGTACTCGAAGGAAGCTTTGCGGCCGGCATTGGGGACGCAGTCGAGATCGCAATCCGGATCAGGCACCTGATGGTTGATGGTGGGAGGTAGGAACTGCTCGCGCAGTGCGAGCGCTGTAATCACCGCTTCAAAAGCACCAGCCGCGGCCACTAAATGTCCCGTCATCGACTTGGTCGCGCTGACTGCAACCTTGGCGGAAAGTGCAGTTCGGATGGCTTGCGTTTCCCCGAGATCGCCCACATCGGTCGAGGTGGCATGCGCATTGACGTAGCCAACCTGTTCGGGTGCAATCCCTGCATCCTCAAGCGCCGCGCGCATGGCGCGTGCAGCGGCCTTACCATCGCGCGGCGTCTTGGTCATGTTGTAGCAGTTGTTGGACATACCAATACCAACGATGCGGCCTTGGTACGGGGCGTGCCGTGCTCGCGCGAGCGCGCGCGACTCTAGAATCAGTGCGCCTGCCCCCTCTGCCAGCACAAAGCCATCACGGTTGGCATCGAAGGGACGGCTCGCAGCTTCCGGGGGATCGTTGCTGGTGGACAACGCACCCAACATCTGAAAGCCGTGGATACCACCGCTAGTGATCGGCGCGTCGGCTCCAATCACGATCGCGCGGTCGATGGCACCGCGTCGCAGCCACCGCACGGCTTGTGCCAACGCCACCGCACTCGCGGCACACGCCATCGAATAGTTGAAGGTACACAATGGCGTGCCCACCACTTCGGCCACGCT
The DNA here is from genome assembly GCA_046598735.1 of Polyangiales bacterium. Classification (GTDB taxonomy): domain Bacteria; phylum Myxococcota_A; class Polyangia; order Polyangiales; family DASUME01; genus DASUME01. Next base: position 30,395 of record JBKJIA010000151.1, read on the forward strand.
ACGCGCCACGTAGTCAGCGCAGCGCCCGAGAATGTGTTGCTGATGCAGTTGCTCGATGAGGTCCGCCCCCTCGTGCTCATGACCGTGCGTGCCAAAGCTCAGGTCTTCCGTCTCGGCCTTTTCGCAGCCGGTGAAAATACCGGTCCGTACGCCCCTTAGATCCGCTTGGGCAAGGCCTGCACTGAGCAAGGCTTCGTCCAGCGCTCTGAGCGCAAAACGTTGCTTGCGATCGCCGATCGTACGACCGAGTAGCCGCGACACTTCTTGCACGCCGGGCAGCCCGACCTCGCCGGCGATTTGCACGTCGAGCCCGCGCACGTCCACGTGTCTAATGCGCCTTACGCCGCTCTTGCCCGCGCATAGTCCGTCCCATGTGGCTTGCGCGGTCAGCCCCAATGGGGACACCGCACCGAGCCCGGTGATGATGATGTCGCGTGGATTGTCGCTAGCCATAATCATTCTCCGCGCGCTCAACCGAGCATGGGGTTCACGGCACCGCCGTCGACAGTCCACACCTGACCGTTGACGAAGCCCGCGCGATGCGAAGCCAGAAAGCCCACCACCGCTGCGATTTCATCGGCTTCGCCAGGACGACGTAACGCATTCAGCGCAAACCCAGCCTTACCGTGTGGCAGCTCGTAGTCTGCAGTCATGTCCGTCAGCACAAAGCCTGGGGCGACCGCGTTGACGGTAATGCGCTTGTATCCAAGCTCGGTGCCAAGCGCACGCGTCAGCGCTTCGATCGCGCCCTTGCTCGCGGCGTAGCTACTGACACCCTTGTTCGGCCGTTGCGCCATCACCGAGCTAATATTGACGATGCGTCCGTAGCGCTCAGCGAGCATGCGTTCGGCAGCAAGACGCGAGCAGTTGTAGACCCCTTGTAGGTTGGTATCGAGCACGCGGCGCCATTCCGCATCCTCGAGCGAAGAGAACAACGCGTCGTGCGTGACACCCGCGCTGTTGATCAGCACCTGCAAGGGATGGTTACTCGTGTCCACGAGCTCGAACATGCGCTGTACTTCGATCGCGCTCGCCACATCCGCGCGCACGGGCTGGGCGCTGCCGCCGCGCTCTTGCACGCGTCGTACGGTTTCGAGGGCCCCGACCTCGTCTTGAAGGTAATTCACGAGCACGTGCTGACCTTGGGCGGCGAGCTCGAGCGCGATGGCGCGTCCAATGCCGCGCGAGGCCCCCGTTACCAAGGCCGCTCCTGGCGTGTGCTTGGACGTTCCGTCGCTCGCCTTGGTCTGCACATCTCGGAGCCCAGCTTGTTGCGGCGCATCGTGCATGGACGGACTCCAGCTCACACGCTTGCGCGGGCGAGCAACAAGGAAGGGGATGGCGAGTGCATCGCCTGCGCAGGAGACATGCTCCAGGTGTTACCGACAGAAACATACTCCGACACGGCACGGAATCAAGCGAATATTCTATGACAAATCAATTGAAGCCGACGGGCCACAGATCCATTCCACGGCCGGAGCCGAGCGTAAATAGTCCCACAAACAGCCTGAAACACTGCGGCAACAACTTCGTATAAATTCATTTGTTATGCTTGTACGCCTTTGCTTTGGCTGCTAGCAGTGCGAGCTACTGCTAATTAATCGCGTTTGTTTTAACGGAAGTTGTTTTGGAAAAGAATGTTTCAATGAGCCGGCGCGGGCAGTTGTGGGCGCTCTATCCCGCGCTGGTCGTCGCGCTTGCTAGCGCTTGCGGCCTACGCCTGTGCTTGGCGCGCGATGGCTGGGCCTTACCTTGTGGTTTGGCGGTGTTATACCTCTTGCCTCCTCTTACCTTTCGTTTGCACCAGCGGCTGTGGCCGCTCGAAGAAGGTACGCGCCGGCTTTTGGGGAGGGGCTACGAGCCCTGGTGGGGCGCGCATCAGATTCAGACACTCTACCTGGCGGTTCCTACCCTCGAAGCGATGCTACGCCTGATGCCCGGTCTCTACAGCGCATGGTTGCGGCTATGGGGTAGTAAGATCGGTCAGCGCGTGATCTGGACCCCGCGCGTGGAGATCATCGACCGCAGCTTGCTAGAAGTAGGACACGACGTGGTGGTTGGCCATTGCGCAGTCGTGTCCGGTCACTTGATCAAGCCTACGCGCAACAACCTGCTCTTATACGTCGAGCGGGTGCGGATCGGCGATCATGCCTTCCTCGGCGCAGGCAGCGTGCTGGCTCCGGGCGTTAGCGTCGAAAGCGGCGGCCGAGTCGAAGCGGGCGAGCGTGTATACCCGGCGCAAGTCGTCGGCGCGCACAAGCCCGCGGACACGCTCGACACGCCGCTCTAGGCCAGTCAGCGCTGGGCAGCCGGAGACATCAACGACGCCTCCTGCGAGCCGTCTGCAGCTGGTTTTTTTTCAGGCTGCGTAAGACGTTTGCCCCAAGCGATGGCGGGTTGCTCGACGAAGTAATGGCTGATCGCGGAAAAGACCAAGGTCAACGTCAACCCGACACCAAACGCAAGCTCAGGCCTCTGTTGCGCGGAAACCCACGAAAGCGCGACCAGCGAAGCGAAAGGATGCAGTAGGTATACCGAGTAACTGTGATCGCCGAGAAAGCGCAAGGGCCGCACCAGGCTGCCCGCGCGCAGGTCGTGGAAGCCCACGAGCAAGACGATGACGAAGCAGGCCACCAAGTGGTGCACGCGCGAAACGCCGGCCATCACGTCGAAATGATCGTAAAATTGCGGCTGAAGCGACGCGGAAATGCCCGCCACCAACGCGAGCCCTGCGAGTAACGGTAAGGTCGAAATGCGCAACGTCAGCTGACGACGCAGGTCTGCCACCACACCTCCCAGCAAGAACAGGAATCCATGATTAGGTAGCTGAACATAGGCGTCAAACCTTACCCATGGCGAAGCATCCGCGGGCGCATCCAGGGCATATCGATAAGCCAGCCCCATCAAAGCGAGAGCCGCAAGATACAACGCGCCGCGCTTGCGCAAAAACCATGCGAGTACTGGGAAGGCAAAGTAGAAGACCATCTCAACGCCGATCGACCAGCCGCCCAACACGCGCCCATGATTCGGATGAAACAAGCCGAAGGTAAGCGTCAGGTTTTCGAGCACGCGCTGCCAGGGCATGGGCCCCACGGGCTGACTCAGAACGACATTCAGAGCGAACGCCAGATAGTAAAGCGGAGCGATGCGCAGGAAGCGCTTGAGATAGAAGTGCTTCAGGTCGACCCCATTGAAGCGTTTGCCTGCGTACAGATGAAAGAAGCAAAAACCGCTGATGATAAAGAAACCCTGCACGCTGTAGATGCCCAAAACCGCCACTGTGTTGCTCGCGGCAGTCGACGTTCCAAAGACACGCGTCCAGCTCTGGAAGTGGTAAATCGCTACGAAAAGCGCGAGAAAGCCGCGTAAGACATCGAGCGACGGCACGTGTTCGGGTCGAGAACGCATAGGAGGACGCATAGGAGGACGCAAGGCATGTACCCCATTCGCGCGCGCGGGGCACCTGATGAGCGCGGGCACGTGGTTTTCGCCCTCGCCACAGGCTTGCGCCACACCGCGCCTTCATGGACCTTGAGAGTGAAGCCCATGTACGACTACCTTCCGCACTCCATGCCCTGGCTATTCTTGCTTGCCAGCCTTACGAGTTTGGGCTTCACCGCCAATGCATTCCGCTCGGTGCGCGGCATCATGCCACTCGTGGCCCACAGCTTTTTCGCGGGCTGGCTGACCGCGGAGCTGGCTGCCCATCATTTGGTCTGGCAGACGATGGCGGCCGCGTTCTGCATTTGGTCAGGAGCCTTGACTGCTGCACCTGGCTGGATCGCCTTGAGTCTTTGCCTGCTGTCGTGGTGGGGCCTCATCAGACTGCATATCGAAGCCAGCCGCACCGCCACGCACATCGAAACAGCCATGGGTGGCGCATTTGGCGCGACCTATCGCGAGGGCTTGGCTGTGCCGGTCGATGCCAAGCTACCGCTCGGCCGTATGGTGCTGCCCTTTTGGCTCACCGATCCGAGCGTGCGCGTGATCAAGAACGTAAGGTATGCACCGGGCGCTGGGAATCGGCGCATGCTCGACGTCTATCTACCCAAGCAGCAAGTCACGAACGCGCCCGTTTTGCTGCAAATTCACGGTGGGGCGTGGGTGATAGGTCATAAGGGGCAACAGGCACGGCCGCTCTTACATTACATGGCCGCTCGCGGTTTCATTTGTGTCAGCATCAACTACCGTTTGAGTCCGCACGTGCAGTGGCCCGATCATTTGGTCGACGTCAAACATGCGCTGGTCTGGGTCAAGGAGCACATCGCAGAGCTCGGTGGCGATCCGCATTTCGTGATCGCAACGGGCGGCTCTGCGGGCGGCTATCTCACCGCCATGCTCGCGCTCACCGCGAACGAGTCACGCTTTCAACCCGGCTTCGAACAAGCGGACACGAGTCTACAGGCCGCAGTCCCGTTCTATGCACCTTACGATCTGCTCGATCGCGAAGGAATGCAGCGCCACATGGGCTTACGGTTGTTGCTGCAGTACCTGGTGATCCGCAAATCGCGCAGCGATGCCGAAGACATCTATCGCGATGCGTCTCCGCTCTCCCACGTGCGCGAGGACGCCCCCCCGTTCATGGTCGTGCATGGCACCCACGACAGTCTGGCGCCGGTCGA
>JBKJIA010000155.1:0-2687 GCA_046598735.1 Polyangiales bacterium
CGCTCGGTCAAGCGGATCGTGTTGCCATCTTGCCGCCCGACCGTGATCTGATCACGGACGAGAGGAACAATGATGGTCTTACCTTCGTCGTCAGAAATGACGAGCTTGAACATCGGCCGTTGCGATCCGACTCTCCCCCGGAGCGAGGGCTTGTGTAACAACGATGGTACAGAAGAGGGGTGGGGTGTCAACGTTCAGCAGCGCAGCGCAATCCTTTTGCGGCATCGGGCACTTAGCGCGCATGGTCGCACTGTGCGCTTTCCTCGCGCATTGTGGGCCTCCGGCGTGGGCAGGCGGCATTCACGCTCAACTCGCGTGGTCCAAGCGCGGCGTGCGCGTGATTTCGGTCCCGCCGGACAGCGCCGCAGCCAAAGCGGGACTCTTGCCCGAAGATCGAATCCTCGCGATCGACGGCAAATCGATCGCCGATCTCAGCAACACGCAGGTGCACGACAGGCTCAAAGGTGAAGTGGGAACGTTCGTCACACTTCGGGTTTTGCGCGCTGAAATGCCGTTAGAGTTGCGAATAGAGCGCGTGCCCTACGCACGCGACAAGCCGAGCTGAGCGTGTTACCGCAAGGCAGCATGAGCAAAGCCATCCATCACATCGGTATCCTGGGCGGTAGCGGCCTCTACACGATCGACGGTCTTACCGATCTCCAAGAACGTCGCGTGGTCACGCCGTTCGGCGAAGCATCGGACTCGATCCTGAGCGGCAGGCTGGGCGATACGCAGCTCTATTTTCTGCCGCGTCATGGTCGTGGCCATCGCTTGCCGCCCCATCGCGTGAATTATCGCGCCAACGTGTATGCGCTTAAATGGATCGGCGCCCAGCAGATCGTCAGCGTGTCCGCGGTGGGGTCCTTGCGCGAAGATCTTCACCCCGGCGAGATGTTGATCGTGGACCAATACATCGATCGCACGCGCTCCCGAGCGAGCACCTTCTTCGACGACGACAACTTGGTCGCGCACGTGAGCGTCGCAGATCCAACCGACGCTGCACTCTCCGAATGCCTGGCGGATGCGGCCGAACGTTGCGGCGCCAAAGTGCATCGGGGCGGCACGTACTTGTGCATGGAAGGCCCGCAGTTCTCCACGCGGGCCGAATCCAAGCTCTATCGCAGCTGGGGCGCGGACGTGATCGGGATGACGAACATGCCCGAAGCCAAGCTCGCCCGCGAAGCGGAGCTCCCTTACGCCAGCCTAGCGATGGTGACGGACTACGACTGCTGGCACGAAAGCGAAGCCGCCGTCAGCGTGGAAAACGTGATCGCGGTGCTGCAGAAGAATGTCAGCACCGCGCGATCGATCCTCGCCACCACGCACGATTGGCCGAACCCGGCGCAGAGTCCCGCGTCCTCGGCGCTTGCCCACGCGATCATCACGCCTAAGTCAGCGGTGCCTGCCGTCACCAAGGAAAAGCTCTCCTTGTTGATAGGCAAGTACATTGACTAACGTAAAACCCCGCGCGGGCGACGGTCAATAAAGCCCAAAAAGCGCGAAAATGTCTGGTGCCGAGGGCGGGACTCGAACCCGCACGTTGTTGCCAACTGACGATTTTAAGCCGTCTGCGTTTACCATTTCGCCACCCCGGCAAGGGCGGGCGCGCACTCGTTTGATGGCGCCCTGTGTCTCGTGTCGTTTACGCGCCCCTACATAGCGCACTTTCTTGACCGGGATCGATCTCAGGCAGAAGAAGAAAGTGTCGGGAGGCCGTCGTATGGCAAAAGAAGATTTGATCAAGGTCCTGCGCAGACTGCTCAGTAACGTCGTGCAAGCGCGTTTCGAAGGCGGTGCGTATGCCAGGCTGTCGCGCGCCCATGGCTACGCGGACGGATACATGGCCGCCCTACTAGATGCAGGCGTGGTCGAACGCGACGCCCTGCTTCGAGTCGTTCGCGAAGAACGCCACCGCCTCGCTGTAGGTCCGATCACTGCGCAGTGAACGCGAGCCGCCCTCACCCCAGCCCTCTGCCCTCATCCCAACCTTCTCCTACGGTCGTGGGAGAAGGAGGAGAAGTCTGGGTCTCTTCCCCTCTCCACGAGTGGTGAGGTCAGTGGACGATTTCGAGTTTCCGGGGCATCTGCGGACCCGCGCGCTCTTCTTTGTCGACCTGAGCGATGCGGTTCTTACTATCGACGAACACGACCTTCGGCTCGTGCTTGCGCGCTTCTTCGACATCCATCTCGCCGAAGGTGGCGATGATGCACATGTCGCCAGGCTTGTTGAGATGTGCCGCGGCCCCGTTGATACAGATCACGCCGGAGCCACGCGGACCACGCAACGCGTACGTCATGAGGCGGGTGCCACGGGTGACGTTCCAGACATGGACGGCTTCGTTTTCGAAGATGTCAGCCGCCTCCAGGAGGTCGGTGTCGATCGTCACGCTGCCTTCGTATTCCAGGTCTGCGTGCGTGATGGTTGCACGATGGATCTTGGACAGGAACATCTGCTTTCGCATCGGTACATCTCCTCTCCGTGGCGTCCCACACTCGGTAGGTACACCCGGACGCTCTGGCACCCGAAAGTCGCGAAATGAGCGTAGCTGGACGTGCACGTGGGAGCAACCCCCGTTGCCCCGGCCTGTACACAACACCTGTTTCGCTCACGAAAAAGGGCAGCCGTTGCGGGCTGCCCTTTTTCGCCATCGCCGGTTGGGTTATCCGGCTTGCAATGAGCCGCGCCT
>JBKJIA010000309.1:0-22056 GCA_046598735.1 Polyangiales bacterium
AGCCGCGCTCATCGCCACAGCAGCCAGGTCCTGTGCGTAAGCGACGGGATTGCCGAGGAGCAATGGGCAGCAAACAGCGAGCGAAAATACCAAAGAAGACGTCTTGTTAGCCATGGCTCGCTTCAACATGATGGGGTGGTCGTACGCTTTGGACGCCCAGACTGTGTTCCTGTTCTGTCGCTCTGTCACGCCTGGCTGAAAAAGCTCAGCCAGCATGGTACAGCCTACCTCGCCTTCGATGTCACGCCTTCCCCCACCTTTTGGCCCGTTCGAGCCGATTCGGCGCCTCGGAGCGGGCGGCATGGCCGAAACGTTCGAGGCCGTGCGCCGCGGCCCCGGCGGCTTCGAGCAGCGCGTGTGCATCAAGCGCATCTTGCCGGCCTTCGAAAGTGATCAAGATTTCGTGGCCGCATTTCTGCGTGAAGCCACGACGAGCGCGCAGCTGCGCCACGCCAACATAGTCCAGGTGCTTGACTTTGGTGTGGCCGATGGCTCCCACTATCTCGCGCTCGAGCTGATAGACGGCATGGATCTACGCAAGTTGTCCGGACAAGTCGGAGCGCTGGATCCGGACCTAGTCACACTCGTGGCGATCGACCTCGCCTCGGCACTACATCATGCGCACGTGGGCGATGGCGTGCGGCCCTCGGTGGTGCATCGAGACATCTCACCTTCCAACGTTCTCATCAGCCTGGCAGGGGAAGTCAAGCTCGTTGACTTTGGCATCGCCAAGGCGCTGGGCGGCACACATCTGACGGCCACAGGAACGATCAAAGGTAAGATTCCGTACCTGCCGCCAGAGTACATCGAGCGCGCGATCTTCGAGCCTCAAGGCGATTTGTTCGCGCTCGGCGTGATGCTTTTCGAGCTGTTGACGGGGCGTCGCCCTTTTGATGGCGAATCTGATCTGGACACGATTCGCCGCATCGCAGCCGGCACGCGTCCGGCGCTACTTGAGCTATGTCCAAAAGCGCCCGCTGCACTCGTGACCTGCATCGAAGGATTGCTTTTCATCGACCCGGCGCAACGGACTGCATCGGCCGCGGCGCTGCTCGAAGCGCTGCCGATGATCTCGGTGCCTGCCGCGCGACGACAGCTTTCCGAGCTCGCGCGACGTCGTCCCGCGGTGCCCCAAGACCCAGGACACGCCCCGACCCAGCGCGCCGCGCCAAGCACGCCGCCGCAGCCAAATCCGCGCGCCGCAGCGACGCGAACCAGCGTTCGTCCAGCCGCCACGCCTACGGATACGTCGCTGCAACCCAGTCGACGAGCGCGCTACGTACTGCTGACGGCGATCGGATTCACGCTCGTGACGCTCGCTGCCCTGCTGGTGTTGCGACAACCAGAACCATCGGCCGGGCGCGCATCCAAAGTGCCGCCACCCTTAACTGAGCGTCCAAGTGCAGCTGCCGATCCACGTGCAGCCCACGAGCTAACGCCTGATCCCAGCGCGAGCACAACCGCCGCGCCGCAACCCCTTGCGCCCGCGCCGAGCAAAGCACGTCCTTCGGAGCTGCGCGTCGTCGCGATTCCGTTCGGAGATGTGTGGATCGATGGCCGTCCGATGGGCCATGCACCCGTGAATGCGCGCTTGCCGCCCGGCAGTCACGAAGTTGCGGTCGGAGACGGACATCCGGCGCAACGACGCACCTTACGGTTGGCCGCAGGCGAGGTGCAGAACGTGGTATTCCGCGTCGAAACGGACTGAATCAGTTGTCTTCGAGCAGGTTGGCCTGCTGCTGATCGAGCAGACCGATACCGATCCCCAAGGCCTTGCGCACGCGAACCAGCAGCTCCGCATCTGCATCGATTTTCGCGTTCGCGCGCTTCCAGCGATCCTCTGCGACTGCGAGCTGCGCCTCGAGACGTGCGATGCGATCCGCTTGGTTCGCCTGCGTACGCTCCAAGCTTTCAACACTGGCGCGCGCAGACGAAAGCTCATTCTGCGCAAGGTCGCGCTCTTCCGTGCACGAAGCGAGGTCCGACGTGAGCCCGGCAATGCGGGCATTCGTGCTGGCTTCCAGTGCCTGCTTGGCTTGTTCCAGCTGACTTACGCGCTCGTCGAGTTGCGCCTTCTTCGTGTCGGCTTCGCTGAGCTTGCGCCCAAGCACAGCAAGCTCGCGACCGTGCTTGTCGTGGATGTCTTTCTTTTCGCCCGCGTGCTTGGTGTCGAGCTCGTTGCGCAAGCCCTCGAGGGCTGTGACCTTACCTTGTTCAGCATCCGCCAACCATGCCGAGAGCTCGGCACGATGAGCGCTATCTGCCTCAGCGAGGGCCTGCTTTTGGCTCGCTTGCGCATCGGCCGCTGCTCTGCCGAGGGCGGCTTCATGGGCGGCTTTGGTCTCGGCCACCGTCTGACGCTGCGAAGCTTGCAGCGCACTGACCTCGTTAGCGTGAGCGGAAGCAGCCTCATCCAACGCGGCTTGGCCGCGCGCTGCCGCATGACTCAAAGCCTTGGCGAGCTTCTCTTCCGCATCTTCCGCGGCCGCAGCGTGGGTCGCACGCATGCGCGCCACTTCAGCCGATACCGTGCTCTCGATCTGCTCGAGCTTGCTCGCGTGTGACGCCTTCAGATCCGACAGCTCGGTCGCGTGCGCCTTCTTGATCGTATCGAGCTCGGACTCGGCCTTCTTCGAACGATCTTCGGTGCGCTGCAAACGCGCCTTCAAATCCTCCGTGCGCTTCGCGATCGCATCCTTGTCGGCTTCGTAAGCTCTGATCTTCTCGAGCGCGTCATGGAGCTGACGATCCGTCTGATCCAAGCGATCGATGACATCGGCCTGTGCGCGCTCGAGCTCGAGCGATTTGTCGCTCGCATCGAGCAACTGACGATCACGCGTGGTGACCTCATCGCGCAGCGAAAGCAGCTCCTTATCCTTACGATTTAGCTGCTCACGCAGATCGAGGTAATCGCGACTCGAAATGCCCGGCGCCGCGGCCGGCGCCAGACTCGGGCGCGACATTTCCGCGTTCTTGGCGCGCTCCTCTGCCGTCTTCGCTCGGTCTTCGGCCGTCTTGACGCGATCCTCGGTACCCCTGACGCGATCTTCTGCGCCCTTCGCACGCTCGTCCGATGCTTTGGCGCGATCCTCCGCCGTCTTCAGGCGATCTTCTGCGCCCTTCGCACGGGTGCTGAGCTGCTCCACCTGGGCTTTGAGCTTAGCGAGCTCTTCCCCGTTCACACCGGCGCTGGCTGCGCCAAGACTCGCCCTTGCCATCGCAGGCGCGGCCGCAGCGCTTGGCTTATCGAACGAAGGTAAATCGATCTTGGGTGCTGCGGGCTTGATCGGCTCGGGCGCTGGAGCGGGCTTGTACACCTCCGGCGCAGCCTTCGGCTCCTCGAACACCAAGTCATCGAACGCGTTATCCGCAAAGGCTTCGATGTCGTCTTCAATTTCCAGATTGTCGAGCGAAAGCTCCGCTTCATCAGCCGCATCGGCCGACCCATTCGAAGCCGCCACAAAGGGCACCAACGCAGCCACGCGCTTGATCAGCTCATCAAAGCTGATCGGCAGCTGCAAATACTCATCCGCACGGCGTTTCTTGAGCTTTTTATGCGATTCAAATGATTCTGAGTGGTGCGGACCACCCATGATCACAAACGGAATGTTCGCCAGCGCATCGTCGCTTTTGAACTTCTTACAAACGAGGAACGCCTCGCCCGGGGCGGACATGGAATCCACCGACAGCAGCACAAGTGCCGGCTGCTCCGCCTTGGCACGGACAAGGCCCGCCTCTGGATCCTGGAGGACTTCTACCTGCGCGCCATAGCGGCTGAAGCCTGACTCGAGCTCACGTACGAAGTCCGTGTTCTTTTCGAACACGAGAATGCGCTGCACCATAGCGCGCAGGATAGTGGCCGACGCGCTTGCATGTCAACGAGCACCCCGTGCGAAACCGCGCGAATTTTCGGCGACTTAGCCGCGCTACTCGTTCAGGTCCGCGGCTGCGTCGAAGTGTTCAGTGCGGGCTCAGTGCAGCGTGCTCAATGTAAAGAGGCGTGGGCTGCGAGCTCTAAGCGGTCATCCGCGTCGAGATCCGACACGACCGCGTACACGATGCCGTCATGCTCCACGAGCGGAACCACGTGCCCGTGCACGCGCACGGCTCGCACTACACGACCGCCATGGGTATCCACCGGCTCACCCAGACGCGCGGAATAAGCCGGCGGCCTGAACGCGACCACCGTCATGCGACGGCCATGCACTTCGTACTGCAAGGTGGCCGCCTGTCGTCCACCGACCTGCGCGTCGCGCGCGCCAACGAAACGCACGGCCGGATCCGCAAACTGCACGGGCTGCACGCGAAACCCGAGCTTGTTCTCAAAGTACGCCGGAATCTGATCGCTGCTCTTCACCTCGGAGGGCACGCCGCGATCGTGGGCGCGCATCACATCGTCGAGAATTGGAGCGACACCGGCCTGCATCACCGCGGCCTGCGAGTCGATGGAACCGCCCACTCCGAACACTACGAGCGCCACAGCGGCTGCAGCTGCCGTGGCTCGCCAGCTCGTATCGATCCGCCACCAAACCGGCGTGCTCTCTTCGCGCAGAGCCTCGGTCACGCGAGCGCGCAGCGATGCGGGCGCCCGACCCGCTGCGACTGTGGCCTTGAGCTGATTGCGCAGCGTCTTCGCAAACGCCAAGCGATCGCCACATCCGGCACATGCCGTTAGATGCCGATCGACTTCAACGCGCGCGCTCGCATCGAGCTCCCCGTCCATGAGCGCGTCCAAGTACAGCTCTACGTTCGTGCAGTTCATGCGCCTACTCCGTGCTTGCGACGGCGATACGCTTCGAGGTCGAGTGGTCCGGTTTCGGTCTCACTCTTTGCTTGGTCTTCGTTCACGATGCCCATCTGGATTGCCTGCTGCATCAAGCGCTGTTGCATCAGCTTTCGGGCACGATGCAGGCGCGACATCACGGTGCCGATCGGACACTCGAGCGCCTCGGCGATTTCTTTGTAAGAGAGCTCTTCGATATCCGCGAGGACGATCATCACACGGTAGTCTTCCGGGAGATCATCGAGTGCACGCTTGATCTCCTCGCGCAGCAGACCTTCCTGGGCGACCGATACGGAATCGGTGAGGCCGCGCATGGCCGCTCGACTCATCACACCGTCGCCAATCGGCGCGCCTTCGTCTTGGTCGAGCACGCGACGCTCGCGTACGCCGCGTCGATAGTGATTGATGAATGTGTTCGTGAGAATCCGGAGCAACCACGCCTTGAGATTGGTGCCCGCTTCAAAGTGATGCTGAAAGCGATAGGCGCGGACCAGAGCGTCTTGCACCAGGTCCTCGGCCTCGGCCGGATCGCGGGTGAGACGCATTGCTGCGCCGTACAGCACGTCGAGGTGCTCTAGAGCTTTGGCTTCGAAAGACTCGCCTGCCGCTCTTTTCAATCTGAAGCCAAAGGCCATGGAGTGCGCTCCTGCCAGGGTCAACGCCAAGTGTCCCCTCAGTATTCCAGGGGATTGGCGCGAACGAAAGCAGTGTTCAGGATGAAGGCGGCTGCGTCGTATCCGAACGCTCGCGTCGCCCATGTATCAACTTTGACTCAAGCTCTTCGATACGCTGCTGAAGTCGCGTAATCTCGGCCTGAAGCTCGCGCATGGGAGCCAGCACGCAGCCAATCAGCCCGCGCATGCGCTCATCTGCGCGTCGCTGCAGCTCTTCCAAGGCTTCCATCGCAGGCGCGACCACCGTGAGTCGTGGCTTGATTTCGCCAGTCTCTGTGGTCTCCGGGCGCGGTATCAAACGTCCTACCGGACCCTCGCGCAGGTGCGCCATTAGGCGCTCGCCACCCACCTGAATGAAATCGCGCAGAGTCTTGACGCCCTGACGGGCCGACTCTTCCGCGCTCTTCTCTGACTCGTAGATGATCTGGGCCAGCGTCACGCTGGTCAGGTTTTCTTTGGTGCGGTTGTCGATGATGCGTACGTCGTCGCCTGAGCGCACCAGCTCCGCTATTTGGGGCAGCGTGACGTAGCGACTATCGCGAGTGTCGTAGAGCTTACGATTGGCGTAGCGCTTGATAACGCGCGGTGTCGCAGAGCCTTCGGATGACGCATCAATCATGGGCAACCTTGGTGGACTAGCGCGTTATGGAACGCACGGTCAAGGCGCACGTGTGCGCGCGTGGCCCGCTCTCGGGTATCCTTAGGCGTAGGGAATGTCCGACCCTCTTTACGGTCCTGCGGCAGGTACGGCCGCCCACTTGGCGAAGACGCTAGCGGGTTTGCGCGATCCATCGATCCAAGTCGGATGGCTGCGCAATCAACTGCTGACCTTGGGCGCTGCGCGAGTGACCGACGTGTTGACTGTGGTGCTCGCGCGGGCCGAGCAGCGCGAGGAGCGTTACGCCGCGCTGTTGCTGCGCGTCTCGATTGCGCTTTCCACGCCCGAAACCGCACGCTTCAAGCTCGCCGTGGCGCGACTTGCAGACGTGCGCGGGCAATGCGCGCTGGGTCGCTTTTTAGGCACGGATGGTTTTGTCGAAGATTACGACGAGCCCGAGTTCGAGGGCATGGATGGCGATGAGCCCGCCAAGACCGTACGCAAGGGACGGGTACCCGACTTCGGCAAAGGGCGTCCCCTTACGCTTGGCGAACGTAAGAGCATCGCGAGACGGCGCGATAAAACGCTGCTCGATCGCGTGCTGCGCGATCCGCATCCCGACGTGATTCGGATACTGCTCGATAATCCCGCAATCGTAGAAGACGACGTCGTCCGTCTTTCGGCACTGCGGCCGGTCGCGCCTGAAGTGCTCGTGCAGGTGTTTCGACACACGCGCTGGATCATCCGCTATCGCGTTCGTTACGCACTCGCGCGCAATCCGCACACGCCTGAAGATGTGGCCGTGCAGCTCGTGCCGCACTTGACGCCGAGCGATCGCCGCGAGCTTGCGCATGTATCGCATGCATCGGAACGGCTGCGCGCTGCATGCACGGACGAGTCACAAAATCAAAAGCCGCTTCATTGAGAAGCGGCCCTGACGCGCGCAGCCGGGCGCTACCGCGTGCCGAAAACAGCGAAGCTGCTCTCAGCCCTTGCGTTCGATGACTTCCGCATCGCGTACTTTGTCTTTGTCGACGGCCTTGGCGCTCGACTCCGCTTCAACGCGATGGTCGGTGGGCGTAACTTCGATGTCGTCGTCGGTGTTGAGACCGCGCTTGAAATTCTTGATCGCTTTACCCACGCCCTCGCCGAGCTGGGGGAGCTTATTGGCTCCAAAGACCAGCAACACGATCACAAGGATGATGATTAGCTCGCCGAATCCAGGCATCCGCACAGTGCATTCTCCTGCGTGAGAGCCACGTAGAAAGGTCCTTGGATGGTACGCCCCCACATCCGGCACTGCAAGGCGCAGCCGTCCGCGATAGGCGCAGCCGTCCGCGATAGGCGGGAGCCGGGTGGGATGGGATGCAGTACATTCCCGCCGAGTCAGCAGATGATCACCGTCGAGCTCCATTCCAAACATGCCGGGCCCGTGGTCGCAGGTCATCCATGGGTCTTTGCGCAAGCGGTTGCGCAACTTCGCGGCGAGCCTGCGGCGGGCGATGAAGTCGTGGTGGTCGAGGCGCGCGGCAAAGCGCTGGGACGTGGCTTTTGGTCCCCGAAATCCGCGATCGTTGTACGGCTGCTCACGCGCGACCCAGAACAAGCGCTTGATGAACGATGGCTTCGCACACGTATGCAGCAAGCGGTGGCCACGCGTGCTTTGCTGGGCTTGCCCAACGCGGACACGACTGGTTACCGGCTGATCAACTCGGAGGGGGATGGGCTCGCAGGTCTGGTCGTCGATCGCTATGGCGATGTGCTGATTGTCCAGTTCGGCACGATTGGCATGTACTCCCGCCGACAAGAGATCGCGCGCGTGCTGGCCGACGTCTGCAGCGCACGATCTGTGCTCGAGGTGACGAGCGGCGCGGCGCAAACGCGCGAAGGTATTACGAGCGAAGGCGGCTTACTGTTTGGCGAAGAAGTCAACGCACTTGACTTTCGTGAGCGTGGCTTACTGTTCGCATTCGATAGCTTGGCTTCGCAGAAGACCGGCTACTACTTCGACCAACGCGAGCAGCGTGCCGAAGTCGAGCGCCTGTCGGCGGGCCGTTCGGTGCTAGATGCGTGTTGTTACGTGGGCGCGTTCGCGCTCGCTGCGGCGCGTGGTGGCGCGCGGTCCGTCCTCGGTATGGACTCGTCGCAACCTGCGCTCGATCGCGCGCATAAGATGGCGACGCTGAACGGCTTCTCGCAGATAACGTGGGCCAAAGGCGACATTCACAGCGAGCTTGAGCGCTTGCATCAAAGCGGACATCGTTTCGATTTGGCGGTGCTCGATCCGCCTAAGCTCGTGCCCACGGTTCGTCATCTCGAAAAGGGAAGGCGCGCCTATCGTCGCCTCAATCGGCAGGCGATCGATCTCGTGTCGCCTGGTGGGGTGCTCGTCACGTGCTCGTGCTCAGCCGGTATGAATGAGACGGACTTTTTGCGCATGTTGTCGCTGGCATCGCGCGATGCAGGACGCGAGCTGAGTGTCTTGCGTGTGATGCGACAGGGGCCGGATCATCCGGTACCACCGGGTTTCTCGGAAGGCATGTACTTGAAGACCGTGTTTGCGATCGTGAGATAGTCGTGCGGCCAATCGCAGATTTGTCTACCGAGCTTGCGCGCATGATCGATGTGGTCTGCTTCGACATCGACGACACGGTCACGACCCATGGCGTGCTCGACCCGGATGCTTACGCCGCATTGTTTGCGCTGAAGCATGCGGGCATCAAGCTTATTGCCGTCACGGGCAGGCCACTTGGCTGGGCCGAGCTTGTGGCGCGCATGTGGCCCGTCGATGCAGCCGTCGGCGAAAATGGCGCAGGCTTTATCGCGCGGCGCGGCGGCCAGCTCGACTTTGGATACTGGGATGACGAGCCCACACGAACACAGCAACTCGCCATGCTTGCGCGCATTCGCGCTCGTGTTGGCGTCGAGATGCCGCAGGTTCACGTCTCGAACGACTCCTGGGCGCGACGCTGCGATCTGGCGTTTGACGTGAACGAATACGCATCGCTACCACGCGCTGAAGTCGATCAGCTGACCACATTGCTAGGCGAAGAAGGTGCGCATGTGACGGTGTCTTCCGTGCATGCGCATGCGCAGTTTGGCGATCACGACAAGGCCCAGGGTGTCGTACGCGCAGCGCAATTTTTGTGGGGCACGACGCCGAGCCACGCCAAGTCACAGTTTATGTTCGTGGGTGATAGTGGCAACGATGCGGCTGCGTTTGCATGGTTCGATGTCACGGCAGGTGTCGCCAACGTCGCGCGCTTTCTTGATCGTTTACCGGTGGCTCCTCGTTTCGTGTCGCAGGCATCTTACGGTCAGGGTTTTGCCGAAATCGCGAGCACCCTACTCGCTCGGAGATCGCTGTGACGGGGCCGTCTAAGCGTACGCGTAAGGTCTTACCCGCCACTCGCGCGACCAAGAAGCGCGCGCGCAAGGCCGCAACTGCCGTCACAGCCAGCGCCGAGGGCAGCGACTCGCGGCGCGCTACCGTGGCCGGTCTCGAAGCGCGCATCACACGTGGTGGTCAAGCGCACTACGAAGATGCCGTGTACTACGACCTCGCCTACAAGCGTCGGCGGCAAGATGTGCGCTTCTATGTTGAGATCGCGCAGGAGCTTGGCTCGCCCGTGCTTGAGCTGGGTGTCGGCACGGGGCGCGTGGCACTTGCGCTCGCACAAGCAGGCATCGAGGTACACGGCGTCGACCCCGCCCAAGCCATGCTCGATCACGCAGCAACCAAGCTTCTGACATTACCCAAGGCCAAGCAGTCATACCTTACTCTCAAGCGTGGTGACGCGCGCAACCTGCGCTTGCAGCGACGCTTTCCGTTGATTACGGCGCCCTTCAACGTGTTCATGCATCTGTACACGCTTCGCGATTTGGAGCGCGCGTTGGCGACAGTACGGGCGCATCTAACGCCGCGTGGACGCTTTGTGTTCGACGTGTTGACGCCCGACCTGCGCGCAATGGTAAGGCGGCCTGGCCGGCTACTAAAAGCGCCGATGGTGATCCACCCACTGACCGGCCGGCGCTATCACTACCTGGAAGCGTTCGAGTACGATTCGCTGCGGCAGGTGCAGATGGTGTCGATGATATTCCAAGATGCCGACGGTGCGGGCGAGCTGAAGATCGTGCCGCTCAGTCAGCGCCAGTTCTTCCCGCAGGAGCTGGAGGCATTGCTGCACTACAACGGCTTTACCATCGAGGAGCGTTGGGGAGACTTTACGCGTGCGCCATTCAGCGACGAAAGCGAGAGTCAGATCATCGTCGCCAAGCTGCGCGCGAAGTAAAGCGTCTTGACTAGTAGGCTGCCATCTTGGCGCGCGCTTGCTCGAGCGCTTCCGAGACAATGTGCTCGTGTTGCGTAGCGTCGGCCCAACGCGCTTGGCCTGCTTCCGGCAGGTCGCGAATCGGATCGAAGTAGCAGAACAGTCTTCCGGGTTTGACCGACGGCGCGGCGTAGACGGAAACGCCGGTGACTTCGTCGTAATGCTCGGCTGAGTGCACGGTGCGCTTGCCTCCGCCACCGGGGGCGTCGACAACGAAGGTAGGTGTGTTGAAACCGGCTGTGCTGCCACGCACGCCTTTTTCGATTTCCATCGCAGAACGTACGCTGGTACGCAGGTCTTCCACGCCGCGCACCAGATCGTGCTGGTAGACATAGTAAGGGTGCACGTTGACGTAGCCAAGACGCCGCACCAGTAAGGTCATCGTTTCGACGCTGTCGTTTACGCCACGCTGCAGCACGCTTTGGTTGCGCACGAATACGCCATTCTCGAACAAGCGATTCATGGCGCGACGGCTGATCTCGGTAATCTCGCGCGGGTGATTGAAGTGCGTGTGCAGCACGACTTCCTTGTGCAGCTTGCGTCCACGGTCGACCAAACCCACGAGCGCGCTGAACCACGGATCATCAGACAAGAGCTTTTGCGGCATCACGGCCGGGCCCTTGGTTGCAATGCGGATGCGTCGAATGTGCGGGATGTCGAGTAAGGCATCGCCGATGAAGCGCAGTTGCTCCGGCTTGAGTGTGTACGCGTCGCCGCCGCTCACCACGACATCCTCGACTGCGGGATGTGCTTTGAGGTACGCGAACGCTTGTTCCCAGCGCGCCAGGTTGACCTTCAAGCTGAGCTTGTCCACGTCGGCATTGTCGGGACCGACCGCGTAAGAACGCGTGCAGAAACGGCAGTACACCGGGCAGGTGTTGAGCGGCAAAAACAAGACTTTGTCGGGATAGCGGTGCGTGAGACCGGGCACCGGCGAATCTGCTTGCTCGCCCAGCGAGTCGAGACCCAGTTTGGGATGGTCCGGTTGCAGCTCAGACCGTAAGGGTATGAACTGACGACGAATCGGATCACGCAGGGGATCGCTCCAGTCGATCACGCTGAGCAAGTAAGGCGACACGCGCAGGCTCATGGTCGAAAGCAAAAAACCTTCGGCCACATCTTCCACGAACTGTTCGCTCAACAAACCTGACAGTGACTCGAGCAACACCTTCGGCTTGGTGAGCGAGTTTCGCGCTTGCCAGGTGTGATCGAGAAACTCGGCTTCTGTCACGTTCGCGAAGGCCGGAATAGCGCGCCAGAATTCACCACCAAGAAGTGTTCGATGTTCTAGCGAAGGCTGCGTTGGATTCGCGCCTGCCGGAGCAACGTCGGGAACGACAGCGAGTTCTCTATCGTCCGTAAGCACGCGAAGCGCCATGTCTTCCTCCCGCTGCAACTCTGAACCTGAACAGCTCAAATTAGCGCGATTTTTGCACATTTTTACTGCGCAGCCTCACAGCATCTTACGTCTTAGTCGACGAGCGCAAGCGACGTGACATGCTCGCCAGTAGCCTCCGTCACAGCGGGGCGGAGGAACACGTGCAGGACCGTTTGTTGTTTGTCATCTCACCGCCGCGCGCCGGATCCACGTTGCTGCAACAGATGCTCGGCTCGCATGCGCAGATCTATACGCATCCAGAACCACACCTGATCACCCCGCTTGCCTACCTTGGCTACCACGGCAGCGTCGACAAGGCGCCCTACGATCACATCAATGCGGCCGAAGCGATGCGAGCGTTCGTAGACCGCTTGCCTCATGGCGAAGCAGACTACCTCGACGCCGTGCGAGCGTACGCTGACACGCTTTACGGCCGCATGTTGGCCCCGAGTGGGCGCCGCTATTTTCTGGATAAAACACCAGCTTACGCGACGGTGTTACCGTTCCTTACCAAGCTGTATCCCAAGGCGAAGTACATCGTACTTACACGTCATCCGTTGGCCGTGATGAGCAGCTATGCAAACAGCTTTTTCCTCGGCGATTGGAACGAAGCGCAGGCCTTCAATCCCATACTTGAACGCTACGTGCCCGCCATGGCCCAGATCATTCGTGAGGCGTCGGTACCGCTGTTGCAGGTCGGGTATGAGACGTTAGTGGGTGCGCCAGAGGTCGAGCTCAAGCGCATCTTCGATTTCCTCGAGCTACCCGATGACCCCGATGCGGCCAACTACGGGAGGCGCTTCGAAGCTAAAGCAGGTATGGGCGATCCGATCGGTGTGAAGAAGCACGATCGCCCCAGTACCGAAAGTGTCGAGAAGTGGGTCCCTGAGCTTCAGGGCGACCCCATGAAGCTCAAGCTTGCCCAAGAGATCATCGCGCGCCTGCGTCCGGAGGATCTAGAGACATGGGGGTATCCGGCCGATCGCGTGTTCGACGCACTTGCGAAAGAAGGCGGCAGCAGGCTGCCCACGCCGCCCATCTTCAACAAGTACGTCGTTCAACGTCGCGTCATGCTCGCGCTCAAGAAGGACATCGGCACGCGTGCACACGGTAAGATCATCAAGCGCGTGAAATACTACTGCGACGTGCTCTTGCGCGAATAGTAAGCCTCAGGCCTTAGCCATTTGCCGTAGCACGTACTGCA
Organism: Polyangiales bacterium; assembly: GCA_046598735.1. Taxonomy (GTDB): domain Bacteria; phylum Myxococcota_A; class Polyangia; order Polyangiales; family DASUME01; genus DASUME01. The sequence continues at coordinate 12,969 of JBKJIA010000309.1, forward strand.
GAATGCCGCCGTTTAGGTAGTACTCGACTTCCTGCGGGCCATCGATGCGCACCTTGGCCTTGAACGCTTTGGTGCCGGCTTTGACGTCGACAATCATGCCAGGGGTGATCCCCTTGGACAGACCTGCGATTTCGAACGTCTCCTCGCCGGTGAGACCGAGCATGGTGTGCGACTCGCCGGGCATGAAGACGATAGGCAAGATGCCCATGCCGACCAAGTTCGAACGATGGATGCGCTCGTAGCTCTCCGCGATCACGGCCTTGACGCCCAATAGTAAGATGCCTTTGGCCGCCCAGTCGCGCGAGCTGCCGGTGCCATACTCTTTGCCGGCCAGCACTACGAGTGGCGTCTTGTCGGCCTGATACTTCATGGCCGCGTCATAGATGCTCATCTCTTCGTTCGTGGGCAAATAGCGGGTGATGCCGCCTTCCTTGCCGCCGCACAGTTGGTTCTTGAGGCGAATGTTGGCGAAGGTGCCACGCATCATCACTTCGTGATTGCCGCGGCGTGCGCCGTACTGATTGAAGTCCTTTGCGGCCACGCCATTTGCTTCCAAGTACTTCGCGGCCGGGCTGCCTTTGGCGATGTTGCCGGCAGGCGAAATGTGATCGGTGGTGATCGAATCGCCAACCTTCACGAGGCAGCGCGCACCTGTGATGTCGTTGGCCGTCGTGGGCTCTTCTTTGCTCAAGCCATCGAAGAACGGAGCACGACGCACGTAGGTGCTCTTCTCATCCCACGTGAACGTGTCTCCCTTGGGGATGTTGAGGGTCTGCCAAAGCGCGGGGCCCTTGAATACGTCTGAATAACGCGATGCGTACATATCGCTTGTCAGCGAAGGCATCGCGTCGGCAATCTCTTTTTGCGAGGGCCAGATGTCCTTCAGGAAGACAGGCTTACCATCTGAGCCTGTGCCGATTGCCTCGTTGTACAGGTCGATGTCCATCGTGCCCGCGAGCGCATACGCGACCACGAGCGGAGGCGATGCGAGGTAGTTAGCGCGCACGTTCGGATGCACGCGACCTTCAAAGTTACGGTTGCCGCTGAGCACGGCAGAGGCCACCAGATCCTTACCTTTGATCGCATCCACAATCTCGTCATTGAGCGGACCGGAGTTCCCGATGCAGGTCGTGCAGCCGTACCCGACCACGTAGAAACCGACCTGTTCGAGGAACGGCAAGAGCCCGGCCTTGGTAAGGTAATCAGTGACGACCTGCGATCCGGGCGCCAAGCTGGTCTTGACCCACGGCTTGCTCGACAGGCCCTTTTCCACGGCCTTTTTCGCGAGCAGGCCAGCGGCCATCAACACCGAAGGGTTGGACGTGTTCGTGCAGCTCGTGATGGCGGCGATCACCACATCGCCGTGCGTGAGTGAAGCCTTGCTGCCCGCAATGTGCGACTTGTCTGCAAGCTTGGCGGGCGCTTCGCCGCCGGCGATGTACGCATCGGCTGTGGTCTGCTCCACATCCTTACCGATCATGCCCAGCAAGGACTTGCGAAAGTTTCGCTTGCTCTGCGTAAGCTCGATGCGGTCTTGCGGACGTGCAGGCCCAGCGATCGAAGGCACAACGCTCGCGAGATCAAGCTCGAGCATGTCCGTGAAGCGCGGGGTGGGCGCCTCTTTCGTGCGGAACAGGCCCTGAGCCTTGGAGTAGACCTCCACCAGCTTGACCTGCGCTTCTGTGCGACCCGTCAGGCGCAGATAGTTGAGCGATTCGTCGTCGACAGGAAAGAAGCCGACGGTTGCGCCGTACTCGGGCGCCATGTTCGCGATCGTCGCGCGATCGGGCAACGAGAGCTGATCGAGTCCGTCGCCGCAGAACTCGACGAACTTCTCGACTACGCCCTTTTTGCGCAGCATCTGCGTGACCGTAAGGACAAGATCAGTGGCGGTCGCACCCTCAGGTAGCTTGCCGGTGAGCTTGAAGCCGATCACTTGCGGCACGAGCATCGTTACGGGCTGACCGAGCATGGCCGCTTCTGCTTCGATGCCGCCCACGCCCCAACCGAGCACGCCGATGCCGTTGATCATCGTGGTGTGCGAATCGGTGCCGACGAGCGTGTCGGGATATGCAACCGTGCGACCGTCGATCTCGCGCGTGAATACGACCGGGGCGAGATACTCCAGGTTCACCTGATGCACGATGCCGGTGCCGGGTGGAACCGCGCGAAAATCCTTGAACGCGCTCTGGCCCCAACGCAGGAACTGATAGCGCTCTTGATTGCGTTCGAACTCGAATTCCACGTTCTGATCGAACGCTTTCTTCGTACCGTAAGCATCCACCTGCACAGAGTGATCGATCACGAGGTCGACGGGCTGAAGCGGATTGATACGCTGGGATTCGCCGCCCATCTTCGCGAACGCTTCACGCATGGTGGCGAGATCGACGACGCACGGCACACCGGTAAAGTCTTGGAGGAGAACACGCGCCGGCCGGTAAGCGATTTCGAGGCTTGGCTCGGCCTTGGGATCCCAGTTCGCGATGGCTTCGATATCTGCGCGCGACACGGTCTTGTCGTCTTCGTTCCGCAGCAGATTTTCGAGCAGCACGCGGATCGAGTAAGGCAGTGTTGCGAGGTCGCCGACTTTCGCTTTTGTCAGCGCGTCTAGGCGGAAGATATCGATGTGCCGGCCCTCGATGTCCAGGGTCGCGCGGCTCTTGAAGCTGTCGATCGTCGTCATAGCCGCGTCGTTTACCACGACGCCATGGGCCTACAAGCAGCAGTGAGAACGCTCGCGGCGCGCGCGGTCATTTTCGGCGTCAGTTAACGCAGATTATCAACGCGATCAGCGTCGCATGAATGCAAAGATTCAAGCACAAAACCGCCACATTCCTTCACCATCAAACAAGTCAGTTCCCCGCCTGGACTCAATCGCGATTCTTGCCACAAACAGTTGTCTATTCTGTTGTAGACGAGATCGTCTGTGCTAGCGTCGTCTCGGTCTAGACAGCGGGCTTTCGGCACGAGTCAGAAAAGAGCAGCGGAGGATGATCGTCATGGTCAAAGGGGCCCGGAGAGACACGGGCGGTCGTGGCAGCGCGGAAGCCATCGAAAAGCGTCGTGTCGCGCGTCAGCTGAACACGCTGTTTGGTGCCAATGGACATCAAGCAGGCAAGCTCGATGGCCGCACCGAGAAACGTCGTCAACGTCTGCTCAAAGAATTGAAAGACGGTAAGCGCGGCCAAGCGCTCAAGCCGATCGAAATCATCACCCACGCAAGCGAGCTGCTCGAAATGGGTGAGACGCTCGCCACGATCCGTAAGAACGGCTTGAAGGCGACCAAGATCGAGATCGACGGACAAGGCGAAAAGGCCGATGCCGTGCGGCGCGCGCAGGAGGCTTACAAATTTCATCCCGAGGTATGGAAGCTGCTCGGCATTGATCTCGACGAACTGGGCGAAGCCCCGGAAGCGGTCGCCGCAAAAAAGAAGAAGCGCCCTTAGAGCTTCCCGGCAGCAGCCACGCGACTTGCGCGAGTCAGCGCACGAGCCCGCAGCCACGCTTGAATGCACAAGCTTTCTGGACAGGCCGCACGTGAGGCGCTAAACCCGCGATGCCTTTGGTGCCGTAGCCAAGTGGTTAGGCAACGGTTTGCAAAACCGTTATACATCGGTTCGAATCCGATCGGCACCTCCAGTTCCACGACTTCCGAAGCCCCCGCAGAGCCCTGTCCAGCAGCACGGATGGGGCTTTGCAGTTTCTGGGCACACGTAGTGAGGCCATCGCCTTGGGTGACGCCGATGAATCGCAAGAGGGCCCGTTAGCGCAGATTTCGCCGCTGGCTCTGGCGCTATTGGCGGGCGCCTTCGCAGGCGTGTTCTTGGCGTTCGCGGACTTTGGCGCGATGTGGTTGTGGCTGCCCGTATGGCGCGACCGCGCGGGTTACTTGCTGCGCTTGTTGACAACCATGGTGCCCGCAAGTGCGCTGGCCTTGGCACTGATCGCGGCGTTCGGTCTGCTCGCAACATCGGTGGTTCATGCGCGCGTGAAGCCGCGGGTGCGTCCCTTCGTGCTTCCGCTTTTGATCGTGATGAGCTCGAGCGCGCCACTGCATCTGTTGGCTGAGCGCTTGATGTCAGGCGGATCCATGGTCCGCTTAGCGCAGCACGATCTGATAGTACTTGTGTTGAGTCTGCTGCTGCCTTTGGGCGCCGGGTTGAGCGCATGGTGGATGCTGCGCATCGCGCGTTGGGCGCGCGGCCACGACCGCAAACAGACGCTGCTTGCTTGTCTCTGTCTCGCAGTCGCGTTCGCACTCAGTAAGGTCAACCAAACCTACCTTCCCAATCTCTACGAGTATCTACATCAAGCGCTGGCCGTGGTGACGTGGCTTGCCGCGGCGCTGGGGATGCTCGCCGGTCTCCTCTCGTCGCGGGGTGCACGCGCACGAAGCCTGCTTACCGGTCGTCATCGCACAGTCATCGCGAGCGCTTGTCTTGCGATGGCGCTGGCCGTGAACGCCTGGACGCTCGACCTGAATCTCAACGTGCGCGTGGCCATGTTCGATGCGCGCTCGGCGGCAAGTCGCGCGCTGCTTGCGGCAAGCAATCCGCTTTTGCGCTGGCTCGAAGGCGGCCGAGGTCGTGGTCACGGTGTCGGTTTGGCACGCGCCGAGTTGGACACCACGGGCCTACCAACACAACCCGGTGCGCACGTTCTGCTCGTCACCATCGATGCCTTGCGTGCCGATCACCTCGGCAGCTACGGCTACGCACGGCCGGTATCGCCCAAGCTCGATGCCCTTGCGGCGCAAGCCACGCAATTCGACAGGACGTACGCTCAAGCTCCGCACTCGAGCTATTCGCTCAGTTCGCTGATGACCTCTGAGTACATCCACGAAGTGGTCGAGCTCGATCGACCCTTACCAACTGCCACACTCGCCACCACGCTGCGTGAGCAGGGCTATCACACCGCCGCTTTCTTCACGGACGGCATCTTCCACACCGAAGGCAAGAAGCTGAGCGTCTATCGCGACACCGCGTTCGGCTTTGCGCTGTTCGATCATACCAATCGCGAATCGGAGGATCAGACCGCGCGCGTTTTGCAGGAAGCTGATCGCATCCGCGAAAATGGTGAGCCACCCAGCTTCCTCTGGGTACATTACTTCGACGTTCACGAACCTTACCAAGAGACGACGTTTGGCACGGGCGAGATGGACCGTTACGACAGCGAGATTTTGCACGTCGACCGCGAGCTCGATCGGTTACTCAAAGGCTTGAAGCAACGCTTCAAACGCGACGTGGTGCTCGCGATCACAGCCGATCACGGCGAAGAATTTCGCGATCACGGCGGCGTCTATCACGGCTCCACCTTGTACGAAGAGCAAGTGCGCGTGCCGCTCATCGTGCGTGCAAGCTCGCTGCCGAAGTCGCGCGTGACCACGCCTGTGGAAGTGATCGATATCGCACCGACCTTACTCGGACTCGTGGGCATCGAGCCCGCACCGAGCATGCGCGGCCGTGATTTGCGCGCGGTGGCACTCGGACGCATGCCGGATCCGGGGCCCGTGTTTTCCGCCGTGTTGACCAAGCGTATGGCCGTGCGTTGGCCGTACAAAGTGATTGCAGACTTACGGTTTGGATTATTCGAGCTCTACGATCTGAGTCGCGACCCGCACGAACGTAAGAACCTCGCGAATCTCGAAGCCACGCACCTTACGGAGATGAAGGGCCTCGTTTACGCATGGCTCGATTCGCTCGAGCACGAACGCGGATCGCATGCAGACGCGGTTGCCAGCAATTGGGCAAAAGAGCTGCGGTGGGGACGCCTTGGCGACAGGCGCGCAGTCGAGCCGATGTCGAAGTTGTTGCTCGATCAATCAAGCCCTACGCCGCTGCGCGTCGAGGCCGGACAAATCCTCGCCAAGCTTGCGGACACGTCATGTGCCCCCGCGCTGGTGTCAGGACTGAAAACCAAACCAGCGAGCGTGGCAGCAGAGGCCGCGATTGCCCTCGGCAGAATGTATGACGAGCGCGCGCAGGCCGCGTTGAAGCAACTCGTGCACGTGGAAGACCCTTACGTGCGGGCGCGCGCTGCCGTGTCACTCGGTCGCTTGCGCGATCGCAGCGCCGTGCCCGCGCTCATTGATGCCTTGTGGGTTGCGCCCACGCAATACGAGCGCGAAGAAGCCGTGCGTTGGCTTGGACGCTTGCGCGACCGACGCGCGGTCGAGCCGCTGCTGCAGATCTTACCCGAGTTCAATCTGCGCTACTTGACGACGGTTGCGCTAGGTCAGATCGGTGATGAGCGCGCCTATCGCGCCTTGTCCGAAATGCTGGCGTGGGAGCATCACACCAACATTCGCGACGAAGTTGTGCGCGGCATCGGATTGCTGGGCGATGCGCGCGCCATACCTTTGCTCGTGGATGCGCTGCGAAAAGAGCCCGAGCTCAAAAATACGGCTGAATCTTTGGTGCGTTTGGGGGCACTCGAGCAAGGGTACCTGGGCGGCGTCGATGCTTCGAGTCAGGTGAAAGGTGTGGCGGGCTTTGAGCGTTGCGAAGCCGGCCCGCTCTTTCACGATTGGGATTACCTGCAGCGAACCTGGTGCGTTGCGCGCGGATCCAAGCTTACCTTTCGTCTACCCTTACCGTCGCAACATGCACGCTGGTCCGACGGCGCAGAGCTCGTGATTCGCATACGTCGCCACGACAACGCCGACGCCTGTGAAGTACGCGCGTCCATCGGCGGCAAAAAGCTGCCGACTCTACGCATCGATGCGACCTGGACCGAACACCGCGTCGCAGTCGACGCGCACGCACTGCGCAAGAGCGTCAAGCTCGACCTCGAGACCACGTGCTCTGCCGAAGCCCGCATGGCCGTCGATCACGCGCTGCTTGTGCCGCGCAGCGATCCCTTGGCCGTGGGGCACGAGTAACGTGCAGAGTCCGCCGACACCACGCACCACGCCCCTAAGAATGCTAACGCGCGCGAAAACCGCGCACGACTCGCAAGCCGGTCTCGTCCTCTTGCACCAACGCGATGGGTGCGCCTTGCGCATCGAAGGCAGCAAAGATGTGCGTCGGCACCCTACCCTCCACACGCCCGGTGACATCGGCCGTTTCGATCAGCTGACCGAAGCGCGCGCGGGTGACGCCCTGCTCAGATAGCTGAACCTGCGGCAAGAGCGCGCATGCGTCGGCCAGCGAAATGAGGGCTTCGCGAACCTGCGGTCGCAGGCCTTCAACACGGCGCGCTTGCAGGATAAGCTCAAAGGGCACTGCCTGCGCCACGTCGAACGGCCCATTCTTGACGCGTCGTAACACCGTAAGGTGGCCCACGGTGCCAAGCGCCTGCGCAAGGTCACGTCCCAGCGACCGCACATAGAACCCCTTACCGCAATGGATACGCAGGTCGATCTCGGACTCGCGAATGCCAAGCACATCGATCGCGTAGGCTACCACCCGCCGTGTGGGCGCAGCTACATCGCCGCCCTTGCGAGCGGTCTTATGCAAGGCCTTACCATCTACTTTGACCGCGCTGATAGCTGGCACTTGCTGGTCGATTTCGCCCAAAAACGGGGCTATCGCGCACTGCACGAGCTCAAGGTCGAGCGCCGGCACCGGCATCGCCTCGCTATGCACACCATCGGCATCGAGCGTGTCCGTGGTTGTGCCAAGCCGTAGCGTGGTCTCGTAGACTTTGTCCGTCGTGGTAAGGTACGAAGCGAGCTTGGTCGCCTCCCCCACAAGCACCACGAGCACGCCCGTCGCGATGGGATCGAGCGTGCCCGTGTGACCGACTTCACGCGTGCTCAGCACACGTCGTAACATGCTCACTACATCGTGGGACGTGAGGCCTTGGCCCTTGTCCACAACGAGCAGACCATCCAGCCGCGCAGGCTCACTCTTTGGTTCCGGGCTCATTTTCACTCGTGCGAATCTCGCTCAGCACCGTCTCGAGCTCACGCCCGCGATCCACACTCTCGTCCCAGTAGAAGCGCAACTCGGGCGCGTAACGAAGCTGCACGCGCTTGGCCACCTCACGCCGCAAGAACCCCTTCGCGCGCTCGAGACCCGACAACATCGCCTTCTTCTTGCGGTCCTCCGGATTGGCCTCAAGCAGGCGCACGTACACTTTCGCGATACGCAGATCGTCAGTGAGGATGACGGACGACACCATGGCGGCAGCAACGGCGGGATCGTGCACGTCGCCCGTGATGAGCAGACTCATCAGCTCCGCGCGCACCTGCTCCGCCACCTTCTGCGTGCGCTTGCCGTCACCCTTCTTCGTCGTCGCCATCTTGTTCCTCGAGCTCTGCGTCGTCGTCGTAGTTTGACGAGTCGAATGTCTCGCTCAGGTCCGCTCCTGCCATGAGGCCGAGCTTGAGTCGCTCCACCCGCACCTCATGATCGATCAAGGGCACGGGCGTAGACGCCGCGACAAAGTCAACCAACTTGTCCATCATCGAACGGGCATGCCGCGCATCATTCGATACGCAGGCAAAGCCCAGGGTAGCCCGGCGATGATTGTCGAGATCTTCGATCTCAGCTGCCGCCACGTGAAACTTCTGGCGCGCACGCTCGAGCACACTCTTCACCACTGAGCGTTTGCCTTTGAGTGAGTTGTTACCAGGCAAGCCCAGCACAACGCGGCAGACGCCCACCAGCATCAGAGAACGGCCGCGACTTCCTCCATCTCGAAGCACTCAATGATGTCGAGCTCTTTCAAATCATTGAAGCCATCGAGGGAGATACCGCACTCGTAACCGGCCGCGACATCGCGCGCATCGTCCTTGAAGCGACGAAGTGCCTTGATGCTGCCTTCCCAAACTTGGACGCCGCCGCGCATCACACGAGCCTTACCGTTGCGTACGATCTTACCTTCGGTCACGAAGCTACCGGCGATGAGACCAATCTTGGGAATGCTGAAGGTCTGACGAACTTCGGCCTTACCAAGTGCCCTCTCCACCAAGGTCGGAGCGAGCATGCCCGCCATGGCCTTCTTGACCTCGTCGACCGCGTCGTAGATGACCTTGTAGAGACGCAGGTCAACACGTTCGGACTTGGCGACCTCGGCTGCCTTGCCGGCCGGTCGCACGTTGAAGCCGATTACGATGCAGTTGGACGCGGTTGCGAGCAACACA
>JBKJIA010000360.1:0-17977 GCA_046598735.1 Polyangiales bacterium
AGGGATTCGAACCCCTGGTAGCTTGCGCCACGCCGGTTTTCAAAACCGGTGCCTTAGACCACTCGGCCACTCCTCCAGATAACACGTAGCGGGCGCGTTCTAGGCCAACCCGGCCAGCGCGTCAAACGCAGAAGAGGCCGGATATCCCGCGCAACAACGAACCGTAAGGTGCGCGATAATGGCGGTGTCGCGCCTCAGCGCGCTCGCCAACACTCAGATCAGGTCCGCGTGACCCCTGGCTGTAAACGTGATAGCTGGCCCTGGGTACAGCATCAGGTCGTGGCGCCTTCCCGTTGTCGTGGTGATTTCACGTTATGAGCTCATCCCTGTTTCCACCGCCCTTGTCCGAGCTTGACCCCAAGCGTGCGCCGGCGGTGCCCCTGCTCGAACGCGCATTTCCATTCGTAGCGACCCTTCGCGCCTATCGTCGCGAAGACTTTCGTCACGATGCCGTTTCCGGGCTGACCACGGCGTTATTCGCGGTGCCGCAGGGTATGGCCTACGCGATGATCGCGGGCTTTTCACCGGCGGCTGGCATCGCCACGTCCGTGGTGGCCTCGATCCTGGGCGCCGCCTTCGGTAGCTCCGAGTTCTTGATCAATGGACCCACCAACGCCATCTCCGTGATGATCGCCGGCAACGCCGCGCTGTTCGCAGCCAACGGGGATCCCGTGCGTGCCGTCGTTCTGCTTACGATGTTGATAGGTTTCGTGCAGCTCGTGGCAGGTATGATGCGCGTGGGCACGTTGACGCGCTTCGTAAGCGAGGCCGTATTGACAGGGTTCACTGCCGGCGCGGGTGTGTACATCGTCGTCAATCAGCTGCCCACTTCGCTCGGTATCGCCAAATCCTCGATCGAGAAGGACTTATGGGGCTGGATTCCCCCGCAATCTGCGGCGTTCGATCTAACGCGGCTAGCGCGTTCATTGCACGGCGTGAGCTTCGCAACACTCGGTCTTGCCTTGCTTACCTTCATCACCGTGCGTGGTCTGCAGCGCCTCGAACCGCGCCTCGGCCGCCGTTTGCCGGCGCCCTTCCTTGCCGTCGTATTGACTACCCTGATCGCTTGGGGGTTAGGGCTCGGTCACGGTGACTCAGCCCATCGGATCCGCGTCGTGCGCGACATCGAGCCGCTGGCGCGCACCTTACCGAATCTTCATTGGCCTAGCTTTGATGTGCCTTCGCTGCGCGCGTTGCTGCAACCTGCACTTGCCATCGCCTTGATGGGTTCCGTCGAGGCCATCGCGATCGGAAAGTTGCTCGCTTCCAAGGCAGGTCATCGCTTTGATGCCAGTCGCCAGCTCGTGGGCGAGGGCGTATGCAACATCGGCGCAGCGCTGGTGGGCGGCTTTGCTTCGTCAGGTTCGTTCAGTCGCACTGCCGTCAATTTCGAGGCAGGCGCACGCACGCGCATGTCATGCATTTTGTCGGGTGTGCTTACCTGCGTGATCGTGTTCGCATTCGCTCCGCTCGCCAATCACATCCCATTGGCCGCGCTCGCGGGCACGCTAATTCATATCGGTCTGAAGCTGGTCGACCTAGCCCGCTTGCGCATGATCTTTGCGAGCACAGGCGGAGATCGTACGGTGTTGCTCGTCACGTTCGCCACGGTGTTGTTGGCTGAACATCTGGAGAATGCGCTCTTCGCCGGCATCGCGGTCTCCATCTTCTATGCGCTGCGTCGTGCTGAAGGCTTCAAGTTGCGCATGCTGCTGCCAGGCCCCGACGGCATCGTTCGCGAGACTCCAGAGGGTACGCCGCAGACGCAAGAGGTCGTCTTGATGAACCTGCAAGGCGAGCTGTTTTTTGCGGCCGCAGAAGAGCTGCAAGCGGAGCTCTTGCGGGTTCTTGAAGGCAGCGCGCGCTTTCTCGTGGTGCGCGTCCAAGAGGCCTACAACCTGGATGCGACCAGCGCCGCGGCGATAGGTCATGTGGCCGCGCGCGCACGCGGGCTAGGCGGTCGATTGGTACTGTGCGGCGTGCGCCCCGGCATGTACGGCACCTTAGAGCGCGCTGGTTTGATCGCGGAGCTCGGTCAAGACTGCGTGTTCCGCGCAGAAAGCGAGCTGCTCGCGTCGACCCGTCGCGCCATGGCCTTTGCCCTTGAACTGGCGCGCCGTGCCCGAGCCTAAGCGCGACGGCTAGAAATAGAAAGCGATTGAATCGACCTTGCAGCGGTGCCAGCATCTACTTTAGTGCAGACACGTGGCTACAGCCTGAACAGCTTACGAGAGGGTGCTCTTGCACGTTTTCTCGCGCTGATCTGGCTGTTTTCTGCGGCACCTCTACCCAGCCAGCTTTCGGTCGCACCAGGCGAGGCGGCGCACGCGGGCGTTTTGGCGAGCGACGGGCAGCACGAGTCCGAAGAATCTGACGATTGCTGCTCAGGTCTCTTTCATGTCTGCCCTTGTTGTTCCCATGGCCGAAGCGTCGGCAGCCTGACTGGGACGACCTTAGTGATCCACACCGACATGCACCTGAGTGTGATCGACGGCGAGCGCGCGTTCGGTGTTCGACCTCTCTACTTGCTCGGCGCAGCAGGCTATCGCGCACCTCCGTTTCGACCTCCTACTGTCTGATCGATCCTCATGCCCGACGCTGCGTGCTCTGCACACGGCGTTGTTTCGTGCACGCGCGAAGGCCTGGAGTCGCGCGGCAAGCTGAGCTTCGATTCGAGTGGAGAAGCATATGTTGAGACGGAATCGCCGCCTGCGCGTTCGCGCGGTGTTGTGGGCGTGTTGGCTGGTGAGCGCCTGCGAAACGCAGCACTCGGAGCAGCACGAGCCCCATGGGGAAGAGCACGAAGAGCATGAAAGTAAGGATCCCCATGAGAGTCATGCCGAAGGGACCTTGCGCGTGGATCCAAGCATGCTGCGCGATCTGCGCATGACCACGGCGCCCGCGGAGCTGCGACCCTTGGGTGAAGCGGTGACTGCACTTGGCGACCTGAGGGTTAGCGAAGATGCCTACGCCGAGGTGGGGTCACCCATTGCCGCGCGCGTCATGCGTGTGTTGGCATCGCCAGGCGATGTGGTCAAAGCCGGTCAAGTGTTGGCGGAGCTGTCGAGCGTCTCCATCGGGCAGACGCGTGCGCTCGCAGCGACCACCGCCACGCGCCTTACGCTTGCCCAGCAGAAACTTGCGCGTCTGCGGGAGCTTGCGACCCATCAGGTGGTTTCTGCGCAGGAAATCGGCATGGCCGAGGCCGAGCTGCAACAGGCCGAGACCGAGCGTGCGTCCGCGCAACAGACGCTCGGCTCGCTGGGTGCAGCCAAGGGCAGTGGCGCCTCGCTGGCTCTCAGCAGCCCGATCGCGGGTACGGTGATCGATCGCGATGCCGTGCGCGGTCGTCTCGTCGATCCAGAGCATCCCTTGTTTGTGGTTGGTGACTTAGCCCGCCTGTGGTTGGTGGTACACGCCTTCGAGCGAGATGCTTTGCGTGTGCTACCCGACTCGACGGCGCGCGTTTCATTTACGGCCTTACCGGGCCGCAGCTTCGCGGGGAAGGTAACGCGCATCGGCAGCCGGGTGGATAAGGTCTCGCGCACGCTTGAAGTAAGGGTCGAGGTAGACAATCCCGAGGGTATGCTTAGACCCGGCATGTCTGGATCGGCTTCGATGCCCGTGGGGGATGCGGCCACTAAGACGGTCACTGTGCCGGTGACCGCCATCCAGCGCGTGGCGGACACCTGGAGTGTGTTCGTGCCCCAAGCCACCAAGGGGCATTTCGAGATTCGCGCAGTGGGGCGCGGCCGCGATCTATCGGGCGAAGTCGAGATCCTGCAAGGGCTCAAAGCCGGTGAGGTAGTCGTAGTCGATGGTGCATTCCTACTCAAAGCAGAAGCCGACAAAGCCCGTGGCGGCGACGGCGAACATCACCACTGAGGCTCACCATGATCGAACGCATCATTCGCGGTTCGGCCCGTGCGCCGTTCCTTTCCATCTTAGCTGTGGTGACGGCCACGGCGCTGGGAGTCTTTGCTTATCAAGACTTGCAGCGCGACGTGTTTCCCGATCTGTCGGCACCCGTCTTCAATATCATCGTGCAAAACGCCGCCATGGGCGCGGAAGAATTAGAAACTTCGATCGCGGTACCCCTCGAAACAGCACTGTCAGGTCTGCCGGGTACACGAAGGGTAAGGTCCGTCAATCAACTCGGTGTCTCGCAGGTGACCGTCGAGTTCGAGTCCGATCAGGATTACTTTCGCGCACGTCAACTGGTGGCGGAACGGGTTGCGCAAGTGGCGCCGCGCTTGCCCGTCGGTACCGAGCCACCCTTACTATCGAGTTTGACGGCTCGCTTGAACGAGGTGATGGAACTGACCCTCTCGGCCAAGCCAGGCCAAGTCGATCTAATGACCTTGCGCGACCTGGCCGAGTTCGAGCTGCGCAATCGCTTGCTGGCCGTGCCGGGCGTCACCGCCGTGGAGTGCCTAGGCGGCTATTTGCGCCAGTTTCAGGTACAGATCGACCCCGATCGCATGGCAGCGCGTGGGGTCACGCTCGAACAGGTATTGCATTCTTTGGCAGGCGCCAACGAAAACGCCTCGGGCGGCTTTGTGGTGCAAGGGCCGATGGAGTGGAATGTACGCGCCATCGGGCGCGCGGAAAGTCCGGAGGATCTTAGGGGTGTAGTCGTCACCGTGCACGGCAGCGTGCCGGTCACCTTAGGGGATGTGGCAGACGTGCGCGAAGCACCCGCCGTGCGGCGCGGGCTTGCCCATCGCCTCGATGGCGAAGTGGTGAGCCTACGCATCGTCAAGCAGTTCGGGGCGGACACCGTGCGCGTGTCCGAAGGCGTTAAACGCGCGCTCACCGAGCTGCGAAAGAGTCTTCCCCAGGGCGCGAAGCTCGATCTATCTTACGATCAGGCGGACTTAGTCCGGTCGTCCCTGTCCGGGGTGGGGCGCGCCGTGCTGATCGGTGCGGGGCTCGTGGTGCTGGTGCTGTTTCTGTTGCTTGGAAACATGCGCGCGGCGGCGATCGTAACCTTAACCTTACCTGCGTCGCTTGCGATCGCGATGTTACTGCTCGAGCGCACGGGCACGGGTCTCAATACGATGACCCTGGGCGGACTTGCTATCGCGGTGGGCTTGCTCGTGGATGCTTCCATCATCGTGGTCGAAAACGTGCTGCACCGCATACAAGGCGCCGGCAGCCGCAGCGAGATGCGTGAGCGAGCCGTGTCGGCGTGCGTCGAGGTCGGTCGGCCTATCGCCTTTGCGACGGCGATCGTGGTCGCGGTCTTCTTGCCTTTGTTCGGCATGCAGGGAATCGAAGGTCGCATGTACGGTCCGTTGGCGGCGGCGGTGATAGCGTCCATGTTAGGGGCGCTGTTCTTGGCGCTGACGGTCACACCCTTGGCGGCGACCTGGTGGTTGCGGGCGCACGACGCCGACACAGACGACGACGTATGGCTCATCCGTAAGGCCAAGGCGCTCTACACGCCGGCGCTAGCGCTGTGCATGCGGCACGCAGGCTGGGTGCGCGTGCTGTCGCTGCTCCTGACGGTTCCCGCGTTGCTGCTGGGTGCACGCATAGGCGCCGACTTCATGCCCGAGCTCGATGAAGGCGCGTTGCTGCTGCAGACCAACCTACCTGCCGAAGCATCGCTCGATCAAACCGACAGCTTGAACCACCGTATGGAAGATGTGCTGCGTAAGTTTCCGGAGGTGAAGGACGTCGTGCGCCGCACGGGCCGCTCGGAGCGCACGGAAGATCCCATGCCCCATACCCTTTCAGACGTGCTCGTGGTGCTCGACCCGAAGCGAGAGCGCACAGGAGAAGGTTTGATCGATGCCATGCGCGACAAGATCGCGCGCGTGCCCGGATTGTCAGTTTCCTTTACGACCCCACTTATGATGCGCATCGACGAAGGTTTGGGAGGTTCGCCCGCGGATCTCGCCGTACGCATCTTTGGCCCCGATTTCTCCGTGCTGGCACAGCTCGCGGAACGCGCAAAGGGCTTGATGGCCGAGGTGGAAGGCATCGCAGACCTACGCGCGGAGCCGCTCAGCGGCGTGCCTCAATTACGCATCCAGATCGATAGGGAAGCCGTGGCGCGCGTCGGGCTTACGCCTGGCGAAGTCATCCGCGCCATTCGCATTGGTTTGGTGGGTGAACAAGTCAGCGAGATCGTACGGGGACAGCGTCGCTTTGCGCTCGTGGTGCGCTTGCAACCGAGCTCGCGCGAAGACATTCAAGCCATCGGGCGTCTGCTCGTCGACGTGCATGATGGCACGCGCATCCCCTTGTCGCAGCTCGCCAAGATCGAGCAGACGCTAGGCATCGGTGCGATAAGGCGCGAAGCGGGCAGCCGGCGTGTGGCGGTAGAAGCCAGCGTTGCGGGGCGGGACTTGGTTAGCACGGCCGACGAAGTTCGAACCTTACTGTCTGCGAAGCTACCGTTACCCACCGGCTATTTCATCGATGTAGGCGGGCGTGTTGAGAGCCAGGCGCGGGCAACTCGAGCTCTGGGTACGGCGATTGCGGTGGCGGTGCTGTGCGTGTTTAGTTTGCTGTATCTGGCGCTGCGCTCGCTGGCCGATACCCTCGTGATCTTAGTCACCCTGCCCGACGCGTTCGTGGGAGGCATTCTCGCGCTGTACGTCGCGGGCGAGACTTGGAACGTCTCCTCGCTAGTAGGTCTGATCGGCCTGTTCGGCATCGCCGTCCAGAACGGACTAGTGTTAGTCACTCAAACGCGCACCCTGGAGGCGCAAGGTAAGCCCTTCGATCAGGCCCTGCGTGAGGCGTGTGTTGGCCGCGTGCGACCGAAGCTGCTCACCGCGGCCACGGCCATCCTGGGCTTATTGCCGCTGCTGGTGTTGCGCCTGCATGGCACGGAAATTGAGCGACCCTTGGCCGTGGTGATGGTGGGGGGGCTCGTTACGTCGACGCTGTTCACCCTGTTGGCGCTGCCTACTTTCTATTCCTTGGTTCACGGCTGGCAGCAACGTTTGGGAGGTAGTGATGAGTAAGGTCATCGTGAGGTGGCTAAGCCTGCTTTCGCTTTTGATGGTAAGTGCGGGAGCGAAGGCCCAGTCGTTGCGCTTGCCCGACGAGGTAAGCTGGCCCGAGCTCGCGCGCATCTTGCAGACTCGCAGCCCACGGGACGCAGTGCGCGAGGCCGACCTTGAGCAAGCGCGCACGCAAATCGGATTGTCCGAGCGCATCCCAAACCCTGCCTTGTCTTACATGTTCTACGGGCGCGCGCGGGGCAACAGTCAGGCGATCAACGCCACCCAACATCAATTGCAGGTTGAGCAGGCGCTGCCGATGTGGGGGCAGCGCAACGCTCGTAAGCATGCGGCACGGGTGGCTGTCGATGCCGCTCGTGCAGTAGTCGAGCTCGCGCGCGTCGACTTGCGCACGCAAGCTCAGCTCGCGTTCATCGCGCTATTGATTCAACAAGAGCGCGTCGCTCGACTACAGGCGGCCGTGGCACGCATGGATGAGCTGTGCACGTTAATCTCAGGCCGGGTCAAGGCAGGCCTATTCAGTCAATACGACCTCACGCGCGCCGAGCTCGAGCAAACGCGCATCGCCTCGGAGCTAGACAGCGCTCGCGCGGATGTCTCTGGATTTCAAGGACAGTTGGCCGCCCTGGTGGGCGCACCGGACTGGACTCCGCGGGCCGTCGGCGAGCTGGTGGCGCCGCCGGTCTGGGAGGCTGAGCTGACCGATCTCTCCGATGCGCCTGCCAATCGCGCAGCGGACGCGCAGACCCGCGCCAGTCAATCGCAACTCGACCTTGCGGATCGCGAGCGCTTACCCGCACTCTCGGTCACGGCCGGTGTCTATCTCACGACCGATGGCAGCTCGACGTCGGGCTTGCTGGGCATTGCCATGCCTGTGCCCTTGTTCGATCATGGTAAGGCCTCCCTTGCGCAAGCTCGTGCGCAGCACGAGAGCGCACGGCGAGTAAGCACGGCCGTGGCGCTCGAAACCCGCGCGGCAGCCGTTTCCGCCATGCGTGAGCTTACGCTGCGCAGGCGCGCCTATGCCCCATTTGCGCAGGGGATTCCTGAGCGTTTGGCCACTTTGCGAGATATGGCCGACGCCTCGTACCGCGCAGGCCAGGTCAGCGTACTGGTGTTGCTCGATGCCGTGCGTGCGCAGGTCGACGTGGAGCTCGAGTCCTTGGAGCGGCTTGCGCAGCTATCGGCTTCCGACGTTCACGCGCGCGCGCTCG
The DNA here is from genome assembly GCA_046598735.1 of Polyangiales bacterium. GTDB lineage: Bacteria > Myxococcota_A > Polyangia > Polyangiales > DASUME01 > DASUME01. The sequence continues at coordinate 8,195 of JBKJIA010000360.1, forward strand.
CGCTCGCGGGGCAGATAGCCACGGATTAGTGCACACGTCTAAGCTTGGTCTAACGCTCGTTCGAGACTACGCGAAGAAGGTAACCATCGCTTAGTGAGACGAACGTGGTGCGCTACTGAGCCGTCGCTTGTGTGGTCATGCCACCCGTTGGCGCTCGCAGCGAAATAGGTAGGCAGCACGGCGCCAAGATAGTAAGGCGAGTGGAATCAGTTGCACGAGGCCTAAGATCACTCTTAGTGCTGTGAGGGAACATGCGGATTTACTTGAGCTCGAAATGTTTGGTCGCCCTGAGTGTTCTCACACTTGGGTTGCCTGCTTGCGGTGACAGCGCAAAGAACACGGACGCCGAAGGATCGCCTGTCGGCGCCAACGGTGGCCCTCAGGGTACCAGCACCGGGGAGGACGACAGGGATGGCGGCAAAGGTGGCGGCAAAGGTGGCGGCATCGAGATCCCCACGGACAAGGACGCGGGCAAGCCCGTGACCATGCTGGGTATGGGCGTCGTCGGCAAGAAGTGCGCACAGGATGACGACTGCGGCGGCGGCGGTGCCAAGTGCGCCCAGGACCTGACTGCGGGCGCATTGGGCCAGCTCTTCGGGGGCTCGGGCCCTACGCGCGGTTACTGCACGGCCGAATGCATGACGGATACAGAGTGCGGCGAAGGCGGCCTGTGTTTTGGTTACTACCCTCAGTTCGGCTCGGGCGAGTGTCGCAAACCTTGCTCCACCGCGGCGGACTGCGGTCGCGATGACAACTACGAATGCGCCACGATCACCAATCCGCCACTCAAGGTGGGAAACATGGAGATCCCCGTACCGGCCACCTGCCAACCCAAGCAGACGCCGGTGTCGTTCACGACCGAGGTCGGCATTGCCTGTACTGCAGACACGAGCTGCAACGGTGGCCGCTGTCGCACGAGCGAAAACTTCCCCGGCGGCTATTGCTCCGGTAACTGCGACGCCAATACCGATTGCGGCACGGATGGCGTCTGTCTGCTGAATGTATACGGCTCGGGCGGGGACTGCTTCGAAGGCTGCACCACAGACACGGACTGTGCACGCGACGCAGAAGGGTATGGTTGCATCGATGCCGACGGCACCAAGGTCTGTGTAGCCAAGGCCGATCCGCTCCCGGATGGCATCGTAGGCTCGCCGTGTGCAGACGATACCGCATGCGGCGAAGGCGTGTGCGCGCTGGCCGTCGGCGGGGAACAAGCTGCCACGCCGGGTGGCTATTGCTCGAGCCTAGATTGCGTGGAAGACGCCCAATGCGGCAAGGGTGGCACCTGCATTCCCACCATGGGCCGCACGCGTTGCTATAAGGGCTGCACCAAAACCAGCGATTGCCGCGAGGCGGAGGGTTACACCTGCGCGCAGCGCGGCGACAACAAGCAGCTCGTTTGCTTCCCTCCGATCGTGCCCTGACGATCAGCGCGGCTCAGGCCGGCGTGACGCGTCAAGCCGCGCGCGAACCATACATGTTGACATCGTTTACAACGCGCGCTTAGGCTGCGCTTTATGCGTAAACGGTCGTTGGCAATCGGCTGGTACCTTACGCTTGTGGCGTGCGCCGGCAGCGATTCGGAGCGTCTCGGCGATGCGAGTGATCGAGTCGCGTCGAGCTCGCTTACGGACTCGGCCGTGGCCTCCGACGTAGGTCCGATTGCGGACTCGGCCGTGGCCTCCGACGCAAGTGGGGCGGCTCTTTCCGACGCCATGCCCGACGCCATGCTCAGGCCGCGTCCCCAGGTTCGACTCGCGCCCTCACGCGAGGCTGCGCTCCCCTGTGACAATGTGGAGCTTACTTTCGACTTCGCGCCTTCCACGCGCGACTTCAATCTCGATCACGCATTTTGGATGATGTGGTTTGCGGAGCGGACGTTGTTCTCGGACAACCCCGAGACCCAAGCTGAGCTCGCTGAAATCGGTTTTGATCGCTACGCCCATTTTGAAGACGCGACCGGTCTGCAGCTCTTTGTCGCGGGCAGTAAGGACAGCATCGTCGTCGCCTTCCGCGGTTCCTCGGAGCTTAAGGATTGGATCGGTAACTTCAACTTCCCCCAGGACGAAGGGGCGCTGCACGGCGTGGTGGGTCGCGTGCATCGCGGCTTTGCGAGCGCGTTGAGCCCGAGCTTCGACGCGATTGCCGCAACCATCAGAACGTTCGCAGCCGCGGGGCAGTCGATTTGGGTAACGGGACACAGCTTGGGCGGGGCCGAAGCGACGTTGTTCAGCACGCGTCTTGCGCGCGCAGGGACGCGCGTGGCACCGCTCTATACCTTCGGCGGACCGCGCGCGGGCGATCAAGGATTCGCACGCGATGCCTTCGAGCAGCTCAACCAGCGTGTATACCGAATCGTCAATGAGCTTGACCTCGTTCCGCGCGTGCCCCCGGCAGCCGTTGCCGCAGACGAGTCTGCCAAGATCTCGCCCGTGTTTCAGCAGGGCGGCGCTCAGACCGTGCGCGACCTCGATTATCGGCACGTGGGGCAAATGGCTTGGCTCCAGTACGCAACCGGTACTGACCTTACCATGATGCCCACTATGAGCGATGCCGAGGACCAAACCTTTTGGGCGGGTGTGACCAAGGATGGAACATTTGGGGCCATCGCCGGCAACCAACAACAGGGCGCGCGCCACGCACCTCAGCGTTACCTTTGCCGTCTGCACGCGCTACGAAAGGCCGCTGCTGCAAGCGCCGCTCCTTGAGCCTCGCTGCCCGGTTTTACGCTAGGGCTTGCGCGGCAGCAGGCGGGCAGCAGGTACGTTTGGGTCATCCAAGAACGCCAGTGTCGCCTGAGCGAAACGCTCAGGTTGTTCTTGATGCAGATAATGCCCGCAATCTTCGAAGACGTGCAGGCGCACGTGCTGTGTGGCTGCCACGAATGCGTGCGCGTGCGCCACCGGAATCAGCTTGTCGTCTGCACCCCAGAACACCGTAAGGGGCGGCAGTGCTTCGACCAGATGGGCACGATGGAAGAACAGGCGCGTTTGCCCGCGAAAGTTGATCACATCGCGCACCGTGCGTGAGAACGCGCGTGCCGTACCGCGCTTGGCGTTCATGCTGGCCAGCGCGTGCATATCTTGAATGGCCCTGTTCTGCAGCTTGCCACCTACTGCCCGCCGCGTACCAAAGGCCATGAACGGTTGCCCATAATGTTCGACGAAATGCGGAAAGCTGCCGAATTTCAGCCAAAAACCCACGTCGCGACCGAGACCGCCAGAGGCCACGAGCACCAGGCGCCGAATACGCTCTGGGCACGTGAGCAACATGACTTGTGCCACGCCGCCACCGTAAGAGTGCCCGACGATGTCGACACGTTCGAGCCCGACGGCCGCGAGCCAATCGGTCATGATCTGCGCATGCCAGTCGAGCGCGTAGCTTGCGTTCGGGCGCTCTGACAATCCGCAACCGAGCAGGTCCGGCATCAAGACACGCCGCCCGCGCGCAAGTAACGGAGCCACACGCTTCCAACTCAAATGCGAATCCATCAAGCCGTGCAGCAACACGAGCGGCACGGCATCGCTGCTCGCACCCAACTCGGACCAGTGAATCCGCATCCCCTTGACGAGGATGTCGGCGTGACGCGGGGGTTGCACGGCCCCCACCGTGGCATCGAACCGGTGGGTATACAAACGTTTCGCAAGATCCACGCGAAGTCAGACGCCGGCGCTTCGCTGCCGCAGCTCGTGTTTTGCGCTCTCAGTGACCGAAACCAGGCCCTTTACCTGCCGATCGACACAAGCGGCCGTGCCAGTGGTTAGCGGTGTCAGCCTGAAGTTCGAAGCCAATAGCGTCGCACGGGTAGGGGGGCCTCGCTGCCTTCGTAGCTGTCCTCGTACACACCGCCGCACTGCTCGATCACCCGACGAGAGCCGAGGTTAGGCTCATCGCATGCGAGCATCACGCGCGTCAGGCCAAGCTCGGTCGCCCTGCGCAGACCTTCCTTCAGCATGCTCACAGCATAGCCGCGGCCACGATACTCAGGTAGTACGCCAAAACCGATGTGCCCGCCCACACGTCGCAAGAATTCACTCAGATCGTGACGTAGCGATAGTCTGCCCACGATCACGCCCTGCACCTCGGCTACAAGGAAGCTCGAAGCCACCCAGCCCGCAGGGATACCCTTACCCTTTCGGTTGTTTTCGAGCTTTGTCAGGTAAGCCGAGAACGAGAGCACCGGGTCATAGTCGAGCGCGAACACGAAGTCCTCTGCGGCCATGATGTGATGGGCGGCGAGAAATTGCGCTTCGTCTTCGAGTCGGAGCTCACGCAGCACCGGTGTCATGGCCCGAGCGTGATCTGGGTGCGTGCGCGGCACAAGTGAGGTTTGCGAACCTAACAAGTGACGATCCCTCAGGCCTTCGCGAGCTCGTGTCCAGGCTCACTCGAAGGGTGTGGGGCGCGCGTGGTACAAGGGCGCGTACGACCTTCGAGCGGGCGAGTTTTTGCCGCACGCCGCGAGATCGCAAGACGCTCTGTGGAGAAGTCACGATGAGTAGAAATCCTAACCGCGCCAATCACGCATTCGAACGCTTTGCTCATCAGATGACATTGTGGACGGGTCGACCTGTCGCATTCATCATTGCAGTGCTCGTGTTGCTCGTATGGGCAATCAGCGGCCCGATCTTCAATTACTCAGATACTTGGCAGCTGGTGATCAATACAAGCACCACCATCGTTACGTTCCTGATGGTGTTCCTGATTCAGCAGACCCAAAACAAGGATTCCCATTCCTTGCAGCTCAAGCTCAACGAGCTTATCGCCGCCACGCCGGGCGCGAGCAGCCGCTTGATCAACGTGGAGGATCTGTCCGAGGACGACCTCGACAAGCTGCACACGTTCTATAACGAGTTGGTTGCGCTAGCGAAGCAGGACCATGGGCTCGGGGCTTCTCACTCTGTGGAAGAAGCGCGCGCGACACACGATACAAAGGTGCGCGAGCAGTCTTAGGGTAGGGTTGCCTTGGCCTTGGCCGGCGTGCTGAGTACGAATAGTGCGCAGGCGAGCAGTTGGGTAGTCACGACGATCGCTGTGCGCGCGAAAGCTCCCGAGCCTGCAGCCAAAGTTGCGGCGACGAGGCCAAGCAGCGTAGCCACCCATAACCAGGGCACCGCGTAACTGCGCACGGTGGGCGGCGCCTTGGCGAGCATGCGATCGATTCGCTTCGAGAGCGTCAGGGCGAGCACGATGGTAGCCACCATAAGCAAAGGGAATGCAGGCCGAACCAGGCTGGGCAACGCGCTGCTTACGATGCGTACCATGGCGTAATGCACAGGCACCACGATGAAGCTCGCGGCACCCGGCAGAGATAAGGTCGCCAGTACCTTAGGCGATGCGGCCTGCGCTACAGCCAATACTAGGCCTAACCCGATCACGACGGCTGCGAAGCCGAACACCGTGTACGCGAACGTGAGCGTGCCCCAGCGCCAGAAATCGAAGCCGCGCTGTTTCAACAGCCAACACAGCGCAAGACCGAGCGCGCCGAGCACGAGCATCGCCACGGACAGAGAGCGCCGCGAGCTGCGCACGTAATCGCTTCGATATATTGTCGCGGCGCCGATCAAGGAGCCAAACAACGGATAGGCTAACCACGGGCTAAGGGGATAAGAGAAACCATCCACTCCCTTGTTGCCGAATAACAAGCGCGCGGCGTCGAGTCCCAGGCCTGTGCCTTCGGTGAGCCCGAGCCGAGGCGCGGCCACAAAGCGTAAGGCGAGGGTGACCAGCATGGCGAGGGCGGTGCCGAGCACGGGCCGACGCGTACGATGCACGAGCTCCAACACGAGCGTAGACACCGCGATGAAGCCCAGGAAATCCATGCCGATCACATGGCCTGCGGAGAGCCACATGGCCGCGTCAGCCAGCAACAGGATCAGCACCTTGCGCAGCGTGTCCCCGAACGGGCGCGGTGCGGAGGTGGAGCTCGCTTGCACGCCGCGTCCGATGCCTGTCACTGTGAAGAAGATCACCGGTGCCAGCGCGCCCGCGTAGGTCAGCGCTTCATCCAAGCCGGTGGCCGTATCGCCTAACCAAGCGACACCTGCGTGATTGGCGATCATCAAGCCTGCCGCCAGCCCGCGCAGCAGATCGATCTCGGCCCAATGGCGGGACGCGCGGGTGCCAGTCGAGGCGTGCATCGAAGTCACAGCTAGCCTGAGTCATACGCTGGCGCAACGGCCCGCGCTGGGTCCGCCAACGCTTTTGCAGGCGCGTGCCAACGATCGAGAGCTCGTGCGAACACTCAGTGCAAAGCTCGCCTGAGTGCCTAGCCTGCGCCGCGCTTACACTCGCAACGAGTATGATTGCGGCGTCCTAGGGCGCAGTGTGATGATCTTACTGTGATCCAAACCGAGCAGGTCCTACGTGCACGCGACTCCCGAGCAAATCCACAGCCGTTTGCGTGCGGGGCAGTTCGTATCCGACGCCGATTTCGATTGCTGGCTACCGGCAGAGCAACAGACGATTTCGGATCGCTTCTGGACCCAAGTGGGCGTGTCGATTCGGGTGACGCGTTGGCTCCACGAACGGGGTATTGAGCGAGTGCTCGATGTTGGGTCGGGCGTGGGAAAGTTTTGCGTGGTGGGCGCGATGGCAACCCCCATGGTGTTCACAGGCGTGGAGCAGCGGCCGTATTTGGTCGAAGCTGCGCGCACGTTGGCGGCACGCTTTGGGGTAGCGCCGCGCGCAACGTTTGTGACCGGCCGCCTGGAAGCAGTGGACTTTCGTGATTTCGACGCGCTCTATTTCTACAACCCCTTCGGAGAAAATAGATTCCCCGCCGCCGACCATTTGGATGACACCGTGGAGCTCGACCGCAAGCGCTTTGACCGCGACATAGCAGAAGCAGAATACTTACTCGAACGCATGCCCAAGGGGGCGCACCTCGCCACTTATAATAGTTATGGTGGCCGCGTTCCTGACAGCTTCGATCTTATCCATACCAAGGTGGCAGGACACAATCTGCTTCGCCTATGGTGCAAGTCTGCGCGTGCAAGCGCGGGCGGCTATTGGCTCGAGCTGGAAGACTCGACCTTACTACGCGAGCCCAGCGGTTTGAGCACCGTCCACGGGAAGAACCAGGGCGAGTAGCAGGGGAATAGTAAGGGTACGTTTTCTTCGCCGTTAGGTAACGTGACGGCCTGGCTCGCCGCCTCAATGGTTGATGGGCGCCTTTTCGCGGCGTTTGACGCTCACCTCGACGAGCCACAGCAGCAGGGGCAACAGCAGGGCGAGGGCGGTAGAAAACCACGCCACATCTTCCATACCGGACAGCGAATGGTCCGCACGTTCCACCAGCATGCGCGAGGCAAGCATGGCGCCCGCGGCCGAAGCGAAATGTTGCACCGCCGATTGAACCGACATGAAACGTGCCCGTTCGCTGGGGCTTGGCACGCGGCTGGACAGCGCCTGCATCGGCACCATGCGAAAGGTGCCCGTGACCATGAAGCCCACGAATATCACCATGATCGGAATGGCTTGAACGGGATGAATGAAGCCTACCAGCAGCACGGTCACATATAGTAAGGTGCCGCCCAAGGCGATGCGCGAGGGACCGACCTTATCCACGAGCCAGCCCGACAAGCGCATGGTGCCAAAGCTAACGAGGCCACCGACCATATAGAGCGCGCCCAGGTGCTCACGCGGGTAGCCCCGATTGAATTGCCAGTAGGTGGATAGGTTCGGGATGATCGCGAAGTTGCCCATCATCGCGGCCACCATGCCCAGCAAGGCTAAGATCACGAGCGGTTGCCGCAGGAGCGCGAACGTACCGCCTGTAGCGACGATGCGCGCCCGCAGGTGGGAGGTCAGGGGAGGCATCATGAAGATCGACAGCGCTGCGACGACGGCCCCGAGCGCGGCGACCGCAAAAAATGGCAACTGCCAGCCGCCGACACGCGCAAGCTCCAGACCTGCGGGTACGCCCAGTACGGATGCGGCGGAGAAGGAGCCCATGACGATACCCATGGCGCGACCACGACGCTCAGGTGCTACCACGTCAGCGATGATCGCCATGGAGATTGAGGTAGCAGGCCCGCCAAAGGCCCCCGCGATGACGCGCGAGGCGAGCAGCGAAGGTAAGCCACTCGAAAAGCCGCCCGCTGCGGTGCCGAGCACCAATCCGAACAACGTGACAGCGAGCGCACTGCGTCGGTCGAAGCGATCGAGAAACAGCGAGCAGACCATGCCGCTGATGGCAGCGGAAGCCGTGTAGCTGCCGCCCACCAGTCCGAGCTCCGATGTGGGAATGGCGAGCGCGCGGGCAAAATCAGGGCCCAGCGGCATGACCATCATGAAGTCAAGGATGTTGACGAATTGAACGGCTGCGATGAGAAACAAGAGCTTGCGTTCGCTGACGGCGCTAACAGGCATGCTGGTTGCTGTACCAGCCGCCCTCGTGCGCGTCGATCGTTCTGATCCCGGCGTGTTCGGGGCGGAACGGATTCGAGTCAAGGTAGTCTTGCCGAGTCACACGAAAAGGTCAGGAGCTCGGGACCGGCAAGACACTCAGGGGCGTCGGCTTAGCAAGTTGCGCCTTCGGGTATGCAGCTGAAGTTCAGAAAGCACTGCTGGCATGACTCGCCCGCGGCGCAGCCGAGCTCGCGACAGTCAGGCTCGCAGCTACCGTACTTCTTGACCGAGACGCCTGCTTTGCCGGCTTCGCACGCGGAGCGATAGGTGACGTCGTCACAACCGCATACCTGACTGAAGATGCCGCCGCGCGCGCCCGCTTGCGCGAGCATGTAGCAACCGTCCGGAGCGAATACGCACTCACCGGCCTGAGCGTTGCTGCCGCAGCTAAGCTCCGGTGTCTCACCGATCGGATAGCTGCAGAACATGCCAGGCACGCTGCAGGCCTGGCCCTTTGAGCCGCCACACACGGAGACTTCGCCCGCGCACAGGCCGGCTTGCGCTACAGATGCGCCCGCTGCCTGTGCTTCGCATGGGTTGCGATAGGTTTCGCCATCGCAGCCGCAAACGACCTCGACTCCGCCGTAGCAATCGTTGCGAACGCGTTCGCACGTGCCGCGTCCATGTACGCCGCATGTTCCGCCTGCACTAAGCTCGCAGTACTCCCCTTCTGGGCAGCTGTCGCTCGAGACGCACGAGACCGGTGCATACTCTTCGACGTGCACGGGCACGATGTAGATCTCAGACAGCGCGTAGAAGCCATCGCGTGCTTGCAAGCGCACCTGAAAGTCGCCTCCATGGGTATAGGCGTGGCTGAACGTGGCCACATCGTACATGCTCTGCCACGTACCATCCCAAGTGCCATCGCCTTCCCAGTCGACGCGCACGGCGACCAAGTTGTCCCAGCTCGGGTGATTGTCCGGGTCGAGGGCAGTGACTTCCATCTCGACAGGATCGCGCGAGGTGGTGTTGCGTACGATGCGAGCGCTCGTGACGCTTGGGGCATGACCGTAAGGTACGATATGCACGCTACGCGAGCTGCTGGTCACGGCACCGAGTGCATCGCGTGCATCCACGGTCACACGGTACACTTCCGAGACCACGCCAGTTCGGGCGGACAGATCTACCAACGAGAGCTCGCTGGCTGAGCCCAAGGCGAAGGCGGTGCGGCCATCGAAGAAGCGGGCGGCGGGTGCATACGGGTAGTCGAAGCGCTCGACCACGTTCAGCTTGTCGGGGTTCGTCACGTCGATGCGCTCGAAGCCGCCGCGCACGTTCCACAGCATGCGGTCATCGCCCATGGCATCGACGCCGATGGCCACGCTGCTCTGGGCTACTAAGTACTTATCGCCCGCAAGGAAGCGCGCCTGG
>JBKJIA010000362.1:0-16959 GCA_046598735.1 Polyangiales bacterium
AGATAGAGCCAGCCGCGTTCATCTACGCGCATGAAGTCGGGGATGACGCTGCCGTCGATCGGGCCGCCGATGATCGAACCATCGGAAGGGCGCAGGACGTGAACGTTGGCGGAGGGGACGAATAGCGCGCCGCCGCGCAACACGGGCTCGAGACGCCGCGGTACATCATCCCGTGTGCAATCCGCTAAAGTGCGTTGCCAGCGCACTTGACCCGTGGCGAGGTCGAGTGCGGACACATGACCGCCGGGAGTATTGACCACGAGGTTTTGGTCGACGACCAAGGGCGCGCCGCCTTCGCCGATGCCTGGATCGGGCACGGAAAATCGGCGCTCACCGGTACTAAGATCAAAGGCTGAAAGCCGCACCTCGCCGCCTTCGATCGAAGGGACTAAGACGCTGTGATCGGTGGCGATGGGACTTACGAGCGGGCCGGTCTCGAGCTCTCTGCGAAAGGCCAGCTGACCACTGAACAAGTCGAGCCCCATCAGTGCTCCGCGATCGGCGCCAGGCGCACCGGATACCGCGAATGCCATGTCGCGCGCGACCGTGGGTGCAAGCACGATGCGACCGGGATCGGACCAACGCCAAGCGATGTCGCCGGTCGCTACGTCGATCGCGTCGAGCGTACTATCGCCGCACGCCACCAGTAAGATTCGTCCGGCGCGTGTGAGCTTGAAGTTGCCGCGGCCGCGCGAGCGAAAGCGCCACCGTGGCTCGCCGGTGCGGACGTCGATGGCCACGAGTCGATCGCGTCCTTCCGTTAGCACGGCGACGGGCGGCGCCGTGCGCCCGCCGAGCACCATGCCGGCAAGCGGACCACCCACGCGCGGAGTCATGCGCGCACGAGCGTAAGGTTCGCCATCCGCAATGTCGGACAGGGTGACTTCGCCATCGGGACCCACGCAGAGTAGCGAGGTTCCGGCCATCAGTGATGTGGAGGCCGCTGCATGACGAATCCACAACAGCTCGCCTGAATCGCGACACAAAGCCAACTGACAACGCGGGGTTGCGACCACCAAGCGATCGCCGCAGAGGAAGGTTGCGGCAGCGTCGAGACCATCGACCTCGGCACGAAAGCGCAACGACAAGCGCAGCTTGGCGGCGCTGGCTTCGCGTACTGGGCTGACCAAGCTGAGCGCAGGAGGAGGAAGGGTAGGTACCGCACTCGCCCGCAGCCGATCCGGATCTTGGTTGGTAAAGCTGGTGCGATCGCTCTTGGCGCGCACTACCCGGCGCAGCGCGCGCACTTCATCGCGCAGTGCGACCAGGCGCAGATTGCGACTTTGGCTACGATCGCTGCTCACGACCGTACGCACCAAGTCCGAAGCCAAGCGTAAGATTGGCAGAAGTGCGCTGGGTACGTCGAGGGCCGGGAGGGTGATGGCCTCGCTCGGTGAAGCACCCACAGTCAGCGACAGATCGCCCGAACGCTCCAGGCGCATGGCGATCACGAAGTCGCCGGCCTTGAGCTTCAGGCTCGCCGCGCGTCTGCTTTCCCAGGCTTCGATGATGCTGCGTGCGGCGTTGATCATGCGCATCACCACCGGAAATACCGGGCCGCGCGCGAGGGTCACGCGCCGTCCGTGGGCAAAGCCCCAAACTTCGCCATCGAACAAGAGGGCGTGCACATCTGCGCGGCTACTTAGATCGTGCTGTTGTTCGGACTGCGAAATGTGCGCCGAGAAGCCGAAGGCGAGCGGACTGTCGTCGCGCGGCTGCGAGAGTGCACCGGCTCGACGTAGTACGGCTGGCACAAGCGGCGTTAGATCGGCGGTCACTTCTGCGCATGCAGCGCGTTCGGCCAACCTGCGTGCCGCGGTTTGCGCAGGCCCCGGCGCAGTCTGTTCGCAAAGCTCGCGTGCGGCGCTCCCGCAGCATTGCAACAAGCGCGTCAGTGGGATCGGCCGATCGCGTACGAAGATCTGCGGCACCGGACCGCCGTCGTAAAAGCTCAGCAGGGCATGGGGCCCGCGGCGGACGAGTGAGAGCTCCGCCGTACTGCTGGACAGGGGCAAGATGCCTTTGCGAGTGGTCCCCTCGGCCAGCGCGAGCACGGTCGCTACCAAGTCCGTGAGCGGCGGCAGCTCAACGCCGCCATCCCCGCGTCCGAACAACAGACTTAGTAAGGTTTCATGGTGAGGACTCTTGGCGACCGCGACAACCGCCGCAGGCTCGCTCTTCACGACTCGATCTGGAAAATTCAGTTGGGTCATCGGGCGTTCGCGAGGGGGGCCAGAGGCAGATGGGCAGAAACGGCGGATTGGGTGAGCGCGCAATGCATCCGAGAGCAATGGTAGGAAGCCTCGCGTGAGATCAGGAAATTCCTGGTCAACGTGTCTTGCCCTCCTGAAAGTTGACGCGCTGGCCGCGCTCTGTTTCACACGCTGAATGCAACGTGGTCAGCATGTCGTAGCGGTTGCTGCGCTGGTCGTGCGCGGCGACCGGATCTTGGCCATGCGCCGCGCCAGCACGAACGAAGCGGGGCCCGGTTTGTGGGAGACCTTGTCGGGACGCGTCGAGCAGGGCGAGCAGCCGTTTGCAGCAGTGCAGCGCGAGATCGAGGAGGAGTGCGGTCTCAGGGTCGAAGTCGAGCCGCGCCCCATCGACGCTTACGCCGCCACGCGCAAGGGCGAGCCGATGATCGTGGTGCTGTACCGCGCGCACTATAAGGCGGGCAACGTGTGCATGTCTGCCGAGCACGATGCGTTCGAGTGGCTGACCGCGGACGAGTTCGCGCTGCGTTCCACGCTATTACCGCTGGTTTTAGCCGTAAAAAAGGCGCTCTACCCGCCTCTGTAGGCCGGGGCCTTACACATTCCCACGCATCGCGTGGCCAGCCCCCGAATGAAAATTGAAGTATGTCGAAGGGCTGCGATGCGGGCGCCCATTCCGTTACAATGGAGCCTCGCGTGTCGTCTATCCAGACAAAGCTGCTCGAACGCCTGCTCGCGGAACATAAGATCACCGCTGAGCAGGCGCGTCACGTCCGCGACCACGCCAAGAGCGTTAACGGCCGCATCGAAGACGCATTGGTCGAGACGGGCGTGATGGAAGAAGGGACGCTGCTGAAATGGATAGCGGCCCTGTTCAAGACCCGCTTTGTTTCGACAGAAAAGCTTTCCAAAGCGGACATCGAGCGCGCGACCTTGGGGCTAATCTCGCGCAGTCTTGCCGAGAAAATGCTGGTTTTCCCCGTGGTATTCGACGCGCATGACAGCAGTCTCGCGTTCGTGCTCGCCGATGCGGACAATCCGGAGATAGCGGCCCAGGTACGCGCTGCGGCCAACGTACCGCGCGTGAAAGCGTACATCGCGCGACCGGCTGCGATTCGGGCGGCCATTCAAAAGCACTACGGCGGCGACATTCACGCCTTTGGTAAGGTCGATCAGGCCAGCTACAACCAGTTCAAGCAGATGATGGATACGTACGAGAAGAATCTCTTCACGGAGGAGAATCTCTCGGCCCAGATTATGCTGCCGCGCGGCGCCACGGTCGTGATGGACACCCCGCCAGCCTACGAACGACAGTTTGGAGCAGACGATCTCAAGTTTCAGGCGCCGCCCTCGAAGCTCATGCCCAAGCCTCCGCCGCCGGTCATCAGGGCACCGGCAGTGCTTGAGGGAGCAACGTATGCCTCTAGCGCCGAGCTCGTGAACGTACTCGTGTCGCTGGTGGAAAATCAGCGCCAAGAGCTGCGTGGTCACTCGGCGCAGGTATCGCGTCTCATGCAGAAGGTCGGCGAGCACATGGGGCTCGAGGGCAGCGATCTCTACGCGCTGCGCCTCGTGGGTCTGCTTCATGACGTTGGTAAGGTATCGAGCTACCACCTGACTGCGCTCAACGTGGCCGAGTACGAAGGCCATCGGGCGCAGGCCAAAAAATGCTTCATGAGTCCGGTGCGCCTGTTCGAGGCAGCGGCGCTGCCTAAGGCATGCGTCGAGGGGCTCACGCATGTCTACGAACGGTTTGACGGACAAGGTTTTCCTGAGCGGCGCGCGGGCAAGGAAATCCCGCTCGCGGCGCGTTTGCTTGCGATCGCGGAGAGCTATGCGGATCTGACCGCGAATGCGAAGAATCCGTTTCGTAAGACGCTGACGGCCAAAGCGGCCGTGGAAGTGCTCGGTCGCTACAAAGACAAGATCTTCGATGCCAACTTGGTCGACCTGTTTCGCGTGGCCGCGCTCGGCGAAGACATGCAATCAAGTCTGCTCAACGATCGGCCGCGCATCTTACTTGTCGATGCCGACGCTGAAGAGACTACCGTGCTTGAGCTGCGCTTGGTCGAACAAGGCCTCGAAGTCGCGCTGTGTCGTACGGCCGAGCAAGCTTACAAACGCTTTCAAGAGGGCGGCATTGATGCGGTGATTACCGAAGTCGATCTCAAGCCGCACGATGGTTTCACGTTGGTCGAATACATTCGTAAGCATCGCGCAGGCTCGGAGCTGCCGGTTTTGTTTCTGACACGTCTTTCCGATCGCGCTTCCGTCGATCGCGGTTTTGCGCTCGGTGCTGTCGACTACATCATCAAGCCGGCGGCACCCGATGTGGTGGTCGCCAAAGCGCGCAATGTGCTGCAGAAATCGGCACCCAAACGCGGTGCGCGCGGAGTCAGCGGCTCGCTCAGTGAGATGCCGCTACCGGATGTCTTACAGGTGCTATCGCGCACGAAGAAGACGGGCATGCTGCGCGTTTCGTCGGCCGGTCACCGTGGCGAGATTCATTTCGGGATGGGCGCGATTCAAAATGCGACCTTCATGCATCTGCAGGGTGCCGACGCTGTGTATTCCATGCTCGCGTTGTCCGACGGCGAGTTCGCGCTCGATCCGTCCTTTGTGCCGACTTCGCGCGTCATTCACGAGAGCACCGATGAGCTCTTGCTCGAAGGCATGCGGCGTATGGATGAGAACACCGTAGTCGTGAGCGAAGCGCCTGCGGATTTTTCGCAGACACGCAGCGACGACGTCTGAGTATGTTCGCTTAGCGCGCGAGGCTATAAAGTATCAGACCGCTCACGGCGACCAGCAGCAGCCAGCTCAAACGTTTGGCGCGCTCTGGTGGGGCTTTTGTTTCGCTGCGCTCAGCGCGTAAGCCAGGCGCGAGGATTGCGATCATGACGCAACCCACCAGACCCGCCGCCAGTGCCGCCACCACCGCGCCTGCGCTCGCAGCTTGCCCCCATTGCTCACGATAATGGGCAGGCGTGCCCGATGATCCAAAGGCCAGTACGCACAACGCGCCCAGCGTGAGCACTAGCAAAGCGAGCGTGGCGGCTTGCCTACGGCGCATGCTCGGCTGCACTTGAGCGACCTCGCCCAGCGGCTTGTGCTCCACAGTGCGCAAGCGCGAAGTCGCATAAGAGGCCTGCAACGCCGTACTTCCATACGCCGCCAAACTGAGCAGCATCAGGAGCAGCGTGCTCGGCGAAAACATGGAGAGGGCCTGGTCATGTGCCACGCGGCTGACGGCAAAGCTCAACACGATCGGGAAGGCCGTCAGCAGCAGGATCGGGGCGTGCCGATGTTCCCGTTGGGAGAGATAGCTCCCCAAGCCCAGGCAGAGCGGGCCGAGTAGCAGCGCAAGCACATCGAACGCGCGCGTGGGCTCCGCCCGATATAAGTAGGGTAGTCCCGCGCACAGTGCCCAGCTGAGCATGCCAAGTGTGCCGATGCGCACCTGGATCGGTACCGTGTTGAGAGCCAAACGCGCCGAGATCAAAAGCCGCATGCTTCGCGAACCCTAGCCAAGCCAGCCTAGTTAGTCAGGGAAAATCGCGGACGTAAGCCGTGGACTGACCACGAGTTGGCGCGACGAGATCGTAATGCTGTTACCATGGCAGGGTCGCGCGGCTGCATGGAGGGTAAGTTCTTGAGCGAAGGCCAAGCCGTCGATTCATTGATCGGTCGGGTCATCGGCGACGCCTATGTCATTCAGCAGCTTGTGGGCGTGGGCGGTATGGGCCGCGTCTATCGAGCCGAGCAGAAAGCGCTGGGGCGCGTGGTGGCGATCAAGGTCGTCCACCGACACCTGCTTGAGGATCGCGACTCGATCAGTCGCTTCTATACCGAAGCGCGCGCGGCCAGCAGCCTCAACCATCCGAACAGCGTCAGCATCTTCGACTTCGGTCGCACCGATGACGGCATCTTGTACTTGGTGATGGAGTATTTGCGCGGCAAGGACCTGGCGCGTGTCATGCACGAAGAAGGCGTGTTGCCGCTGGCACGCATCATCGAGGTGGGGCTTGGCGTGCTGGGTGCACTTGGCGAAGCGCACGCGCGCGGCGTGGTGCATCGCGATCTCAAGCCAGAAAACGTGATCCTCGAACGCATGCGTGGCGGAACGGACCTGATCAAGGTCGTCGACTTTGGCCTGGCCAAGATTCGCGACGTGGAATCCGTCGAAGCACAACATGGTCTCGTGGCCGGCACGCCTGACTATATGGCGCCCGAGCAGGCGCGCGCGCTCGATGTCGATGGTCGCAGCGACCTGTACTCGTTGGGCGTCTTACTATTCGAGTTACTGACTGGACGCTTACCGTTCGTAGACGACACGCCTTCCAAGGTGATGACGCGGCACGTGATGGAAGCCCCGCCCAATCCGATCGCAATCGCGCCCTATCGAGGCATTTCGCAGGCCTTGTGCGACGTCGTGTTATGCGCGCTCGCCAAGGAGCCGAGCGAACGCTTCCGTGATGCCGACGAGATGGTGCGCGCGCTGCACAAGGTCGCCGCCTCGTTGCGCGCTCCTACCAGCGATCGCCTGCGTTGCCCGACCTGCAGCGCATTGAACGAAGCTACACGCGCATTCTGCGGAGATTGCGGACGACGCCTCGCCTTGCATGCCGGTTCGGCTTCGTCGCAGATGTCGATCGCACCTGCCGTGGTCGAGCGACCGATGTTGTCTCGCGGTGGCGAATTTGCCGCGTTGATGGACGTCCTGCACAGCACAGAAGGTAAGGCTTGTATCGCCTACGTTTCCGGCGAGCTTGGTACGGGCAAGACACGTTTACTGTCGGCCGTCGCAGCGCAAGCTGTGCGCGAAGGCGCGGTGGTCATCGAGACCGGCCCGCATTCGAGTGGTGCGCCGGTCGCATACGGAGCCGTGCGCACCGCCGTGGCGCAACTACTCAACGTCGAAGAAGCCAAGCTTGCGGCCTTGGCGGAAGATGACGGTCTGTGGCCTGATCGCGTCGCACGGGCGGGCATTCGCGAGCTGTTGCAACCTGAGGGTATGCCGGGCCTGGAAGGGGTTTCCAGGCACGTCGCCGTATCGGTCGCCTTGGCGCGCGCCACGGAGCTTGCATCCACGCGCGCCGATCGTGGACGCGTGATCCTGATCTTCGAAGAGCTCGCGCGCTGCGATGCGCTGAGCGCGGAGGCGCTAGCCGCGTTCGCAGAAACGGGACGCGCGAGCTCGGTGCTGGTCTTGGTATCGGGCGTCACGCCGATCCCACTTGCTATGCGCTGGATAGGTCCAGTGATCGACCTCAGTCCGCTCACGGCCGCTGATGCGCGCAATCTTTCTGGTCTGGATCTGCCCGGTCTCGACGAACACTCAGAGGGTCGTCTGCCCCTTTATCTCGAGCAGCTGCGCGCCCTGCGCTGGGAGCCGACCGCCGATGACCCATCCTTACCTTCGCTCGCAGAAGCAGTCATGCGCCGTATCGATACGCTCGACATCGTGACGCGCCGCGTATTGCAGGCCGCGGCCGTGTTGGGTGAGCGGGTGCCTTTCGATGCACTGCGCGAGCTTGTGCTTCACGAGGATCTATCGGCGCTGGGCAAGCTCAAGGCACGCGGGCTGTTGCGTCAGACCGAACACGGTTACGCGTTTACCCATCCTTACCTTCGTGATTTGGTTGCAGCCTCCACACCCGCTGAAACACGCAAGCTCTTGCATGCGCGCGCGCTGGAATGGGCAAGTCACAACGGTGAGCCGCTCGAGGTACGTGCAGAGCACGCCTTCCGTTCAGGCGATGAGCTGGCGGCGCTGATGTTACTCGAGCGCATGGGCCAAGAAGCGCTCAAACGCGGCGATCCAGGCGCCGCCATGCTCGCATTCCGCCGAGGCCTTGAGCTTGCGCGCCGCGAGATGCTGGAGAAGGGCAACGAAAGCCTCGACCCCGCGATCGTAAGCTTTAGTCGTCAGCTTGGTGAAGCGATGCTGTGGCATGGCGATGTCACGGCCGCGGCCGGTGTTCTCAACGAGGCCTTTCAGCTAGCGGGACCGCGCAGCCTGGAGCGCGCGCGCATGACGTTGTTGCTCGGACGCGTGGCCGAACGTCGCGATAAGCCGCGTGAAGCTGCGCGCCAGTTGGGTCTCGCCGCAGAGCTTGCACAGCAGTTGAAAAACCCATTGCTCGAAGCGCGAGCGATGTGGGCCATGTCACGCGTGCGTAAATCCGAGGCCGATACGGTCGGTGCACATAACGCGCTCTCGCAAGCAGTAGAACGTATGATCGCAGCCGAACCGCGTTCCGCGCGTCGCGCCCAGGTCGAAGTAGAGCTTGGGGAGTTGCTTGTGGACCTTGGCGATACAGAAGCTGCACATGAGCATCTCGAACGCGGGTTGGATATCGCGCGCGATGGTGAGTGGAGTGCGATCGCAGCGTCTGCACTGGGCGTGCTTGCAACCATTGACGAGCTTTCTGCACGCCGTGAGCAAGCCGCTCAGCGCTATCGTGAAGCGGCCCAGCTAGCTGGTGATGCAGGTGACGCAAAAGGCCGTGACCGTTGGCGTCGTGCAGCCCAGGCTATCACTCCAGTTACACAGCCCTGACGGACAGCCACTGCCACACTGCAGTCCGCGTGCGGCCACACACAAGCACACGGCAGCTGTTAAGCGTCAACATTGCTCCTTCAAACCTCCATCTGGTACGACATTACCCATGCCGCCCTTTGCCTTGAATAAGCGTTTGTTTTCATCCGCAGCAGTAGGAAGCGCGTTGACCTTTATAGGCTGCGCAGCACCTGACCCTCTGGCCATCCCACCTGAGTATCAGACCGATCTGGGCGTGAAGTACTCGCCGATCGTCAATGGTGCGGAAGAGAGCGGTCGCGAAAACGTGGTGTTCGTTTTCAATCGCGGAGGCTCATGCACGGGCACACTGGTGTCCGACCGGGTGGTGTTGACGGCCAAGCACTGCGTCCAGCAACCCGATGCAGCCGGCCCCGCCAAGCCGAATCAGCTTACGGTTGGCGTCGGCACGCGCGCGTTCAGCGGCAACATGCGCTTCTTCGTCGGGGCCGCGGTCGACACGACGCCCGGGACCTATTCGGATGGTCCACTCGGTGTTCAAGACCTGGTCGGCGACGACGTCGCCTTGATCACGCTCACCACGTCGCCCGGCCTCGCCCCCATGCGCATGAAGCTCGGTTCGCCGCTCGATGAAGTAGGCAAGCGCGCCACGGCGGTGGGCTTTGGACTGACGCCCGGCGGCGGCCAGGCCGGTACTAAGTACACAGTGGAAACGACCGTGGGCACCATCGACGACGAGACGATCGAAGTCGATGGCACGATTTGTCAGGGCGATTCTGGCGGCCCGCTCATCAATCAAAAGGGCGAGACGTTCGGCGTCGTCAGCTTCGGCACGGCGTTGGGTTGTGGCGGCGGCGCGAACTACTACCAGCGCATCGACATCTGGGCGGACCTGATTAGGAGCGCGATCGCGAAGTCAGGCGTGTGTACCAACGATGGTCCCGAGGCCTGCGACGGCTTTGACAACGATTGCGATGATAAGGTCGACGAAGATTGCAAACCGATCGGCGCAGCCTGCAAAGCGGACATCGAGTGTGCCACCTTACTTTGTGCAACGACCGATAACGGTAAGGTCTGCGCCACGATGTGTGATCCGCTCGCTCCGGACAGCGGTTGCGACAAGGGCTTCTACTGCGCCAGCACCGCAAGCTGCCAGGGCGTGTGCTTAGAAGGTAAGGTCGGCGAGAAGACCTTTGGCGAGCCCTGCAAGAACAACTCGGACTGCAAGTCGCTGTTCTGCGTCGATCCTGGCGACAAGCTGCGTCGTTGCCTTGTGCCCTGTCGCGGTGGCGAGAGCGACTGTCTGTCTGAAGAAGCGTGCGTGGCCCAGGCCGGACAGTGCGGCAGCTGCGTCGATTCCGACCTCGTCTCGAGCCCGCTCGGTCCCGACGAGCCCTGCGGCGAGGACGCAGGCTGTCGCAGCGGCAAGTGTTACGACGACGGCGGCACTAAGTACTGCGTCGACGCCTGTGATTCCGATGAAGACTGCGACGAAGGTCACCATTGCCGCGACAAGGCGTGCGCACGCGGTCCTCGTGGTGGTTTGGGCGGTGGTTGCGAAGAGCACGCTGACTGCGCCAAGGGCTTCTTTTGCGCGGAAACCGCAGACAAGGGCGACTTCTGCACGCGCCCGTGCAGCGCCAAGGAGCCCTGCGGCGACGGCTTCTCGTGCGAGCAAGTCTCGAACGGAAGCGTGTGCGTGCCCGAGGGCAGCGCGCTTGGCGGGCCCTGCGAGGCCGACAAGGACTGCGTGAGCGGCACGTGCCACGGCGCCTCCGGCACCTGCACACGCAAGTGCACGGAGCCCACGTCCTGCGGCCCCGGCATCGAGTGCGTGCGTTCGGGTGACTTGGGCGGTCTCTGCCTGACCCCCGAAGCGGCGGCAGCCGACTCCGCGGAAGGTGGCGCGGACGAGCCCGCCCCAAAGAAGGATGACGGTTGCTCGGTCTCGCCCGGTTTCGCTGGCAGCCAAGGTGCCGCCATGTTCTGGGCTGGCTGCGTCGCGCTTGGCGCCTGGCGCCGTCGTCGCGCGCGCTGAAGCTGACGTCGGGTGCTATCGTGGCCCCGTGCGCGGCCTTCGCCCCAATCTGAGCTCGCTAGTCCTTACAGCAACTCTCGCAGTCTGCTTTGCAGCCGGCTGCGAAGATCTGTCCGAGTACAGCGGCGATTTCAAGGGCCAGATCATCAAGGGCAACTTCATACGCAGCTGCTTTCCAGCGAGCACGAGGGCTGAGCTGCGCTTCGATCCAGAGCTTGCGGTGGCGCCGCTCGGCGACGCCAAAGCATCCCAGCTCAACCGCCTCACCACCAGCGACGGTACCTTCACCAAGACGCTGCTTGAGCCGATCACCGCCTTGCCCCACGATCAGCTCAGCGAGCTTGATTTTCCGGGACCCAGCCGATTGCGCAATTTCATCCTGCTCGCGCGGCCGGACAGTGGACCGCTCGCTGGGCACGACGCCACTGTCGTGGTTTCCCTGCTTGAGAATCATGGCGTTGAAGTGCGAGTGATCGCGCGCACGGCCGCCACCAGCGTTCCCTGCCCGACCGAGAGCGAAGACAATGCCGAGTCCGAGCCCGCGCCGGATGCTCAAAACGAGCGTCCACGCGAATACTTCGGCGTATTCATCTTGAAATAACCATGCGCGTGCTTGGCATCGAATCTTCGTGCGACGAAACGGCTGCAGCCGTGGTCGATAGCGATGGCAGTGTCCTTTCCGACGTCGTGGCAAGCCAGATCGCGCTGCACGCACCTTACGGTGGTGTGGTGCCTGAGCTTGCCTCGCGGGCCCATCTTACCAACCTCGTGCCGGTAATCGAACGCGCTGTCGCCGTGTTGCCGGGTGGCTTTTCCGACCTCGATGCGGTGGCGGTGACGAACGGACCGGGCCTCGTCGGGGCGCTTTTGATCGGAGTGCAAGCCGCCAAGGCCATCGCATGGTCAAGGAACTTGCCTATCGTCGGGGTCAATCACCTGGTAGGCCATTTGCTCGCCGTGTATCTACGCAGGGGCGAGGAACCCAAGGTTGAGCTCCCGTTCCCGTACATCGCGCTGCTTGCCAGCGGTGGGCACACGGCCCTCTACCAAGTCGATGGTCCGCTCGATGTCATCCAGCTTGGGGAGACGCGCGATGACGCCGCGGGCGAGGCGTATGACAAGGTCGGCAAGCTGCTCGGTCTCGGTTATCCGGGCGGGCCCGTAGTCGATCGATTGGCGGCGCTTGGCAATGCCACGGCGGTGCAGCTGCCCTTGCCCATGCGGCACAAGCAGAGCCTGGAGTTCAGTTTTTCTGGGCTCAAGACCGCCGTTGCTCAACACGTTGCCAAACACGGTACGCCCGATACTGACGCTGCGCGCGCCGACCTGTGTGCATCGTTTCAGCATCGCGTAGTCACCTCGCTCGTGACCAAGAGTCTCGAAGCCTGCAAACAACGTAAGGTCCCGCGCTTGGTCTTGGGCGGTGGCGTAGCTGCCAACAAGGGCCTGCGCGCGCTCGCCGCCGAACGCTGCGCCAAGCTCGGCGTCGGCCTGTTCGTACCGCCCTTTGCATCCTGTACGGACAATGCGGCCATGATCGCTTATGCAGGCGCACAGCGTTTGATGGCCGGCGAGCGTGACTCCCTCGATCTGAGTGTCTTTTCGACGAGTCCGGTGCTGACCTCTCGCCTCAGCGTCTGACGGGAAGCGGCAGCGCGGGCGTTTCAAGGCCACAGCCAGGGCAAGAACACGTCTCCGTCGGGTTCCGAGTTGTGGACGGTAGGCTGGCTTACCGGCACGCGAGCTTTCGGAAAGTCCCGTGAGCTTTTTTTCCCGGGAGCCGCGAAAGTTGCGATACATGCCTACCAGGTGGGTGGCTACGCGATGCTCCAAGCCGTCGTGGGCTGGTCATTGCGGGGGGCGGGGAATATATGACGTTTGCTCTCAAGAGCTCTCGCGCGGTGCGCGGGCGCGTGTTGTGGCTAGCGATCGCTGTCTCTGCTTGCGCGCAAGGCGTCGCGGAAAGACAACCCTTCCAGGGCGCGCTCGACAACGGTTCGGCATCTGAAAGCGACGCTTCCGCCAACGGCGCGGACAACGCAGGCGACAACGCGCGCGATGCGTCTCAACCCGACGGCGCGAACGGTCAAGACAACACGGGCGGCAACGTCGCTGCGAGCGACGGCAGTGCGAACGCCGGGGGCGACGTGGACGCGGGCGGCACCAGTGCAAGCATGGATGCGGGGCCGAACCCTTCGCCGCCGGATGCGGGGCCGGGCCAAGACGCTGCAACGAGCCAGTGTTTGCCGGGAACAAGTCCATGCGGTGCGCTGTGTGTCGATTTCCTTTCGAGCGCGGCCCACTGCGGCAGGTGCGGTCACGTCTGTGCCGGTGGACAAGCCTGCAACGGCGCAGGCGCTTGTTTCGCTCCGGCGGGCTGCACGGCCAAGAGTTTTGGCGTTCACGACTACTTCGTCTGCACGAACGGTAAGTCTTGGATGGACTCACGCAGCGCTTGCAAAACCTGGGGCCTTGACCTGGCCGTGATCGAAACCAAGCAAGAGAACGCCTTTCTTATGCAGTTCGGCCCGGCTTGGATGGCTTACAACGATCTCGGAAGAGAAGACACCTGGCGCTGGGCCATCCCAGGCGCAGGCAGCGACGGGGCGACCTTGTCCTACACGAACTGGGACCCAAATGAGCCCAACGGTCAGACCAGTTGCGGACTGTTTTGTACGCGCGACGACGAAGATTGCGGTGAGCTCAAGGCCAATGGCACATGGAACGATGCCAAGTGCGGCAACGCCATGACCTTCCTTTGTGAGACTTACTGAACGCGTGGCTGTGCGCCTTTTGGGTTCGTGCCGTCGAGCTCAACGCATGGTCCTGGATGTGGTCCACGCCGGCCTCCCTCTTTTCGTGCGCGACGACTGCGCCTCGCGGTATTCTTTTGCGAAGGGGGCGTGAAGGCGTGGCGAGACTTGAACGACTGACGTACGTGCACGACGGCATCCAGGGTCCGATCGGGGCCATGATCGTTGAAGCACGAGGAAGCGTGCGCTTTGGAGCCGATGGCAGCGGCCTCATCGAGATCGGTGAGAGCTCAGCACCGGGCGGCATGCGCGGCGTGGCGACGCAGGAAGTGGCGGTACGCATCGTCGCGATGCTGCGCAGTCAGCTACCCCCGGCCGGAGCGTCTGCCGTGCAGGACGATGTGCCTTGCATCATTGGACACAGCGGCGACGAAGTGGCCGTGCTCGTCCCGGCGCGCAGCTTGGCGCGCGTATCGGGCGGCATGTCCGACCTACGCGGCAAGATCAAGTTCGGCCTGGCGCGCGTGGGCTGGGATATTACGAACGATCCCGATCGTTAATCAGGCGCGCTCGAGAATGATCCGTAAGGTTCGGCGCAAGGGCTCCGCGGCGCCCCACAACAGCTGATCGCCCACCGTAAAGGCGCCGAGATAGCTCGGACCCATGCGCAGCTTGTGCAAGCGCCCAACGGGAACATCGAGCGTGCCGGTGACCGCGCTCGGCGTCAGCTCGCGCACCGTGGCTTCTTTGGTGTTTTCAACGACGCGTGCCCACGGGTTCGATTCGCGGATGGCAGCTTCGATCTCATCGAGCGGCACATCCTTGGTGAGCTTGATCGTCATGGCCTGCGAATGACACCGTAAGGCACCCACGCGCACGCATAGACCGTCGATGGGCAGCGGCGTCTTGCTCCCGAGGATCTTGTTGGCCTCGGCATAACCTTTCCATTCTTCTTTGGTGGCGCCGCCGTCGACCGCGCGATCGAGCCAGGCAAGCAAACTCCCCGCAAGCGGTGCGCCGAGATCGTGCGTGGGCAGCTCAGACGATCGCATGCGTTCGGTGACGATGCGCTCGATGTCGAGAATCTCCGCCGCAGGATTGTCGAGCGCCGTGCCCGCTGCCGCGCCCAATGAGCGCATCTGCAGCAACAGTTCGCGCATTTGTTTGGCGCCAGCGCCCGAGGCCGCCTGGTAGGTCATGGTGCTGATCCATTCGACCCAACCCTGGCGCATCAGACCCACGAGTCCCATCAACATCAGGCTTACGGTGCAGTTGCCACCGATGAAGTCTTTCATGCCGCTTGAGAGGCCTGCATCGATCACAGCGCGGTTCACCGGATCGAGCACGATCACAGCGCTGTCCTGCATGCGTAAGCTCGAAGCGGCATCGATCCAATAGCCCTTGAAACCTGCCGCGCGCAGCTTGCTATGTACTTGCGTGGTGTAGTCACCGCCCTGACACGACACGATCGCATCGAGCGTCTTCAAGCTTTCGATGTCGAGCGCATCGCCCAACACCGGCGTGTCCTTGCCTACGTTTGGCGCTTTGCCGCCGACCTGCGAAGTCGAGAAAAATACTGGCTCGATCAGCGCGAAATCATGCTCAGCACGCATGCGCTCCATCAGCACCGAGCCGACCATTCCGCGCCAGCCAACGAAACCTACACGCATCGCATCACCTCAGGTTTACGGTTTTGACGTGCACGGGCCGTCTGCGCAACGGGAGGCGACGGGCAGGGCGTTGTAAGATGCGCGGATGCCATCCTTTCCACGCACCCGTCTGCGTCGTAATCGCAAAGATGATTGGTCCCGCCGTTTGGTCCGCGAGCATAAGCTGAGTGCGGATGATCTGATTTGGCCGGTGTTCGTGCATGAGGGACAAGACCTGCGCACCGACATCAACTCGATGCCAGGCGTTGCCCGCTTGTCGATCGATCTGTTGTGTGAAGCGGTGCGTGAGGCAGAGAGCTTGGGCATTCCTGCTATCGCGGTCTTCCCCGTGATCGATGCCGCCAAGAAGAGCGAGGATGGCGGCGAAGCGGAAAATCCCGACAACTTGGTATGCCGTGCCGTGCGCGCGATCAAGGCATGCACGAAGAATATCGGCGTGATTTGCGATGTCGCGCTCGATCCATTTACCACGCACGGCCAAGACGGCATCGTGCGCGATGGCTACGTGGTCAACGACGAAACGGTTGCGATGCTGCAAAAACAAGCCGTGGTGCAAGCGGCCGCAGGCTGTGACGTGATCGCCCCGAGCGACATGATGGATGGTCGCATCGCCGCCGTACGCGACGCGCTCGACGCTGCAGGTTACACGCACACGCGCGTGCTCTCGTACGCGGCCAAATACGCGTCTGCTTACTACGGTCCGTTTCGCGATGCGGTGGGCTCGGCCAAGAATCTGGGCTCGGGCGACAAGCGCACGTATCAGATGGATCCGGGCAACAGCGACGAAGCCTTGCGCGAAGTGGCGCTCGATCTCGACGAAGGCGCCGACATGATCATGGTCAAGCCCGGCATGCCTTACTTGGACATCGTGCAGCGCGTGAAAGCGGAGTTCGGCGTACCAACTTACGTGTATCAAGTCAGCGGCGAGTACGCGATGTTGAAGAGCGCAGGCGAGCTAGGTCGCCTGGACTTTCGAGCGGCCATGCTCGAGGCGCTGCTCGCGTTCAAGCGCGCCGGCGCGGACGGCATCCTTACCTATGCGGCCGTGGATGTCGCGAAATGGCTGCGCGAGAGCTGAGCCGCAAGCGAGCGCTCGGCACCTGACGGTCTGTAAACCTTACCGTCCGGTGCCGCTAAGGGCCCGCGCGACTACTTGCGTGTGTCGATCGGCGTGTAGTGATTCAGCCCTGGGCCGGTATACACCTGGCGCGGACGGCCGATCTTCGTGGTCGGATCCTCGAGCATCTCCTTCCAATGCGCGATCCAACCGGGCAAACGGCCGAGCGCGAACATGACCGTGAACATGTTCGTCGGGATGCCGAGCGCGCGGTAGATGATGCCGGAGTAGAAGTCGACGTTCGGGTAAAGCTTACGCTCGACAAAATAAGAGTCCGTGAGCGCGGCTTCTTCCAGCTTCTTGGCCACGTCGAGTAGCGGATCGTTGATGCCGAGCTTGGCGAGCATCGAATCTGCGGCGCTCTTGATGATCTTCGCGCGCGGATCGAAGTTGCGATACACGCGGTGACCGAAGCCCATCAGCTTGAAGTTCGAGTTCTTGTCCTTGGCCATGTCGACGTACTTTTGGACATTGCCACCGTCGGCCTGGATGGCCTCCAGCATCTCGATGACTTCCTGGTTGGCTCCGCCGTGCAGCGGGCCCCAGAGTGCGCACACGCCGGCTGCGACCGCTGCGAACAGGTTGGCCTTGGACGAGCCGACCAGCCGCACCGTGGACGTGGAGCAG
>JBKJIA010000380.1:0-10014 GCA_046598735.1 Polyangiales bacterium
CGAACACTCAGGTCGGCAAGCGAGCTTTCGCTTGCGATCAAGTACGGAAAGCCATCGGAAAAACTAATCTGATCGCCCGGCTGACCAAACGCGGAAGGCCCGCGCGTGGCGTCCTCCGGCATGTAAACGAGCGACACCGCTGCGCCCAGCGCAGTGCTTAGAAACCGCGCTGCTTCTGCACCGACATCCAAGGCATCCACATCATCGCGCCACACGCGCACGCGACGTCTTTCACCATCGCTCGGTGTAAGCGGCACATGCAAGGTGCCGAGGCCCGCCCAATTCAGTGCCAGCGCATCACCCGCGAAGGCAGTCACGAGGCGCGCCAGTTGCGGGAGCTCCCGTTGCGTCAAGAACTTCGCGTCAGGGTCCACTAACATGAAGCGCCGGTCGTGGCGCAAACCCCGCGCGCTCAACACGCCTTCTTGAAGCGCGATCCCGCGCGCACTCTTCACTGGATAGACACATAGGCCCGACAGCGTGATCACGAATCAGCCTTCGGCGCGGTCACGAAAACGCTGCATCATGCGCGGCATTTCCTGATCTGCGAACAGCTTCTGCAGCTCGAGCGGGATCGGTAAGGTCGTGATGATTTCGTTCTCATACACGGCGCGGGTTTCGCCATCGCTCGTCTCGGTCAGCTTCCAAAAACCTTCGTTCTTGGTCAGGTTAGGCGACTTATCGAGCGTCCACGAAATGTCGTTGCCCTTGAACGCGTAGCGGACCGTGTACTCCGTCTTCACATCCATGCCGCCGACTTTGACTTCGACGTAAAACGTAGCGCGCGCAGCAGAGTCGCTGCGCTCATGAACCACCACCCGTTTCACCTCCGGCAGGAACTCCGGATACTTCTCGAAAGCGAGGATGATCTCGCGCAATTCTTCGGGCGCGGCGAACGTTTCAACGGTGGTAGAGCTCTTCGGCATGCGCGGTATTTACCACGTCAAACCTTGCCTTGCGCAAGCTCCTTCACCACCAGTTTTCCGTACTGCCACAGGGTACGCCCCACCGTCTGTCGATCGAGCGTGCTGAATAAGGTGTCGGCCAAGCCGAAAGGCAACATGGTAGGGATGAGCCCGCGCGAATACTCGAGCATCCAAGCGTGGCTCGGCACCGCATAACCCTTGGCTTTGTCTGCGCCCAAGTAGGCCGCATCGCCCGGCTTGTAGACGGCGCGCTCGAACTCACCCGGGTGGTAACACCACATCTCGCCGTCGAGCATGAAGTCGTAAACCTCGGTGCCGTAGCGACCGGAGTGACCCTCGGTACCGATCGGCGTGCCGAACAAGATCACGTATTCCGTGATCGAACAGTGCAGGAGCTTCATCTGCCCCATCGCCCCGCCCGCGTTGTTGAAGATCCACGGATTGTCGAGGGTGATGTGCTTGGGATAGCGATTCTTGAGCTCTTGGGTGACCACGCGAAACGTGTCGTCCCTGCTGGGTAGGCCCACGCCGAGCTTGGCGATCTCGTGCAGCGTTTCTGGATCGAAAATGGTTGCCATGGGCTCGGTGCTCCTCCGCTACGAATGAAACATGTTCTATTTGGCGAACGGCCGCGCTGTCAAGCGATCAGACTTGCGCTCCATCGGGGCGCTGCGTAGAGTGAAACGTGTTCTATTTCTCGCGTTGCAGGCTCAGGCGCGGGGTTTCTAGCGCGTTTTGTAGCGCGCGGGCAGGCAGATCGCGATGCAGGGAATCGAAGGCAAGGTGGCGCTCGTCACCGGAGCAGGCTCAGGCATCGGCCGCGCCTCGGCGTTGGCATTCGCCCGCGCGGGTGCTCGCGTGCTCGTGTCCGACATCGACTTGCCAAACGCCGAACAAACGCGCGCCGCGATCGTAAGCCTGGGCGGGCAAGCGCGCGCCATGCGTGCGGACGTCACACGCTCAGACGACGTGAGGGCACTCGTGCAGCACGCGCTCGATACATTCGGCGCGCTGCACCTCGCTCACAACAACGCGGGCATGCTCGGCGCAGTCGGCGATGTGAGTGTGTGCAGCGAAGAGAACTTCGATCGCGTGATTGCGCTCAATCTCAAGGGGGTGTTCTTGAGCCTCAAGTACGAAATCCCCGCGCTGCTCGCGAGTGGTGGTGGGGCCATCGTCAATACCTCGAGCGGCTCGGGCCTGGTGGGTACACCCAACTTGTCGGTGTATGCCGCGAGCAAACACGCGGTAGTGGGTCTTACTAAGAGCGTCGCACTCGAGTTCGTGCGCCGCGGCATTCGCGTCAACGCGGTCTGCCCGGGCGTCACGCGTACGGCGATGCTCGAAGGTTTCATGGGCGGCGACGCCGGCGTGGAAGCACGCGTCAAAGATGCCAATCCCAGCGGTCGTTTGGGTACGCCAGAGGAAGTGGCCGAAGCCGTGTTGTGGTTGTGCTCAGCGCACGCGTCGTTCGTGAATGGCGCGTGCTTGTCTGTCGATGGCGGCGCCGTCGCCAAGTAGTCAAGCGATTTGACTAAAACGCTACGAGATCAAGCGTCACGTTGAAAGAGGAGACCGAGATGACCGAGCAGCTCTCGTTTTGGGCCATGGCGCGCAACCATCCGGCCGACATCGCGCTGATCGAAGACGACGACACGGAGATCACATTTTCAGAGCTGCACAAGCGCGCCAATCAACTGGTGCACGGCTTACGAAGTCTCGGCCTGTCGCGCGGCGATTGCATCGCACTCGTGCTCGAAAACGAAGCGGCAGTGTTCGAGCTATTCATGGCCGCTACGCAAGCGGGTCTCTACGTCACGCCTATCAATCCGAAGCTCGCCGCGCCCGAGGTTCTCTACGTATTGAAGAACAGCGAATCGAAAGCGCTGTTTGTGACGGCGGCGGTCTCAGAGGCCGTACAACGCGCCTTGCTCGATGGACCGATTCGCGAAGAAGCGCGCTTTAGCACGCAGCCTTTGACCGGCTTCCACGACTACGCCGCCTTTCGCGATCAGCAGCCCACGAGCGAGCCTCAGGATCGCAGCGCCGGCACCATGATGACTTACACCTCGGGCACGACCGGCCAACCCAAAGGCGTGCGCAGGCCGCTGCCCGAGGGCACGCCCGAAGAGATGGGCGAGCGCTACACCACAATGTTGCGTCTGTTCGGCTTATCGCCGCGCGATCAGAACGTGCACATCGTTGGCTCGCCGCTTTATCACACCGCGGTACTTAGTTTTTCGACCAACCATCTGCACCTCGGTCACACGATCGTGCTCATGAAGAAGTGGGATCCCGAACGGATGCTGCAGAAGATTGCGCGCCATCGCGTGACCTGCAGTCATATGGTACCCACGCAATTCTCGCGCTTACTGTCGCTGCCAGACGAAGTGAAGTCACGCTATGACTTGTCGTCCTTACGCTTCATGGTGCACAGCGCCGCGCCCTGTCCGGTGCCGATCAAGTGGAGCATGCTCGCGTGGTGGGGCGACGTGATCTACGAGTACTACGCAGCATCGGAGGGCGGGGGCACCTTGGCCACACCCTCAGACTGGAAACGTAAGCCTGGTACCGTGGGTAATGCTTGGCCCTTCAGTCAGGTCCAAGTACGGGGCGACGATGGTAAGGTGCTGGCCCCTACGCAGATTGGCACCGTCTACATGAAAATGGGCGAAGGTCGCGCTTTCGAGTATTTCAAGGATCCCTCCAAGACCGACGGCGCCTATAGCGATGCCTTCTTTACGGTCGGTGACGCAGGTTACCTCGACGAAGATGGCTACCTCTTTCTCTGCGACCGTAAGGCCGACATGATCATCTCTGGCGGCGTAAACATCTACCCCGCCGAAATCGAAGCGGTGTTGATCACCCACGAAAGCGTGCGCGACGTGGCGGTGTTCGGCGTGCCGCACGATGATTGGGGCGAAGAGGTCAAGGCCGTGGTCGAGCTCCATGCCGGCGTCGAAGCAAGCCCCGCGCTTACGCAGCGTCTACTCGCTCACTGCGCGGAGAATCTCGCCAAGTACAAATGGCCCAAAACGGTGGACTACACGACAGCGTTGCCGCGCGAGGACAACGGTAAGCTTCTCAAGCGTAAGCTGCGTGATCCCTATTGGCAGGGTCGCTCGCGCGCGATCTAGGCGTTCTATCGCGTACAGCGGCTGCGCTAGCACTCCCGTTTCAATCGCGGCCAGTCACGAAATAGTACCGGGGCGTCATGCAGCAGCTCACGTTTTGCGACGCCCTCTCTCGAATCGGTGGCGTATGATGGCACGTGATTCGCCGAGCGAACGAGACCGGGCTGTCGGTTGAGCCCCAGGTGAAGGATGCGCTCCTCGAGTCGGCCCGCGTGCCTAGCCTGGGCAGCGCCCATGCATCCGAATGCCACCGCCTCAGGCAGTTGCTAGACATGCAAACGGAGGTCTTGGCCGGCATTGCCCACGAGCTGAACACTCCGTTGAACTCGATCATCGGTTTTGCGGAGTTACTCGCTGATGGACGCGCGCAATCCCTCTCCCCGGAGCACAAGGAGTTTCTCAAACACATCCTCGGTGGCGGACGGCAGCTCGCAGCGCTGAGCAAGCGTTTGGGCGACCTGACCAATCTTCACTCGGAGCGTCCCTGGCGCGTGCAGGCGCTCAATCTGCAAACCTTACTTGCAGACGTTTGCGCGACCTTACGCATGACGCTGATGCGGCGGCGGATCGAGATCGACACGCAGCTCAGTCCTGCGCTGGGGCTCGTTTACGCCGATGAGATCGCCGTGAAACAGCTGGTCTACACCTTACTATGGTCCGCGATCCAGGAAACCGCCGAGGGCCAGCAGGTGAGCCTGCTTGTCACCCCGGAAGCACCGGAACGATTCCGAATCGAAGTCGAGCGGCCGGGCCCGTCCGTCGATGAGGTTGCGTTGGGCCATGGCGTGGCCGCGTTGGAGGAGAAGGTGAGTGCGCATGGCGGCTTCGCAGGCGCCCGTGTTCAGGCCGACTCGGTCACGCGCTTCGTGGTCCTTCCCCACGCACATTAGCCGCGGATCAGCCGCCAGCAGCAGCGAGCACTTGGTCGATCTGCGCAGAAATCGCAGCTACGTCCGTGGGGTTGGCTACGCGCGCGCCATTCAAGAACATGGTGGGCGTGCCGTCGACGGCGACTTCTTCGCCCAGCTTCATCTCGGCATCGACCGTTGCAGCATACGTCTTCTGATCCAGCGCCTGCTTGAACTTGGAGACGTCGAGGCCGACTTCCTTCGCAAAACCCTCGAGCGATGGGCGATCGAGAGCCTTCTGATTGGCGAACATCTTGTCGTGGAACTCCCAGAACTTGCCCTGAGCGTTCGCCGCGAGCGAGGCCTCGGCAGCTACGTGTGCGTTGGGATGGAAGGGCAGCGGGAACTGACGGAACACGAAGCGCACCTTGTCGCTGTACTTCGCTTTGATCGCGTGGGCAGCGTCCGCCGCGCGCGAGCAGAAGGGGCACTCGAAATCCGAGAACTCCACGATCGTGACCTTGGCGCCAGCAGGTCCAAACGCAGGTGCGTCAGCGGTCGAGATCTTGGCGATCTTCTCGGCATTGAGCGGCTGATTCTTGGCTTCTTGACGCTGCAGGTCGGCCAGCACCTCCGGGTACTTGCTCAGCATCATCTCGCAACGATCAGGCGGGAACCCCTTGGTCTGCGTGGTCACCATCTTGCAGCTCTCGGTCGCTTGGCCGAGATCCGTGCACAGCTTGGTGACGAGCTCGTTGCACTTCTTGTTCTTCTCACCGAGCTTCTTGATCGCGGTGCCGATGTCGGCAAGGGCGGCCGCGCATGCCGCGGGCGGCATCAGATCGGTGGCGGCTTTAACCGAAGTGCACGTAGCGGACTCTTCGCCCGCCTCTTTGCACATGCGCGTCGCGTAATCGGCACAGGCTTTTGGGGATACTGTGGCGGAGCCGCTGCTCGCCTGGTTGCAGCCCACGGCTGAGCACAATGCGAAAGCGACGAAGATTGCGCGCAGGCGCGCGGACGGGTTGGAGTGGTTCACGAGCTTTTCCTTTTCGATCGAGGCCGCGAAGGCGGGCGCCCTAATGTAGGGCGAAATCATCGATCGCGCAGTATGCGGCGCAAAACTGGCCGCACGCCCGTCCGCTCACCCCGAAACGCGAGTAAGGCCGCGCGCAGCAACGTCTCGAATTCCAGCACGCTCCCGGCCACTTCGCCGAGGGTGTGGGCCACCCCGCTTATTTTCGTGATGCTCAACGCTGCGGCCCCACCAGCGTTCGCAACGTGCTCGTGGCGACGACCTCACGTGCTTCATCACGCATCGTGACGTGCACCGCATATTCCGCGCGCTCATGGCTCGTGATGGGCGGACATACACCTTCCGCTGTGATGCGGCCGCGCGCCTTCTTTTTGTAGTCGATAGAAAGGCCCGCCACGATGAAGCGCGCATCGCTCGGCATGCTGAACGCGAGCGCGGCGTTTCCCGCAAGCTCCGCAAGATTTACGAGTGCCACCGCGTGAATGCATTTCAAATGATTGCGGACGGCTGGGCGATCCTCGAGCACGACCACTGACCGGCCCTGCTCGAGCGTCATGATCGTTGCGCCGATGGTGCCCGTGTAAGGGGCCAGGCGCCCCACCAGCCGACTCATGATCTGCTTGCCGAAAGGCACGCTCTGGGCGATTTCCCAGGCCCTGCGCACGGCGGCCACAGCATTCTCGCCGCTCTTGGGCATTGCGAAACTAGACCTCGCCATGCTGGCTCTCTTTTCTCGTGAATCCACGCGAGATGAATCCGCCCGCAAGTGTGGGCGTCGCTAGGGAACCACAAAAACGTGGTCGACATTTGGCATGCGCGCTAGCGTGCGCACGGGTTTCGCATAGAAAGGCGGCCATACGGTCATGAAGAGGCTTCCGACGACGATTTTGTGTGCAGTTGTTCTCAGTCTCGCGGGCTGTTCGATGCATTGCCATGGCGAGGCTGGCTCGGGCAGTGGCTCTTCGAAGAGCTCCGGTGACGAGCGCACCGCGCACCACAAGCCGAAGCCCCACCAGAAACCCCATCACAACACCGACGATACATCGTCAGGTCAGGCCGCAGCCCCCAAGCCTGCGGCGCCCAAGCCGGTCGCGCAAAACCCCGCGCCTGAACCCACCAAGCCGAGCACGGCCGGTGGCAGCGTCGCCGGTCAGATCGCGACTCGACCCTTGCCGCCGGTCAACGTGAACCCGTCTAACGTACCTTCCGGCGCTGCCGCATCGGGCAACAAGCCGGGCTCGGGGGGCGGCGTTGGCGGCACTGGTGCTGCGGGTGCTATCGCAACCGGAGGCGGCTCGGGCAACAAGCCTGCGCTCGGCGGCGGCGCAGCCGCGGGCATTGCGGTCGGCGGCGGCACGGACAACAAACCTCCAAAACCTCCGCTCGGCAGCGACGCGGCCGGCGGGATTGCGACCGGTGCGGGCTCGGGACACAAGCCTGCGCTCGGCGGCGGTGCGGCCGGCGCGATTGCGACCGGGTCTGGCTCTGACAACAAACCCGTCAAACCTCCGGTCGGCACGGGTGGTGGCCGGTCCGCTGCGAGCGCTGCGGCCGACAAGCTAGCGGCTGCAGCAGCCGCCGCGCGTGGTGCAGGCAGACTGCCCAGTGGGAAGACGCCCAACGGCGAAGAAAAGCCTGCGGACGAGCCGATCAACAAACCCGAAGAGACAGGCGCGCAGCCAAGCGGCGCGTTCGCGATGATTCCGGCTGCCGGTCAGAATGGTAAGGGTAGCTTGCGCGTGCCCGTGCCGATTACGGGCATCAGCTGCAAATTGCAGCAGACCGAAATCAAGATGGGCGCCAAGTTCAAGGTGCGCGGCGAAGGTTTCTCGCCTGCGGCCAAGGTCACGGTGGGCGGCATTGAGGTGCCCGTCTCGCGCAATAAGCCCACGCAGCTTTACGTGCAGCTCCCTCGCGAGCTTGCGAACGGTGGTGATGTGGTGCTCACGCAGGGCGACGTCGTAGCCCGCTGCGGCAACCTAACGATCAGCGCGAAGTAAGCCCTCAGCCCTGGTGAAGGGCGGGGCCCGCTGCTAGTGCCCAGCGTGCGCCGCGTGATGTTGATCGGTTTGGACTGTGTGCCGCCCGGGCTCGCCTTCGGGCGCTACCGCGAGCACATGCCGAATCTAACGGCGCTGATGGCGGGCGGCAGCTTTGCGCGGCTGCGCTCCACCTTTCCACCGATCACGGTTCCGGCCTGGACGAGCATGGTCAGTGGCCGCGATCCGGGCGAGCTCGGCGTGTACGGCTTTCGCACGCGCAAAACTGGGCAATA
Organism: Polyangiales bacterium; assembly: GCA_046598735.1. Classification (GTDB taxonomy): domain Bacteria; phylum Myxococcota_A; class Polyangia; order Polyangiales; family DASUME01; genus DASUME01. Next base: position 8,220 of record JBKJIA010000380.1, read on the forward strand.
TGCGTTGAGCACACTGGACTCGCGCGCCATCCAAATGCCGCGCGTGTGGGACGTGATAGCCGAACGGGGCAAGCGCTCAGCCGTGTTGTTCGTGCCGCCGTCCTATCCTGCGCTGAACGTGTTGGGTGAAAGCGTAAGCTGCTTTCTCACGCCTGATGCGGAGCACCCGCATACCTATCCCGCGCGTTTGGCAGGCGAGCTCGCCGCGCGCTTTGGTCCGTACATTCCCGATCTCGAGCACATACGGACAGCCGACAAGCTTAGGCTGTTTCACGAGCTCGAACGTATGACCATGCAGCATTTCGCGATGGCTCGATACGTATGGGACACGCGTCAGCCTGACTTTCTGATGATGGTCGAGATCGGTCCCGATCGCTTTCATCACGTGTATTGGGAGCACCTCGATCCTGAGCATCCAGGTTACGAGCCAGGCAATCCGTTCGAACAACTTGGGCCTCGCTACTACGCGCTGATCGATCGCGAGCTTGGTGCGCTGTGCGCCATGGCCGATGCCGAGACGGCGATTCTGATCGCAAGCGACCACGGTGCGCGCGCGCTCAAAGGTTGTTTTTGTATCAACGAATGGCTGATTCGGGCGGGCTGGCTCGTGCTGCGCGACGATGCTCAGGGGCGGGCTCCACAGGCCTTGAAACCTGAGTGTGTAAATTGGTCGCGAACGCGCGCTTGGGCGGAAGGCGGCTACTACGCGCGTGTGTTTCTCAATGTCGAAGGTCGCGAGCCTGAGGGTTGTATCCCGCCTGAACGTTACGCCGAAGAACGTAAGGTCTTGCGCGATGCTTTGGTTGCGGTGTGCGGGCCCGATGGCGCCTCATGGAACAACAAAGTCGAGACGCCAGAAACGCTCTATCGCGCGGTGCGAGGCGACGCGCCCGATTTGTTGGCCATATTCGATGATCTCAACGTGCGCGCGCTTTCAACCGTGGGTGGAGGCTCGCTGTTTGCCGGAGGCGATGACCGCGGTGCAGACGGCTGCAATCACGATTGGGACGGCATCTTTGTGCTCTCTGGCGCAGGCATCGCGCCGCGTGGCGAGCTTCCAACTTGTGATATTTACGACGTAGGAGCGAGCGTGCTGGCGTTGCTGGGGATAGACAAGCCACTTGACTGGCTGGGCTGTGATCGGAGCACGGGACCATGAGTGCACGATCGCTCGTGATAGGTCTCGATGGTGCGGATCTCGAGATCGTGATGCACCTTGGTCGCGCGCGCTTGCCGCAGCTGTTTACGTTGATGGATCGCGGCGTATTCGCGCATCAGAAAAGCGTGGAGCCTCCTGCCACCCTGCCGAACTGGACAACCTTCTTGACCGGTGTCGATCCCGGTACCCATGGTGTGTTCGATTTCACGACGCGCCGTGGCTATGACGTGCGCTTCTCGGCCGGCACCGTGCGAGAAGCGCCCACGCTTGCGGCGCGTCTGGATCGCCTGGGCAAACGCTGCGCTTGCATCGGCTTTCCCGCCACGTTTCCACCTGAGCGTTTGGAGCACGGTGTCTTCATGTCCGGCTGGGATGCACCCGTCGCATTTGAGGCTGATCGCCGTTTTGTCTGGCCGCGCGCACTGCACGATACACTCACACGCCATTTTGGCCCCTTACGGTTTGACGAGGTCGATCAGTTCCATGCGGACAAGCCGTAAGGAACTGATCGACCTCGTCAAACCGTAAGGGACCAAAATGGCGTGTGAGTGTATCGTGTAGTGCGCGCGGCCAGACAAAGCGGCGATCCGCCTCAAATGCGACTGGTGCATCCCAGCCGGACATGAAGACACCGTG
>JBKJIA010000534.1:0-2892 GCA_046598735.1 Polyangiales bacterium
CATACGTTACATAGGGGGAACTTTTCTCCGGAGTCGTCTAAGGGCAGGACGGCGGTCTTTGGATCCGCTAATGAAGGTTCGAATCCTTCCTCCGGAACTACAGATGGCCGAGCGACCGAAGTACACCAACCTCTGCGAGCTCTACGAAACGAGCATTCAGAAGTTCTCGGGTCGGCCGATGCTCGGCACACGCGATACGCGCGCTTGGCAATGGCTCAATTACCGAGATTTCGGTAGCCAGGTCGATGCGCTGCGCTCGGCGCTCATTCACGCTGGCTTGAAGCCGGGCGATCGCGTGGCGTTAATCGCACCTAACTCGGTGGCTTGGGCGGTAGTTGCGTTTGCCACCTACAGCGCGGGCGGCGTGCTCGTGCCGATTTACCCGTACCAACGCTACGACGATTGGCTCGACATCTTGCGCGATGCGGCGCCGTTGTTCGTGTTCAGCTCTGGCATTGAAGCTGCCAGCACGGTCAATGGTTGGCGCGCCGATCTCGACCCGACGCCGCACATCGTGTGCCTGGGTGATCGGGCTGTGCCGGGTGTCATGACGCTCGATGAATTGCTGGCACCGTCGCATGGTGAAGGCTCGTCCGTTGTGCATCCGGATCCCTCGTCATTGTGCATGATCCTCTACACGTCAGGCACCACGGGCAGACCGAAAGGCGTCGAGCTTACGCATCATAACGTGGCGTCCAATCTGAGCGCGCTGCACCAAATCTTCCCAGTCGTACCTGAGGATGTGTCGCTGGCATTTTTGCCCTGGGCCCACAGTTTTGGTCAGGTCGTGGAGCTTTACGGTCTGTTTTCGGTCGGTGCGGCACTCGCCATCGCGCCGAGCGAAGACGAGATCATGAAGAGCCTACGGGAGGTGCGACCCACGCTGTTATTCAGCGTACCCAAGCTCTGGAATCGGCTTTACGACACGCTGCAAGCGCGCATTCGCAAGGAAGGCTCGCTCAAGCGACGGCTGTTCGAAGACGGCCTCGACAATGCGCGTATTCGTCGACGGATTCGCAAGGACGGGCGCGCGCGCGGCATCGTAGAGCTCAAAATGAAGCTGTACGACAAGCTCGTGTTCGACCGCATTCGCGAGCAGTTTGGGGGTCGCGTTCGCTATGCGGTGAGCGGCGGCGCGCAGCTTGCGCCCGAGGTTGCAGAGCTCGTCGATAGCTTGGGCATTACGCTCTATGAGGGTTACGGGCTGACCGAAACATCGCCCATCGTCAGCGCGAATTGGCCGGGCGCACGTAAGCTCGGCTCCGTCGGTAAGCCGTTACCGGATGTGAAAGTGGTGATCGATCACAGCGTCGGCCCCAACACGCGCGATGGTGAGATCGTGGTGTACGGTGACAACGTGATGCGCGGTTATCACAAGCTGCCCGAAGACACTGCGAAGATGATCGGCAAGGATGGCGGCCTACGTACGGGCGACCTTGGTTTCATCGATCACGACGGGTTTTTATTCGTGACGGGGCGCATCAAAGAGCAGTTCAAGCTCGACAATGGTCGCTATGTCGCGCCCTCTCCGCTCGAGGTGGAGCTGCGAGCCTCACGCTTCATTCACAACGTCATGGTTCACGGTGACGGCCGCCCGCACAACATCGCGCTGATCGTCCCGGACCTGGAATTCGTGCGCGAATGGGCGGGCGAGCAGCGTTTGCGGCCGGCCAATGACGCGGAGCTACTCGCGCACCCAGAGGTGCGTGCGACCTTTGCGCGCGAGATCGAGCGCTGCTCCGAGAGCTTCCGCCAATTCGAGAAAATCCGGGATTTTGGCCTGCTCGAGCGCGATTTCAGCATCGAGGACGGAACACTTACCCATACGCTCAAGGTGCGTCGGCGTGAGGTGGTAGAGCGCTATGCGGTCCTGATCGACGAAATCTATGGAGTACACCGCGGCGCACGAGCGGCGGTAGAATAGTCATTCGCCCGCTCGGTCTTGAAGGCGTCCTGCTTGAAGGCGCGCGGGTCAGTTTGCGGCAGTCATTGCGCAAGGAGAACACATGGCAGAGGCCTCTTGGAATTACCCCACGCGTATCTTGTTCGGCGTGGATGCGGTGCGGGACGTAGGTGCTGAAGCAAAGAAGCTCGGCGCCACGCGCGTTCTGATCGTGTCCGATCCGGGCGTGACGCGCGCGGGCCTGGTCGAGCCCGTGGTCGCATCGTTGCGTGAAGCGGGTATCGAGAGCGAGCGCTTTGACGCCATCTCGAGCAATCCGACTGAAGCCGAAGCACAGAGCGCGACCCAGGCCTATCGGGATGCCAAAGCCGACTCCGTCGTGGGCGTGGGCGGCGGCGCTGCACTCGACGTCGCAAAGCTCGTGCGCATCCTTGCCACGGAGACCTTACCATTACACGAGTATGATGACGCCAAGGGCGGCGACAGTAAGATGCGCGCGCAGTTTCCGCCGATGATCGCCATCCCCACCACGGCGGGTACGGGCAGCGAGGTTGGGCGTAGCGCTGTTGCAACGATCGCGGCCACCGGCAAAAAGACGATCTTTTTCCATCCGCTTTTGATCCCGAACGTGGCGCTGCTCGATGCGCGCATGACGGAGTCGTTGCCTGCGCCGATCACAGCGGCTACGGGCTTTGACGCGCTCACGCACAACATCGAGGCTTACCTTGCCAAGGGTGATCATCCGATGGCGGACGCGATTGCACTCAAGGGTATGAAGTTTGTGGCCAAGTACCTGGAGCGCGCGGTGAAGGCGCCCCACGATCTCGAAGCGCGCGGTTTCATGCTCAAGGCGTCGATGATGGGCGCGGTCGCCTTCCAAAAGGGCCTGGGCGTCTGTCATTCGCTCGCGCATCCGCTCGGCGCCGAGCACGATTTACATCACGGCCTAGCCAACGCGTTGTGCTTGCCGGCAGCGCTCGACTTCAATC
>JBKJIA010000572.1:0-13254 GCA_046598735.1 Polyangiales bacterium
CAAAGCGCAATCGACCTACGACGGTGGTTACTGGAACACGACCGGGCTTGGGCGTGCCGTCACCGTGCGCGGTCTGCTAGGCGCCATGCGTGCGCAGGGCTGTACGGTGTTGGCCCACGGCGCCACCGGGCGCGGCAATGATCAGCTGCGTTTCGAGCGCTATACCAACGTGCTCGCGCCTGACATGAAGGTCTACGCACCCTGGCGCGATGCCAAGCTGCTCGAAGAGTTTCCGGGCCGCAAAGAGATGGCGCTCTATCTGCGCGATCAAGGCATCGAGGCGGACGTAGGCCCCAAGAAGCGCTACTCGACCGACGCCAACCTCGCGGGTTTGTCGCACGAAGCGGAAGATCTCGAATCGATCGAGACTCCGTGCACCATCGTCGATCCGATTATGGGTGTGTGGCCAGAGAAGGCGCCCGATCGCGTTGAGAATGTGAAGCTGCGTTTTGAAAAGGGACGCTGCGTTGCCATCAATGGTAAGTCGCTCTCGCCCGTGGAGGCGATGCTGGAAGCCAATCGCATCGGCGGACGCAACGGCGTGTGGATGCGCAACGCGCTCGAAAATCGCGTGATCGGCACCAAGAGTCGCGGTGTCTACGAAGCGCCGGGCATGGAGATTTTGGGAGCGGGCATGCGCGCCGTGTATCAAGCCGTGCTCGATCGCCGCGCCACCAAGCTGTTCGGCGATTTGTCCAAAATCGTAGCGGACCACATCTACGATGGGCGTTTGTTCGATCCGACCGTCAGGGCAGCGCTCACGGCCATCGACGTACTTTCGGAGCCGGCAAGCGCCACGGTAGATCTCGGTCTGTATAAGGGTAATATCTACTTCCAAGCGCTACGCGATTGCCCTGGCTCGCTCTATAACCAAGAAGATGCGTCGATGGAAAAGAGCGAAGGGCTCAATCCCGTTAGCTCGCAAGGTTATGTCGAGATCCAAGCCGTCGAGGCCAAGGCGCTGGCGCGCGCGGGTCAGATCAAACTGTAAGGTTTACGGTGCAAACACGCGGCACCCGTAAAGGTCGCCGTCTTGTATTTGCGTGGCCATGCTGGTGCTGTCGCTCTCGAACACGGCACCGTAAGAGTTGTCGCCTGCGCCGTACTCGTACGCGGTGAAGCTGCGGCCGCTGGCCCGCTCGCGCAGGAGCACGCGGTTGATTTCGTTTTGATCGACTGATGACAGTGCGGAGCCGTCGCTTGCCTCTTCGTACGCGACTTGCACGGCAGCGAGCAGCTGCGCTTGCTGCAGCGTCGAGAGCTCCGCCACAGTCGCAGGCGTGACCACACTGGCGGACTCTAGCTGGAACGCTCGGCTCTCGCGCAGCTCATGATAGGTGTTACCGAACAAACAATGCTCAGGTCGCACTGAACACGCTGTGAATGTGCCCGCTTCGACACGCGCCACGAGCTCGGCTGCATTTTGGGTAAACACCGCGCCATAGGTGATTTGCTGAAAGGTATACTGATAGGCGATGAACTGACGGGATCCGAGCGCATCCCACAGCCAGGAGCGTTGAACCGTGCCGCCATCCACCCGCGTCAGGGCCTCGGTGACATCGCGCGCCTCGGGCGCTGCCAGTCGCACGGCTTGCAGGAATTGCTGGTGCTGCAGCTCCCCGAATACCTGGTCCGCGGCCGAGATGCTGTCGCTGCGCGAAACTACCACCTCGTTGCGATGGCCGAGCTCGGACGCGTCTGCACCGAACAGACATGAAGTGGCAAGGGGTGGACAGCCCTTGCCCACACAACGCGAAGCCAGCGTGAAACTGCCGACGCTCGCGCGCCTGAAGCCTTTGACCTGCAACCGATATCGGCCCTGCGGCAACTCGCGCGTTATGTTGCTGAAGCGCGCGTGGTCGTAGTCATCGTTGCTCGCAAACACGGGCCCCCAACCGTGTGCGCGTTCGCGGTACAGCGCGAGCACCGTGTCCACCTGTCGGCCCGATTCATCGGCGTGCGTGCTCAACACGACCGATGCGCGATCGGACAGCTCGAAGGTAAATGCTTGCGCCGTAGCGCTGCGAGTGAGCGTCACAGGCTGCTTCATGCCGAACACAAGCAGCTTATCGGCCGCGCTCTGAAGCGAAGCGCTCTCAACACTCAGGTCGATCTGCTCGCCTGCTGCGTACGTGTCCAGTGGGGCGCAACCCACGAGGGTGGCCAAGCTAAGGATGGTAAGACCGTGGATGGCATCGCGTGACATGGTGACTCTCCTTTTCGGGAGAGCATTGCGACAGGCGCGCCGGGCCACTTGGCACAGGTTTCGCGCGCTTACGTGAGGCTGTGTGCCGCGTCCGCCAGTTTCCGCCGTCGGCCGTCAATGCAACCTTACGGTTACCAGGGATTGCCGGAACCGCCGCCGTCGACCGATAGCTTCTCTGCGGTCAGATAGAATGCGCGCTCCGAGACGAGGAAGCGCACCGCGCTCGCCACATCCTCAGGCTGACATACGCGACCAAAGGGCATGCGAGAATCTAAGGTCCTAAGATCCGTAACACCCATGGTGGCGCGCACTAGGCGTTTACCCATGTCCGTCTCGACCAAGCCGGGCGCGACCACGTTGACGCGGATGCCATGCTTGCGCTCTTCTTTGGCAAGCGTGAACGCGAGTGCCTCGAGGGCTGCCTTGGCCATGTTGTAAGGCGCGCCATTGGGGCTCAAAAGTTTGGTTGCGACCGACGAGATCATGACGATGTCGCCGCGACCACGCGTGCGCATGGTAGGGATGCATAACTTGGCGAGTGAATGGCCGGCAAACGCGTGCGTGGCCATCACGCGCATCACTTCGTCGGGATCGGTATCGGCCACGCTCTTGCCGCGACTCGCGATGCCGGCGTTGTGAACGAGTATGTCGAGGCCGCCGAAGTCTGCCAGCACCGCTTCGACCATGGCTTGGTCATCGGCAAAGTTGTCGACGGAGGCCCGGTAGGCATGGGCGCGTATGCCGAGCGCGCGCAGCTCAGTCACTGTCAGATCGGCCGCTGACTGATCGCGTTGATAGTTGACCGCGATGTCGATGCCATCTTGGGCCAACCCCAAGGCGATCGCGCGGCCGATCCCCCTACCCGCGCCTGTGACCAACGCAACGCGCCGCTTTGTAGCTTCTGTCATGGGTTTACCGTTTGATGTTGAGGGCCCAGTCGTACTCCAAGCTCTTGCCGACCTCGACGCCACTGAGGCCACCCTTACGGTTCTGGTCGATGAAGGCACTCACGCTGCCGGCCTCGGCATCGAAGTCAGTCTTATAGTAAGTAAACAGCAGCGACACGCCATCGCCGCCTGCACCCTTGAGCGGATCGGCCAAGAACGCTTCCAGAGCCTTCTGCAAGTCCTGCGGCAAAGTGCCTGGCAGCCAAGCCTTTTGCAAAAGGTTGGGGCAACTCAAAGCCGCGCAGTTGAGCGCTACGTGAATGCGCGCATTGACGGGCTGTTTACCCCACAGCGAAGCATGGAACACGCGCAGCTTCTCTTCCGACGGCGAGCCCGCCACATTCGGATGATCCCAATCGCCGCGGATTACGGCATGCTCTACCTCGTCGAGCGACAGCATCAGACCCGCGATAAGGTAGGCACGCGTGTTGAAGAACGTGCCGGACGTGATCACGCTGAACTCGGGGTTTCCCTGATAGCTGGCCAGCACGCCGCCGATCACGTTCGCGTTGTATGCGTTCAGCCAAAAAGCCAAGCGCTGTGACTGCCCTTGGAGGGCTTCCGGATCGACGCTGGCAAGGTCCGCGCGATAGGCGTTGAGCGCTGCCACGGCCAGGGGATTCGCGGCAATTCCGTCGTAATCAAGCAACGCCTGCTCGCCCACTAAGCTTACGTATTGCGTGAGCACACTGGAAAGCAGGCTGTGGTCGAACGTGCCGGCGGGAGTGAGCTCGACCGCAAGCCCACTGTCCGTCAAGTCGCCCGCGCGCTGCGTGGGATCGTTGCCGTCGTACTTTACGTAAGAGCCGCAGCCGCTGCTGCTAAGGCTGAAACTACCGAGGCCAGCGAGGCTCAATACGAGAAGACCGTTGCGCATACTAAGGGTGGCCATTGCTAACACCTCACTTGGAGAGTGACACTCCGAGACCTACTGCCGTGCCCTTGGCCGTATTCACGACGCGCAGGGCTTGATCTGCATTGGCTTCGAGCGCGAAGCCGCGTGTACCCACTGGAAAGAACAGGCCGAGACCCAAGGTCATCCACCCTTTAGTATACTTGCCGGCATCGTACGCCTCTACACCGGTAAAGCTCAGCGTTGCGTACTTGTTCTCGAGAAAGCGCAACCCCGCCTGACCAAAGTAGCGCAGCGAGTCTGAGTAAGTAGGTTCCGCGAGTCGTGGCTCTTCAAACAGCCATTTTTCGGTACGGAACTGATGTCCAAGCTCACCTATCAGGTAGAGCGGAATGGACTCGAATGATTTACCGAGCGATGCCCAAATCGTGAGGTCTACTTGACCGTCACCCGGCGCCGGAAAGGCCGTCTGCTGGCCACCGCGCGGCGCGTTGACATTATATAAGGGTAGCTTGGCTTCGAACCGTAAGGCATGGGGTAAGGTGAGCCACGGCGATGACCACTGGATGGCCAGCATCGTGTCGCCCATCGACGTGCGTACGTATTCGTTGTTGGCGCGCGCATTGGCAAGGTTGGTGGCGCTGCCATCGTAGCTGTTGCGCGCGATCATGAAGGGCGCGTAGAGCGACAACTGCAGATTCTTGAGCACGCCAACTTCGCCATACAATGCGGGGGAGAGCGAAGCGTACTTGACGCTATTCTGAAAGACGCCGGAGGCATCGCGAAAGCCGCTCGCGAAGTACGCGCCCAGGCTTACCTTTGCGTAGTACTGCCCTGGGCTTTTCGTCCACGGGCCAGCTTTGGCTGTCTGCGGCACGGCGAGCGCAGAGAGTAAGCAGAGCAGTGCGAGCGCGACCTGATAGCGATGGAAGATGCTCATATTGCGGGTCAATGAGCGCTTTTGGGCAAGGCCGTGATCGGTCGACCGGCCTTTTTTTCCTGCAATTGCGCGGCCCGTAGAGCACGGTCGGCAGGGCTCATGCTGCCGCGGTACCAATGCTCGAGGACCTTGGCGGCCGGTTTGCCACGCGGCGTATAGGAGCCGTCTTTGAGCCCGCCTTCGCCAAACCAATTCCACATGTAGAGGCCCGTCAGGCGTGGATCGCCGTGGAAGGTTTTGAAGAGTGCGCGATAGCAACGTAGTTGCAGCAGCGGGTCTGCAGGTCCGGAGATGCGGTAATCCCACGGGCGCAGCGCCGCGTGCGCCTGCGCGGGATAGCCGACTTCCGTAAACAGATAGCGGTGTCCTTCTGCCATCGCCCAGCTGCGCAAGCGATGGACGAATGGCGCAAAGCCCTTGAGCAGCGCTTCGTCGCTGGGCCCACTGGCCGCGCGTGCGGCGTTCGGTGCACTGAGGCGCTTCGTTCCGTTGGGGCTCGCCTTTGCGATTCCTCCGGCCGATGCCGGCGTCGCAGTCGGCCGCCCGGGCTCCACCGAAGCTTGGGCTACGAGCTCGTGATAGCCCGTGATGCCAACCACATCGAGTGCATCCCAGAACGAGACCGGCTCGAAGTGATCCCAGTTCGCAGAATAGGTGAGCTGTCCCGAGTAGACCTTACGCACGTCGGCGATCAGGCCGCGCCAGCGATCTGACTGTTGCTCGGTACTAAGTAGCTCGCTACCCACAGAGAACAAGGAAGCCTTATGTCCGCCTGCGAGCCGAGCATAATGCATGATGAAGCGTTGGTAACTCCACCACCACCTATCCCAGTCGGCCGGGGCGAGTGTGCCTCGCCAACGACCCATACTCCGATCCTCCACATCGAGGATGGGCATGAGGAAGACTCTTAGGTCGCGTTCGTTGGCTTCATCCATGACCCAAGTTAGTAAGTCGTCGTCTACACTCTCAATAGAGTGAGGAGAGATTTCGATCGCACTTACATCCGTCTGAGACCAACGCACCACGAGCTCGATATCAGATGCGCCCTGATCTTTAATCTCATCTAGAAACTGCTTGTACAGGGGCTTGCGGATCTCATCTTCTTGACTGCTTACGAACAAGCCCAGCGAGATGCCACGACGAAAATCAGCGGCGCGCGGCTGTGGCGCCGGCAAGCCATCTGTGGGTCGCAGCAGATCGTAAGGTGGCAGCACGGGCTTGGGCTTTCCCTGTGCGGGTGCTTCATTCGCGCAGCCAGTACCTGCGGAGCCGGAGGAAAGAGCGCAACAGAGTGCGTAGGCTGCGGCCTGAGCAGAGCGGTTCGACACGCCACAGACCTAGCATGAATCGGGCAGAGCCCGGCCGGAATTGGAAAGCAGACGGGACCAACGCTGCTTACGGTCATGACGCATTGCAGCAGGTTCGCCCGTTCTGTATGTCATTGCGTTGGCATTGCGTCGTCATCGCGCAGCCGTTCCGTCCAATGAGGTCCCATGCGAGTCGAAGCGTTTTCTCCTCAAGGTTCATGGCTTTCCGCGCAAAAGGCCGCGTTGTTCGCAGAGCAAGTGGGCTTCGATAGCTTTGCCTCGCCTGAGATTGCTCACGACCCATTCTTTCCACTGGCCCTGGCCGCGGGTGTCACGGAACGCATCGGTTTGCGCACAGCGATCGCAGTGGCCTTTCCACGCAGCCCCATGGTGGTGGCGAACATCGCATGGGACCTGCAGCGCGAATCCAAGGGTCGTTTTGCACTCGGTCTCGGCACGCAAGTGAAGCCGCACAACGAGCGACGCTTCAGTGTGAAGTGGGAGAAGCCCAAGGAGCGCTTGCGCGAGTACATCCTGTCCTTACGTGCCATCTGGCGGGCCTGGGAGAAGAAGGAGAAGCTCAAATTCGAAGGGGAACATTACCAGTTTACCTTGATGACTCCAGAGTTCTCGCCGGAGCCTACCGGCCTACCTCCTGTGCCCGTCTTCGCGGCTGCCGTGCGCCCAGCCATGTTGGAGTTGACTGGGGAGGTTTGCGACGGGGTAAGGCTGCACGGCTTTGCCACTCGTAAGTATCTGGAAGAGGTAGCCATGCCAGCGATTACGAAGGGGTTAGCTTCCCGAAACAAGTCGCGTGACAGCTTTGAAATTTGTGGTGGTGGTTTCATTGCCACTGGGCCGGACGAGGAAACGGTTAAACAGATGTTCGAGTTTATCCGTTACCGAGTCGCGTTCTATGGTTCCACTCCCAGTTACCTACCCGTGCTCGAAGCTCACGGCTGGCAAGACCTGGGCGCGGAGCTCAATCGGCTGTCGCGCAAGGGTGACTGGCAGAAGATGGCGGCCACCGTACCCGATGAGGTAGTGCATACCTTTTCGGCCGTGGCACCTTACTCTGGCTTGAAGCAGGCCATCGAGACGCGCTTCGGTGGCATCTCCGATTGCGTGGAGCTCGGCTTTGCAGACAACGCCGCGCCAGGTCTGGTCCGCGAGCTTCTAACGGACATTCAAAGCATCAAGACGCCGTGCGCAGGCGCGAAGACAGCATGGGAATGACCGAGACGAAAGACGCATTGCCGCCCGAGGCCAGCTTACAACGCTGGGCCTACGACTACGTCACCACGGAGCGGCTCGCAGATAAGCTAGCGCCGCGCCCGGCGCCTCAGCTCTCAGTCGAGTGCGCGCCCTTGCGCCTGACCCAGCCGGGCCGCCCGCCCGAGCTGAATGTCTGCTGGGACAAGAGTAAGACACCCGGTCCAGGCGCCTTGCGGGATCCCAAAAAGCGAGCGGCGCTGCTGCACACCTTCCTGCACCATGAGCTGCAAGCGGCCGAGCTGATGTGTTGGGCCGTGCTGGCCTTTCCGGACACGCCGCTGGCATTCAAGCGCGGTCTGCTCGGCGTGTGCCAAGACGAGATTCGGCACATGAAATTGTACGCGACGCACATCGAAGAGCTGGGCTTTCACGTGGGCGATTTTCCGGTGCGCGATTGGTTCTGGAAGCGCGTGCCCCACGCAAGCTCCGCCACCGCGTTCGTGGCCGTGATGGGCCTCGGCTTCGAGGCGGGCAACCTCGATCACACGCATAGGTTTGCGGAGCGATTTCGCGCGGTGGGCGACGAAAACGGCGCGCGCTTGCAAGAGCTCGTCGCCCACGAAGAGATCGCGCACGTAGCGTTCGCCGCCCACTGGTTTCGCGCCTTCGAAGGCGAGCTCACCTTCGAGCGCTGGTGTGGCGCGCTGCCGGAGCCGCTTTCGCCCATGGTGATGCGGGGCGATCCGATCAATCGGCTTGCGCGCCAAGCGGCCAGCATGGATGCGAACTTTTTGAATCGGCTGGAACAATGGCAACCCGTCTCGCGTGGCTCCTGAATTTCGACGCCGACCTGGAGCTCCAGGATCCAGTCGGCTATCGAACCGACGCGCGTATGAGCGCGCGCGCAGCACAGCTGGCTGGGAGCGTGAGCGATCTGGTGAGTGCAGAAGACCTGCTGCTGCGGCCGGGCATGGAGGTCGCCTGCGATCTTACGGTTCTCGCATTCTGCCCCACACCGAGCGCGCTGGCGCGCATCGCGCAACTTGGGCTCACGCCGCCAACAGCGCCCGACCTTACGGTGTTGCAACGCGTCAACGATCGTGCGTTCTGTGCGGGGCTTGGGCATGGCTTGCGTCAGGCGTGTTTTGCGCGCGACATGGACGCGCTCGAAGCGCAGCTTCAGACCCCATCGCCCACAGGTACTTACGTGATCAAGCGAGCGTTTTCGTTTGCAGGTCGCGAGCAACGGCGCGTGCGCGACGGCTTGCTCGATGCTTCCACACGAGGTTTTTGCGCGCGCAGCTTTGCCCGCGGCGAAGGCGTGCAAGTTGAGCCGTGGGTGGAACGCCTGCTCGATGTTTCGCGACATGGCTACATCACACGGGCAGGTAAAGTGTGCATTGGCCCCGCGCGCGAGCAGCGCTGCGATGCCATGGGCCGCTTTCAAAGCGTAGCCACGGGGCCGGCCGAGCTCAGCCACGGGGAAGAGGTGACGCTCGAAGCCTGCGTGCGCGAGACGGCGGCCGCGTTGTTCGCGGCTGGATATTTCGGCCCTTTCGGCATTGATGGCTTTCGCTATCGCGATGCCGAAGCAGCGGTGACCCTGAATCCCCGCTGCGAAATCAACGCGCGCTTCACCATGGGTTATCCGCGCGCGCTCTTACTCCAAGGCCTGGCCGCCGAGTAAACACACGGTCCGGCAGCCTTCGGCAAGCATGCAAGGCCAAGGAAAGGTACGATTCGCGCCCACCTTTCGCGCGCGCAAGCAGGTGCGCCCGAGCTCAAACGGGTTTGGCTGTGGTCTAATGCGAAGAGGGATGGCAAGGATGAAGCGTGCGGCGAGCGGGGCGGCCCTATGACGGCACGCGTGACTGCAGGCACAACAGCGCGTATGACCGCGGGCACCACGCCGCGCATGAGCCTGCGCACTCGCCAACATTTGGTGGTCGCTGCGGCCGCGGCCTACAGCGGCATTTGCGCGGTGCCGAGCACGATCGCCTTCGCTGGCACCCTGAGCATCATCCCGGTTGCGCTCGCGGGCTATTTGCTCGGACAGCGCACGGGCATGTGGACCGGACTGTTCGCGGCCGTGCCCGCTGCGCTTGCTTGGGCCGTCTACGGCGCTCCCGAGGGCGCGTCCATGACGGGCTTTCTCTTTGCCACGATAGCCTCCGTACTGTGTGGTTTCGTGTTGGGCCGCATCCACGATTTGAGCGCGCGTCTCAAGGAACGCCTGGAAAAGCGCCGTGGGGCCGAAGCCGAGCTGCGCGTCGCCGAAGAAGAAAGCCGCGCGCTGCTCGAAGCGTTACCCGACACGATTTATCGCATCGATCGCGCCGGCACGATCCTGGGCTTTCAAGCCTCACCTGCTGCCGACAGTCAGGACGAATCGCAGAAGCTCGGACGCAACGTCTCCGAAGTCATGCCTGCGGACGTGGCGGCCGAAGCCATCGAATGCATCAACGAAGCCATCGAGACGCGTGAGGTGGTGAGCCTCGACTATCAGATTGAGCGCGAGGGAGTGCGTCATGATCACGAAGCACGCTTCGTGAAGGGCGGCGAGCACGAAGTCATCGCCATCGTGCGCGATGTAACCCAGCTCAAGGAACTACAGCGCGAGCTTGATCAAGCGCACCGCGATGCGCTGCAAGCCGCGGGCACCAAGGGTCGTTTCCTTGCGACCATGAGCCACCAGATTCGCACGCCCATGAACGGCGTGATCGGCATGACCAACGTGATGTTGCAGACGCGTCTGACGCCCGAGCAACGCGAATACACGACGATCATCCGCAACTCCGGCGAGGCGCTGCTCTCGATCTTGGATGACGTGCTCGATTACTCGAAGATCGAGGCCGGTAAGATCGAGCTCGGTCGTGCACCCTTCCCTTTGCGGGCATTGCTCGAAGAGATCGTGGAGCTGCTGGCGGCGCGAGCCCATGACAAGCGCCTGGAGATCGCGAGCATCATCGACGCACGCGTGCCCGATTGGGTGCAAGGTGATCGCGGGCGTTTACGTCAGGTGATAACGAACCTGCTCGGCAACGCCATCAAGTTTACGAGTCGTGGTCAGGTCTGCTTACGCGTCACGGTGGTGGGTCACGATCGCGATACCGCACTCATCCGCTTCGATGTCACCGATACCGGTATGGGCATCTCGCGCGACCAGCAAAAGAATCTCTTTCAAGAGTTCGCGCAAGCCAATCGCAGCATTCAGCGCGAGTACGGCGGCACGGGTCTAGGCCTGGCGATTTCACGTCAGATCGTCGAACTGATGGGCGGCCGTATGTTGGTGGAGAGCGCGCCTGGCGAAGGCAGCACGTTTTCGTTCACCGCACGTTTTGGGACCGCGCACGGCCGCACCACGGGCAGCTTCTTTTTACCGCGCGCCTTGAGCGGTGCGCGCATCTTGGCGCTCGGTCTACATCCGTTGACGCGCGAGTTTCTCGAGTATCAGCTGTCGCCGTTCGGAGCCAAAATCGACCTAGCCGACAGCATCGCGCGCACGCCGCTGACCGAACAAGGCACCCACGACTTGGTGTTCTTGGAGCTGGCATTGGGTTCGAGCGAAGCAGACTCCAAGCAAAAAGTGCGAGAGCTCTTCGGCATTTCACACAGTACGCCCGTGGTGGTGTTGTATGCGATAGGGCAACGCAGCGTAGGCGATGCGGCGCGCGAAGCCGGCGCAACCCTATGTTTGGCGCGACCGCTGCGACGCATCGCCTTGCACGAAGGCTTGAGCAACGTGCTCGGCCTGACCGCGAGTCCTTCGACCAAGCGCGTGCGCGTCGGCGAATCGCCGGCCGTACAAAGTAAGCTGCGCGCACGCGTGCTCGTCGCCGAGGACAACCTCGTCAATCAGAAGGTCGCCGTGCGCACGCTCGAGATGCTGGGCTGCGACGCCGAGGTCGCAGAAAACGGGCAGCTGGCCGTCGAAGCCATGAAACAGAGCGAGTTCGACATTATCTTGATGGATTGTCAGATGCCGGTGCTCGATGGCTTTGGTGCCGCCGGTGCGATTCGCGAGCTCGAGGGCACGGGTCGTCGCATTCCGATCGTCGCCATGACCGCCAACGCCATGCAGGGCGATCGCGAACGTTGCTTGGCGGCAGGCATGGATGATTACGTACCCAAGCCAGTGACCCTGACCGATCTCGACGCAACCTTGCGTCGCTGGTTGCCTGAGCGCGTGGCCTACAATCCGCGTGCGTCGGGCACGCATCCGTTGGCGCGCCCGCCCGAATAGCGCGCGCCCCCCGGAATAGCGCGGGCCCGCCCGAATAGCGCGCGTGCGCTGGGTCCCGCGCGCGTCCGCACATCGCAACGGCGAGCACGCGGCCCACACGCCTTGACATGGGGCTGTGAATGGCCATTTTGGCGCGCGGCTACAGCGCGGCTACAGCGCACGCAGCCCACAAGTTCCCGGGACGAATCCGGCGGAGGAGACATGACGAACGCGCACATGAAAGAGCACGCATTTCAGGCCCAGGTCAGCGAGGTCTTGAGCCTGGTGATCAACTCCTTGTACAGCAACAAGGAGATCTTTCTGAGGGAGCTGCTCTCGAACGCGTCCGATGCACTCGATAAAGAGCGCTTCTTTGCGATCGAAGCCCCCGACGGCGGAGAGCATTTACGCATCCGCATCACACCGGACGAGGCTGCCGGCACCCTTACTCTTTCTGACAATGGCATCGGCATGGACGAAGCCGAGCTGGTGAAAAACCTGGGCACGATCGCTCACTCTGGATCGCGCGAGCTGCTGTCGGAACTGAAAGAAAAGCGCGACCTCAACTTGATTGGACAGTTCGGCGTGGGCTTTTACAGCGCATACCTGGTCGCCGATCGCGTGGAAGTGATCTCGCGCAAGCGTTTGCAAGACCAGGCCTTCCGTTGGGAGTCCGATGCCAAGAGCAGCTTCCGCGTGGGCCCTGGCGAACGCAGCGAGCGCGGCACCTCGATCATCTTGCACCTGCGCGAAGACCAGCGCGACTTCCTCAAGCCTGCGCAGATCCGTAAGCTCGTCTCTCGATACTCAGATTACATCGCCTATCCGATCGAGCTTGCCACCGTCAAAGACGGCGAGACCAGCTACGAGCGTATCAATCAAGCGAGCGCGCTGTGGCAGCGTAAAGCCAGCGACATTACGGACGAGCAGTACGATGAGTTCTACACCCATCTGACGCACGACTTCGAAGCGCCGCTCGCTCGCAAACACTTCCGCATCGAAGGTACGCAAGAGTTCACGGGCTTGGTGTTCATTCCCAAGCATCCGCCCTTCGATCTGTTTTCGCCCGAAGAGCGCCACGGCGTGCGCTTGCACGTCAAACGCGTGTTCATCATGGACGACTGCAAGGAGCTGTTGCCGCGTTGGCTGCGTTTTGTGCGCGGCGTGATCGACTCGGAAGACTTGCCGCTCAACGTGTCGCGCGAGCTCTTGCAGGACTCGCGCATCGTCAAAGTCATCCGCAAGCAAGTCGTCAAGCAAGTGCTCGACCTACTCGACGAAATCGCAGACAAGCGCCCGGAAGACTACCTGAGTCTTTGGAAGAACTACGGCGCGGTGTTGAAAGAGGGCCTGCACTTTGAGCCCGATCTAGGCGACCGCTTGACCAAGCTGATGCGCTTTGAAAGCTCGCACTCGGCCGCGCTGACCTCGCTTGCGGACTATCGCGCGCGCATGCCCGAGGCTCAGAACGCCATCTATTACGTGCTCGGCCCCAATCGCCGAACGGTCGAAGCAAGCCCACATCTCGAGTCGCTCAAGGCGCGCGGCTACGAGATCTTGTACA
>JBKJIA010000608.1:0-2993 GCA_046598735.1 Polyangiales bacterium
ACCCGTAGCGGTGGGGCAAGCAACCACGAGCTAGTCGCGAGCGCGCAAAGCCACCAGGTCATTAGAAAGAGCGCCTTGGGGGCGTAATAAGCGGCGAGCATGCTCCAGGTGGGAGCCACAACAATCAGGCGATTGAAGACTTCGCTCCCTAAGGTAAGGCAGAAGGCGGGAAGCAGCGCGCCGAATGCGATGGCGGCAAAAAGTCTCGCGGCCCGCGGCACCATGACGATCGATCCGCCAGCGCGCGACGCGACCAGCGCGAGCATCAGCAAAGGCGCCGCAAACGTGAGCCAGTACCATACCTGATGAGTCGCGGATATCCCAGGTAGGTCGCCTCCGCGTAGCGCTCCCCAGTACGAAGTAGATGCGCTACTTAGCGATTCCCGGACGATATCGGTGGCGCAAGTAGCTAGCCCCTTTCGACAGAGTCCGCGGAGCCCAATACCTGGATTCGTCCAACTCTCGGCCGCCACGCCATAAGAGAAATTCCGAATACCCGCCCAGTTGAGGGTCGCGCGCACCCAGCCAGCACTTAGGAGGAGTACGGCCACGAAAGAGTTTACCGCTATCAGGGCGACGGCTATGGCCGAGCCCCAGCACAACGGCGCCCGCAAACCCAGGGGCATAGTAGGCCTTGGACGCCCGCTCAAAACAAATAAGACACCCGCTAGTGGAGCACCGAATAGAAGGAAAAAGGCGGAAACCACAGGATTTACCCCCATGGAGGCGGCCAGCAAAACAGGGACAAGGCCTACGATCCAGGGGCGCGCGTCGCGAAAGGTCCCAATGCGGTCGGCCAAAACTAACAGTGGCAAGCCGAATATGATCCAACCCGAGGCAAAGCGCGCCGTCCCAGATAGGTCCCCGACGCGGTACACATCCTGACCATCCCCAAAGGTAAGGTGCCAGCACAAGAACACACCCATCAAGACAGGCGCAACGTCACGACGCTGAGGGCTCCGCGAAACGTCCCTTGCTGCAAACACCAGCTCGCAGAAGAAGCCGCAACCAAGGACCGATTGCAAGAATCCCATCGCCTTGACGTAGGGGCCGATCGGACCGATGAGCCCCAACGCGTTCCAACTTGCAGCGAGTAGATGAAAAAGCCGGGGATAGCTGACGATGAAATCAGAATCACGCGACGTATAGGGTAGAAACCCGTAGTCACTAATGTGCTCGGCCCAGAAGATATGCTGTTGCGTATCGTGGCCGATCGACCCAGCGTGCGTGGAATGCAGATAGAAGCCGCGAAATAGCGCGATTCCCACCAGTGCTGCCATGGGGATGCTGTGCGCCGAGGCCGCGCTCCGTTGCCATGCTTCGCCACCCTTGAGGCGGTAGTAAGCCAGGCCGCTGAACACGACCGGCAGCGATACATAGAGCGGGATCTTCCAGCCTGTGCGATCGGTAAGCAGCGCAGCGAATGGCGTAATGGCAAGCGCAAGCGCGAAGATCGCATATTGCCCCAACCATAAGATTTGGAAAATGCCTGCGCGGGGCCGATCGGGCTCGGTTTCCTGGACCTTCCCGTTGCCATCCACCCAATCCTGGGCGAGCACGCCGGCCAATCCGACAAACATCAAGGCGATGGTAAACGAGACGGCCTCAACTCGAGGTAGCGTGCGGCCGCCGCTCCACCGCAAGCCAGCGGCGGGGCCAAGCAGTAGCCAGAGCCATTCCTTGCGCTGCATGACTGCTTGCACGACCTTCATCGATTCCCCGTGCGGGAGCCGCCGACGGCCTTCATTCCTTGCCTGATTCGTTCTCGCGCAAGCGACGCCCGGACACCAATCTCAATGCCTTGTAGGCCAGGGTGGAACGCTGCAGAACACCCACGCGCTCCAGAAGCTTAGTCAGGCGGGGTGGGACCTTAGTGAGGTTACGATCGATGGTACTGACGGTCTTCTCCACCGTGCCGACACGGCGACTGACCTGCGCCACTGCACTGGAGAGCTTTTCAAGCTCGCCACGTGTGGCCTGACCGTCTCGCAGCAAGGCGATGCACTGAAGCGCAAGGCTGAACCAGTGGCTGGGCGGCTCCCACCCCCTCAGCCCGCCTTCGACGCGTTCACGCAGGCGCGCGGGGTCCAGTGGCGACATGCCGACGGCGACCCGGAACGACGCGGGATCTGCGAGTAGTTGCGGCCAACGGTCGACCAGGTCGAACGCATTTCGGAAGCCGCACAGCGGGGAAACGATGCCCTCGCTGCGCGGACATTGGTAAACAAGCACAGGCTTTGCACCCGCTTCGAATTCCAAGAGTGAGCTCGATGGCATGACGACCCCGACGTGACAGCGCTGCACGAGCTCTCGAATGCTTTCCGCCTTCTCTACGTGCAGGTTGGTCGCACCGTATTCCTCGACGAAATCGATCACGCTCGCGGCATCGACGTGCGATAGCTCTTCCGGTCGCGGCCGCCACACGAAGTGATAGTCAGGTTGACTTTGCGCGAGCTTCAGCACCGCGATTGCGAACTGATACCGCTCCTTGTTCGTATATACGTCGCGCTCGAGGCCGCTCGTGATCAAGACTAGGTCGTCGCGCACGAACGAACCTGCACGGTTCTTCAAAACGGACTTCAGGTACCCTACCCCATCGGCTCCGGCCCAACCGATCCGCACCTTCGCGGAGTGCGATGAGCGATCGGCAACCTCCGCCTCAGCGGCAGAGGGTTTAAGTGGATGGTCGTGCGCAAAAAGGGAACCTTGCAGCTCGAAGGTAGGCGCCCCTAGCTGATTGAAGAAGCTTACTAAGATCCGTTCTATGGATAGAACACTTGCGTAGTCATTGGAAAACGAAAGCAGCGCGCCAAAGCGCCGTGGTCATGCTCAGTTTCGCCGAAGCGCTCGCGCAGATCTTGATCGGCAAACAGCAGGAAGAAGTTGAACGCGCCGCTCAAGGACGAGACTAGCGCTTGGGCGAGCTCCACGTCTTCCTCGTGGGCCACGCGCACGAGCAATGGTTTAGTGTCGAGGGGGCCGCTCATGTCCCG
>JBKJIA010000008.1:0-5862 GCA_046598735.1 Polyangiales bacterium
GCAATCGCATCGATGGCGAGCTCTATCCCGTCAAGCAAGCGCACAAAGGTTTTTTGCCGTCCATCGTCAGCCGCGTGAAGATCGAGGCGGGCCTCAACATCGCCGAAAAACGCCTGCCTCAAGACGGCCGCATCACGAAGAAGATCCAAGGCAAGCTTATCGACGTTCGTGTCTCCACCATCCCCACGGCCAAGGGCGAACGCATTGTCATGCGTCTGCTCGACAAGGAAAACATCCTTCTCGACCTGACGGACTTGGGTTTCGATCCGGACCAGCTCTCCACCATGGAGCATCTGATCGGACGGCCCAATGGCATCGTGTTGGTGACCGGCCCGACAGGTTCCGGCAAGACCACGACGCTTTACGCGTGCCTCAATAAGGTGAATCGCCCTGAGGTGAACATTCTGACCGTCGAGGACCCGGTCGAATACGAGCTCAAGGGTATTGGACAGATGCAGGTGCAACCTAAGATCGGACTCACGTTCGCCTCGGGTTTGCGCAGCTTTTTGCGTCAGGATCCGGACATCATCATGGTCGGCGAAATTCGCGACCATGAGACTGCGGAAATCGCCATTCACGCCTCGCTCACGGGCCATCTCGTGTTGAGC
The DNA here is from genome assembly GCA_046598735.1 of Polyangiales bacterium. Classification (GTDB taxonomy): domain Bacteria; phylum Myxococcota_A; class Polyangia; order Polyangiales; family DASUME01; genus DASUME01. Next base: position 609 of record JBKJIA010000008.1, read on the forward strand.
ACACTGCATACCAACGATGCGGCCGGTGCCATCACACGCATGGTCGAGATGGGCGTTCAGCCTTTCCATATTTCGTCGTCGCTGATGGCGGTGTTGGCACAGCGCCTGGTGCGGCGCCTGTGCAGCAAGTGCCGGCAACCTTACCTTCCTAGCGACGAGGACTTGCGCTCGCTCGGTATTGATCCGCGTCCGTTTCCGCCCCTCCCCGGCAGCACGCCTCCCCCTCGGTCCGTGGTTCTCACGCCAGGCGAACCAGAGGACATGCTCGTATCGACGGACGATCTCAAAGTGGAAGGCCTGGACAAGAACGCTCGGCCCCTGCTCTATCGACCCGTGGGCTGCGAAGCCTGCGCACAGACGGGATACCGCGGTCGTATCGGCATTTACGAGATGCTCGTAATTACCGATGCCGTGCGTAAGGACATCCTCAACAACTCCGATTCGAACACGATCACCCGCACGGGCACGAAGCAAGGCATGCGTACGTTGCGCCAAGACGGCGCCCGACAGATTCTAAAAGGCGTGACGAGCGTCGAAGAAGTTCTCGCGGCCACACAGGCCGGCGACCTGGAGTAAGAAGATGGCGGTCTATGCATGGCGCGGCGTCAACGCTGCTGGCAAAGACGTCAAGGGAGTTGACGATGCCGACAACCCCAAGGCGTTGCGCGTCACCTTGCGCCGTCAAGGGGTGATGGTCACCAGCGTCGAAGAGGAAAGCGCCGCCAAGAAGAAGCAGGCGCGCAACGTCGACTTCAAGCGTTTCTTCTCGCGCGTCAACCAGAGCGATCTCGCGCTCACTACGCGTCAACTGGCCACCTTGCTCAAGGCTGGCATTCCGCTCGTGGAAGCGCTCGATGCGCTGATCGAGCAGGTCGAGAAAGACGACTTGCGTTCGGCGCTGACTAACACGCGCGACAAGGTAAACGAAGGTATCGCGTTTAACAGCGCACTCAAAAACCACCCTAAGATCTTTGATGACCTGTATACGAACATGGTCATGGCCGGCGAGACCGCGGGCAACTTGGACGTGGTGCTCGCGCGTCTTGCAGATATGCTCGAATCCCAGGCCCGTCTCAAGGGTAAGGTTTCGAGCGCACTCGCCTATCCGGCCGTGATGATGATCATGACCTTCGGCGTAGTGACGGTGATGATGACGCTGGTCGTGCCGAAGGTGAGCGCCATCTTCGAAGACTTCGGTCAAGTGCTGCCCTGGTACACCCGCTTGCTGATGTTTACGAGCCATCTCTTTACGGACTATTGGTACCTGCTGATAGCTTCTGTGGCGGGCATCGTGTACGGATTTCGGCGCTGGCTCGCCTCACCCGAAGGCCGCAAACAGTGGGATCTGTTCGTGCTGGCGGCACCGATCTTCGGCCCACTCACCACTAAGGTTGCGTGCGCGCGCTTTGCTCGGACGTTGAGCACCCTTTTGCGCTCGGGTGTACCCGTGCTGAACGCCCTCGAAATTACCCGCAACGTGCTCGTGAACACGGAGCTCATGCGCGTGGTGGACGAAGCCCGCTCGTCGATTCGCGAAGGCGAGTCGATAGCGAAGCCACTCGCGCGCAGCAAGCGCTTTCCGCCGATCGTGACGCACATGATAGCGATTGGTGAACGCTCCGGTGAGCTCGAAACGATGCTGGAAAACGTGGCCGATGCGTACGACGATCAAATCGACGCGCAGGTCCAGGCGATGTCGAGTCTGCTCGAGCCGCTCATGATCATCATCATGGGCGGACTCACAGGTGGCATTACCTTTGCAATCCTCACGCCGCTCATGCAAATGAACGACTTCGTGACGGGAGGCTAACGTGGTCAGGCGTAAGAAAACGCAAGACTCGCGGCTCTCCTTGCCCTGGGAACACGGTGAGAGCGTGCTGTCGGTGTTGTTTTCGGGAAGGCGCATTTGGCCACTACTAAGCTTGATAGCATTAGTAACCGGCACTGCGGGTGCATCCGTGCTCGGCGAAAAGCGCTCGGACATCTTATATACCCGCGCCACGCTGAGCGAAGTAGCGCGCGCGACGCACGAGTTCGTACGCGACGTGGGGCGTTGCCCGCGGGGCCTGCCCGAGCTCGTGCATCCCCCAAAGTCGGGCGTCCAATACCTGCACGAATCACCCAAGGATGCTTGGGGACGCTCGCTGTATTTTCGCTGCTCCGAAGGCGAGCACGCGCAGATCGAGGTGGTGAGCGCTGGACCCAGCGGCTCTTTCCTCGATGACGACAACGTAATGTGACCCCCCAAGGAGATCCTAACCATGTTGAAGAAGCGCAAACTATCGAAAGTCTCCTTCCGCCGCAGGGCCGCGGCGCATAGGCGCGTGCAGGGCATGACCTTGATCGAGATCATGATCGTGGTCGTGATCATGGCCATGGTCGCAGCAGGCGTGGGCTTTGCTGTCTTACCTTCGCTTGAAAAGGCGAAGATTCAAAACACGGAAGCCGCGCTCGAGGCTGTACGCTCCGCCGTTTCGCTGTACATCGCCACCAACAATACCGAGTGCGCGACCGTGGAGGAGCTGATCGCCGACAAGATCCTCGACAAGAGTAAGGCCACGACCGATTCGTGGGATCGTCCGTTCCGCATCCAGTGTGATGGCACCGAAGTCACCGTCGACTCGGCGGGGCCGGATGGCGAGTTCGATACGGAAGACGACGTCAACGGGACGAAGAAGAAGAAGAAGTGAACCCCTGTGCTCGCCCTTCCCCCGCATGCTCGATCACGCGCTGGCCTGACTCTCATCGAGATCATGGTCGTCGTGGTGATCATGGCATTGGCAACGGGCGGAGCGAGCATGGGACTTGGCGCGCTCACACGCACGAGCCTGCGTAGTGCCTGCCTGCGCGTGATGGCGCTGTCACGGTATGGTTACCACCGCGCCCTTACGCAGGGCACGACCGTAAGAATGACGCTGGATCTCGGCAAGCATACGATCGGTCTGAGCGAGGCCCATGGCCGTATTACCCTGGTACGCAGCGATGCTCCCTTGCGCGAAGCCCTGCGCGAGGACGAGGATCGTGGCGATCCTGGTGCAGCCATCGATCCATGGGAAGCGGCCAAGCAAAAGATGGCCAAGCCCGACGAGCTCTCGTTTCCTGTGTCACCTTTTTCCGCTATCTCGTCGGTGAGCGGTAAGCCCATTCCGCGGCTGGCAACGCAAGAGATTGGCGACGGGATTCGGATCGTCAAGGTCATCGTCGCCCACGAAGCCGACCCGCGCGAAGAAGGCGTCACCGACCTGTTCTTCTTTCCGAGCGGTCAGACACAACATGCCGTCGTCCAGCTTGCCGATCGCAACAACACGATTTTCTCCGTCGAGATTCATCCGCTGAGTGGACAAGGTAAGGTCCACGCTGCGCCCTATGAGCCCGAGGTGCTGATCGACGACCCCACTCAGCGCGACGAAAACGCGACCGAAGTGGAGGACCGATGACACTCAAGCAGACAGCGGGCTTCACGTTGCTCGAGGTGATGGTCGCCGTGGTGATCTTGGCGGTCGGACTAAGCTCGCTATTCACCAGTCAGGTGGGCGCCATTCGCATCGCACAGCGTGCACGCATGACGGGTGTCGCGTCGCTGCTCGTGCGCTGCAAAATGGCCGAGGTCGAGGAGCGCATTCTGAAAGAAGGCTGGCCGGGCAGCACGCTCGAGGGCCGCGACGAATGCTGCGAAGACGCAGAACACGAAGGCTTTTCGTGCGAGTACAAAGTCGAACGCATTGTGTTGCCCGACCAGATGGGCGGCGAAGATGAAGAGGGAAACCCGCTCAAAGCCGCATTGGGTCAAGAGGGCACGGCCGGGGGCGCGAGCGCAGGCGGCTTGGACCCCGCAAGTGCGATAGGCATTCCCCTGAATGGTCCACTCGGTGCGCTCTCAGGACTTGGTGGTGCGGCTGGGGGTGGCGCAGCGGGCGGCGGCGGTGGTGGTGACCCGCTCGAGTCGATGGTCATGGAGTTTACCTTTCCGATCATGAAGCCGTTGATCGAAGAGCAGGTGCGTCGCGTCACCGTGACCGTAAGTTGGAAGGAAGGCTCATCCGCACAGAATCTGGCGGTCGTGCAGTTCGTCGTGAACGAGCTTCCGATGGTCGTTCCGGATGATGAGGATGCTGACGACCCGGCGGGTGGAACGGGCGGTGGCACTACGACTGGAGGCGGCGGCACGACCAGTGGCGGCGGGACGGGGACGAAGCAATGAAACGCGCCGGCATGACGTTGATCGAGATCATGGTCGCGGTGACCATCTTCGCGTCCATGGGTGCCCTGATCTATGGCGGCTTTGCCCAGACTGCGCGCGCCAAGAAGCTGCTCGAAGGGCAGCTCGATCGCTATCACGCCATCAGCACCGCCATCGAACGCATGAACCGCGAGCTCGTGTCGGCTTACGTTTCGGTGCACGTGAATCCCAACCAATCGCTGCGGAGCATGCGCACGGCCTTCATCGGCAGAGATAGTGGCTTTGGCGACCGACTCGACTTCAACTCGCTCTCGCACGTACGCATGTATCGCGACGCGAAAGAGTCCGATCAGAACGAGCTATCTTACTTTCTGACGGATGCCCCCAAGGGTGACTCGAAATTGCTCGCGCGACGTATGCAGCCACGGCCCGACGATGAGCCCGGCAAGGGAGGACGCGTCGAGATCCTGCTCGAGGATGTGCTCGAGCTAGAGTTCGAATACCTCGATCCGGTCTCGAAAGAGTGGGTGCGCACCTGGGACTCGACCAGTGCGGCGGCTCAGATGAATCGTCTGCCATTGCAGGTAAAGATCATGATCACCGTGCCTGCGATCATGAAAGGTAAGAAGACCGAAGTCTTTGGAACGCGCGTTTCCTTGCCCATCACCTATGCCCTCAACCACGCGGCCTACCAGCCATGAGAGTCCCCTCTAGGCAGGTCAAACGCGCGCGCGCGAAAAAGCGTCCCCGATCCCATGCGAGGAAACAGGAAGGTTTTGCGTTGTTGATGTCGTTGGTGGCGATCGCGATCTTAGCCGTCATGATTACGGATCTGCACGAAGCCACCGGCATGGGCTTTGCGGCGGCCAATGCGCAGCGTGATCGGATGAGGGCGGAGTACCTCGCCAAGAGCGGCGTCAATCTGACACGCATGCTGCTAGGCCAGGAGCCCGCGCTCCGTAAGCTCGTCGATCCTTTGTACAAAGGGCTGACGGGCCGTCGGGCGCCGCAGATTCCCGTGTGGCAATTTGCGGATACCATCCTCAAGCCTTTTGCCAACTTCGAAGGCTCGAA
>JBKJIA010000040.1:0-8949 GCA_046598735.1 Polyangiales bacterium
ACGTATACGTACCCGAGGCGAACGTCGGTGACGTGATAGGCGACTTCAATCGTCGGCGCGGCATGATCAAGAGGCAGGAGGCGACGCCCACCGGCGTGCGCGTCAAGGCCGACTGCCCGCTGTCCGAGATGTTCGGTTACATCGGTGACCTTCGTTCGTCTACGTCCGGTCGTGGTCAGTACTCCATGGAGTTCAGCCACTACGCACCTTGCTCACGCTCGGTGACGGAGACCGTGATCGCGGCTGCCAAGGCGCGCGAAGAAGCGCGTCGCAAGTAAACAGTAAGACCGTAAGGTTTACTGCAGCGCCGCTCGACGAGGTCGGGCGGCGCTATTTGCTTTTAGACACGTTGACTTCATGATGCCTGCACTCGCCACCGTGCCTAGAAGACCTGTACCGGCTCGCACTCCACCACGATCTCGATCTTGTGCGTGCCGCCGTCGCGCAGCGACTCACAGGCTGGGCCGCGCATACGGATGACACGTGCGTCGCGCGTCCAGCCTTGTTCTGAAGCGGCAACATTCTTACCGTCTATGGTGACGTGGATGAAGGCGTCGCCGCGTGGCGGATCGCGCTCGAGCTTGAAGTCACAGGACACCACCGAAGTCGCGATTGCGTTGAGCGCGGCCAACAGCTCGGGCTGACTCTCGGCGCGATAGTACTGCCCGGTTCCCCCGTGCACCGCCATGGTATCCATGGTTGCACTCGTGTCGATTAGCCCACCAATGCCGTAGCCGATCACGTAAGTGGGTACGCCCGCGCTGTGTAAGGTGTCGAGTGCTGCGAAGGTCGCGGCGGGCTCTTTGATACCCATGGCCTTATCCTCACAGGTGGGCTCACCATCGGTCACTAAGAGTACGTAGGAGGGCCGCAGATCGGGATCGGGCTGACCGAGGACGTCATCGATGAGCACGCGTTTTGCCGCGCCGAGCGCCTGAGCCGTAGGCGTGGCGCCGCCCGGATTTGCGTCATCGAGGGACTTGGCGATGGCCGCGCTGGAACCTGCAGCGGCTCTCACGGACAAGGCACCTGCCACGCATGCCACCGCATTCCCCGAGCCCAGGCCCGCGGTGGGAAACAGCATCAGACCGAAATCGATCTCCTTGTCGAGCGCGGAGGTGACGTCCTTCATCGCCTGGACCGAACCATCCCAACGGGACTCGAAACACGGCGGACAGGACGCGGCCCCGGTGGTCTGAGTCATACTGTTCGAGCGGTCGGCCACGATCAGCACGCGCGGGATGAGCGGCCGCGCCGCGGCGCTGAGTCGCTCGCATAGGGCAGGGTCCTCTGAACCATCCGGCGTCGCCGGCGCAGGCGTTGCGGGCCCACCTCCTGCGTCCAATGAGCCGCCCGGCACCTGCGCGTCAGAACCTTCGCTGATGGCTCCGGTGGAGGTGGTGCTGGGCGCGCCTGCGCTGCAGGCCGCAAGCGTGATGCTAAGAAAGGCACAAGGTAAAAGTGAGGGGTGCATACTTGCCCCTAGCACTCGCACGTTGCGTCCCCACACGGTTAGTGTCCGCTAACAGCTCGCTCGCCGTGAGACTTCTCCGCAATTGCAACGTGACCCACGACGGTTCGACCCACGCAGCGCCACGGCGCACTGGCCCACACCGTAGCTACCTTTCCGGTTCGAATCTTTGCGACCAGCCAAAAGGCAGTGCTCTGGGTAGCGGCACAGAGTACCACTACTGATCACGTCGACCGCCTTGCGCAGGGACTCACGCTTAGCTTGCAGAAACTGCGCGAAGCTCAGACCCGCAGCGCATGAAGGGTCACGGTGGCGCCGCGCTAGCGGATGGTCCTTCCGTCCCCACGAAAGAGAGCAGACCTCGATGATTGATCACGTTTCACTTGGCGTGCGCGACCTTGCGCGCAGTACCCAACTCTACGAGGCCGTGCTTGCCGCACTCGGACACACGAAGGTTGTGGTACGCGAGAGCACGGTGGGGTTTGGCAAGACGTATCCCGAGTTTTGGCTCAATCACCGGCCCACGCTCGTGCCCACCGCGGACAGTGGCACCCACGTCTGTTTGCGCGCCAGTAGTCAAGCTCAGGTCGAGTCATTCTATGCGAGTGCGATCGCCGCGGGCGCGCGCGGCGAAGGTGCTCCGGGCCCGCGACCCGAATATCACGACCTCTATTATGCGGCGTTCTTCCGTGACTTCGACGAGCACCTGGTCGAGGTCGTGACCTTCTTGCCGGCGAAGTAACTTAGAGGCTGGCGCTCGCTAAGATTCGGCGCCTCGTTTCTCGCAAGGGGCGGTTTTCTTAGCGACTTCTTGGGATGTCGTTTGAGGTGTGAAGGATGCTTCACGCGAGAACATGAAGGCTCGTCGATGCGTGCCCTCGGCCATGCCGGCCGTGTGCGTCGCGCTCGCGGGAGTCGTGCCCATGCCATTCATCTCGGACCCGGTCTTTCCTCTTTCTTCTCGCTCGACTCGGCCCTCCAGAGTGCGTCCCGGCTGGGCGGGCTTGATGGCTCTGGCCTCGATTCCTCTCGCTGTGGCTTGCGGGGACATAGCGAACCCGGGCGTGGCGTACGACCCCGACGTAGCCGATCTCGGCGACGCGGCAGTCGACGAAGACTTGGATCTCGAGGAAAAGGCCGCGATCGTCGTATCCACGGAGCAGGCAAGGACGATCGCTGCGGCCGCGCCAAAGAGCAGCACCGGGCTTCCCCTCTGGGAGAGTCGCCCTGGGGCCAAGGTGGCTTTGTTTCTCGACTTCGACGGTGGCCGGTACGACAGCCAAGACTATCGCGGCATTGACCGCGACGGGAATCGATCGAGGTTTGGCACCGACGAGCAGACCGCCATCATTCGTGCCGCGCTCGAAGTCGTGGAGGGTTATAAGGGGTTCAACATCAACGTCACCACCAGCGAGACCGCGATGCGGAAGGCGCCGAAGTGGGGATGGATTCTGATTACGGACGATGAAGGCAGTTCCGGCGAGGCGTATGTGGGAGTCATTGGCGGGTCCTCGCAATGCTCCGGTTCGTCCTGTTATCCGATGGGGTTTGCCGGCTCCACGGCCGTGTTCGCTCCGCCTAGCGCGCAGCGAGGTTATCTTTTGATCCACGAGCTCGGCCACCAGTTCGGTCTGAACCACAGTGGGCTCTACAAGAACGGGGTGTTCTACGAGTGGTCCGAGTTGAAGCAGGGCCTTACCTCGGACTGGCTGGGAGGCAGGAGCTCGTACTTCTACGACTACACCTGGGTAAGGTCGCAGACCAAGTACTCCACTGCATGGCAGGACCCGAAGCAAATCATTGGGTCCATCGCCGGTACCGTCGGCACCACCGACCCCGGCGGCAGCTGCCACACCGTTCCGGTCAATGATTCCAACTACTGCACAAACTCCTGTCTATGCAACCTGGGCGAGGGCGACTGCGACAGCAATGCCCAGTGCGCTACGGGCCTTATCTGCGAAGAGCGGGGCGCCGTCGACGTCTGCGTCAAACCTACGACCGACCCCGGCAGCTGCCACACCGTCCCCGTCAATGATTCCAACTACTGCACAAGCTCCTGTCTATGCAAGCTCGGCGAAGGCGACTGCGACAGTAATTCACAGTGCGCTACGGGCCTTATCTGCGAAGAGCGGGGCACCGTCGACGTCTGCGTGAAAGCTTCGACCGGAACCTCTTGCAACCTGAGCATATTCGTTAAGGGCAACGGTGGAACCGGCTACGGGGAGTGTCAGGGCGACTGCGACGTGGACTCCGACTGCCTGTCCGGCCTGCGCTGCATGCAGCTTAACACTGGCGACCGGGTCCCCGGATGCTCCGGCACTTCGCCGGACAACAACGACTTCTGTGTAAATCCGATCTGCATTTAGTGTTCTGGTAGTACCCGTCTCGTAAAGATTTCGAGCCGATTGGCGCTCTAGGGACGTTGCCAATCGAGCTTCACGCTGTGCACGACCGGGCGCGCGTTCGCATCGCTGCTGGTCAGGAGCAGGTCGATCTCGAAACGCGAGCCCACGAGCGCGGGTGTCATCGTGAAGGTATGGCTCTGATTGTTGGCCGTGTCGCCGATCGGATACCGACGATATTGGGGCTCGCCACTCACTTCGGCTGGGAGCCAGTCGGTCACTGGCTGACCTGTCATATCGACGGTGCGAATGCGCATGCCGACCGTGGTCTTGATGGGCACATAGGCTTCGATCACGACGGCATCCGCTCGCGCGTTGACGAAGGTGGTGTCGAAGGTCGTGCGCCAGAAGGCGCGTGGCGCGGTGAAGGAGAGCGCCGTGCTGCCGGTAAAGTCGGAGTACGTGTAGTGCGTCGCGGTTTGGTTGTTGTGGGAGGGAGTGCCGACGACCACGCCGGTTGGCAGATCAACGTGGCGCGCGTTGGTGGCGGGATCGAGCTTCCACACACGGTCGCTACCGAGTCCCAAGGTCCAAGCGAAGCCCAGGTGATCGAAACCCACGCCGCGCAAGTCCTTGCCGACACCGCTCAGGTACGAGCCCACGGCGGCCGTCTCGCGCGTGGTGGCGATGAAGGTGAGCTGACTGTTGCTGAAGTTGTTTTCGTCGACGACCAGACGTCCCGTGTAGCCCACCTCGTGGAACGACATCCAGACGTTGCCCGTCTTGGGCTCCACGCCCACGCCTGTGGTGCGCCAACGACTCTTGCCCGCTGTGACGCCGTTCGCCGGCATGTTGATGCCATAGCTTGCGCCATGGGCGGGGCTGTCCGGCACGCTGTCGAGCACGGCAAAGGTATGGTGTTTAGCCGTGGCCGGATCGAACATGCCCACGCCACCGCATTGGTCCCAACCGCCGAGCCAGACGCGATCCTTAGCGTCGACGGCGATACCGTAGGACCCGCAGCCTATGTTCTTGTAGAGCGCAACCCACTTTTCATTGACGGTGTCATACCGCGCGAGTGTGTTGCGGTTGTAGCTGCTGGTGTAGAGGTGGCCCTTGGAGTCGACGACCAGACCGTATACGCCACCGCCGTTGCCGTAGGTGGGATCGCCTTGGGCCGTGAGCACGGGGGCTTGCACACCGGTGAGGGCGTTGGGCGCAAAGACAGGCAGGCTCGTTGTGGGCACGAACGCACCCACCTGGAAGGTATAGACGTCGACCGATTGGATGCCGCCGTTTGTGTAACCTATCCACATGCGTCCATCGGGACCTGCCGCGATGCCGCGAATCGAGCGCCGATCGGGGTTCGGGATGTCACTGTACACGACGCACTCGTCCGTGAAGGGATCGCCTGAGCTGTTGACGATGATGGGCACACCCGTCGTCGCGTGAGGCGCCGAGGTGGTGACGATGCTGTCGCCGTTACGGTCTTTACAACTCGTCGTGTCCCACAAGATCTTCGTGAGGCGTCCATCGGAGCGACCACCCACCCATACGTTGCCATCGAGGTCGACGGCTGTACGGCTGGGGTTGTCGCCGACCCAGTAGATGCCTTCTTCTTTGTGCGTATCGGTGTTGAATTTACTGACGGTGTCGCGCTCGTGATTGGCTGCCCAAAGGTAAGGTGGGATGAACGTGCTCTTCGAGAGCGTGATGCCCGCCTTGCCTGAAGGATTATCCGGCGAATCGGCGACGATGTTCTGTAGCCCATCGCCCTGCGTGCCTTCTGTAACGGGATTGAACGGCTGGTCGTAGCAAGTCTCGCCGCAGGTTCCGCAGGCGTTGAGCAGACCTTCGTCGGTGAGCCCGTCGCAGTTGTCGTCCTTACCGTTGCAAACTTCCGTGCCGGCGCCGACTTCACCCGTGCAGCCTGTCCACGTGCCCTCGGTGCAGGTTTGGTGACCGGGGGAGCATTCGCCGGCGCTCACGCCGCAGGCGCGCACGGCGCCCTCGCTGCAACCGCAGCCTTCGTCGATCTTACCATCACAATCGTCGTCGAGACCGTTACCGAGGCCTGTTTCACCGCAGCGTTCGACGCCGGCTGCAACCGAGCCTTCGCAGTCACGCCAGGTCGAAAACTCGCCGCCTGCGCAGACCTGACTTCCGACGTTGCAGACGCCTACGCCGGCCTGCTCGGGCGGGCCCACGTAGCAGGCTTGCGTGCCGCTCGTGCAGCTGCAGGTCTCATCGACCTGACCATCGCAGTTGTCGTCGCGACCGTTGCCGCATTCTTCTGCTTCGGCCACCGCGCCGCAGCCGCCGCAGGCGTTGAGCACACCTTCATCCGTGACGCCATCGCAGTCATCGTCGCTGCCGTTACAGCTCTCATTTCCGGTCGCGATGCAGCGCGGGCAGGTTTCGTCGTAGATGCCGTCGCAGTCTTCATCGACGTCGTTGCCGCAGATTTCCTCGCTCGGTAGCAGCTGACCTTCGCAGCTGCTCCAGGTGCCGTCGGCGCCGCAATCGCGTTTGCCGCCGTGGCATGCGCCGACACCAAGCGTGGGACGCGGGCCTGCGTAGCAGGGCTGACCCTTGCGCGGCAGATCGGGATCGTAGTCTGCAACGATGCAGCTACAGGTCTCGTCGATCTGACCATTGCCGTCGTTGTCGACGCCGTCGCCCTCGCCGGTTTCGCCGCAGGCTTCCACGAGCGGTTCGGGATGCTCACTCAAGCACTGACCGATGGCGTTGCGCAGATTCTCATCGACGGATCCGTCGCAATCATCGTCGAGGTTGTTGCAGCTCTCCTCGATCGGCCCCACTTCGCCTACACACTCGTCATCCCACACCGAGTCGCCGCAGCGCTGGATGCCGGCCTGGCAATGCATGGCGATGGTGAAGGTCAGTGGATCTCCGTGGTTTGAACACACGCGAGTCGCTCCGCGATCGCATGGACAACCTTCATCGATCGCGCCTGAGCAGTTGTTGTCGAGGTGATCGCCGCACACTTCTTCCGCGCCGGGCGTGCGCGCCGGGTTGGTGTCGTCGCAATCAACCGTGCCGGTGCAGCCCGGACCAGCCTTCACACCATCCTTGTCGAGGTCTTCGCACGCCTTCTTGGTGCCATCCTCCCCACCATTGCTGTCCCCTTGGTTGGAACCATTGCTAGCGCCGCCGCTCGTGTCGCCGCCGTTGTCGCCGTCGGCGCCCGTGAGATCGCCTGAGTCTTTGGCGCTTTTGCTGCTGCAAGCCGTGAAAAAAGGCATGGCAAGGCAACACGCGAGTACGCGCATGGGGAGAGCAGGGGTCATGAATAGCACCTGTTGGGGGAGTGCAAAGATCTTGCGCTGTTCAACGCCAGGGCCGCAAGTGCCTGCTTACGGCTCAGGCCTTACGCACTGGCTTTGCTGCAGGTGCTGTGTGCTCAAACCTTACCTTGTCGCGGAGTTTCATGGCGATGGCTTCAGCGGTCGCGAAGGCGCGCGGAGCGTCGTCATCGAGAACGAGGATGTGCCCCATCTTGCGGCCAGCGGAGGCTCGCTCCTTGCCGTAGAGGTGAAGGTGCGCCCCTGGGTGCGAGAGCACGGTCGGCCAATCAGGCGAACCGTTCTGCCAGAGGTCTCCGAGCAGGTTCAGCATCACGGCCGGACTTAGGAGCGACGGGTCACCCAGGGGCAGACCGCAGATCGCTCGGAGGTGCTGCTCGAACTGAGACGTTGCGCACGCGCCAAAGGTGTAGTGCCCGCTGTTGTGCGTACGCGGCGCAATCTCGTTGACGAGAAGTTCCCCGTCGCGCGTGACGAACAGCTCGATGGCCATCATTCCGACGTGTCCCAGCCCCGAGGCGATCTTCGCGCCGAGCTTTTCGGCCTGCGACTCGATCTCGGGGGACACACGTGCGGGCACGCGGGTCGTATGGAGAATGTGATGTCTGTGGACGTTTTCCGCGACTGGGTAGAAACGGATGTTTCCATGGAGATCGCGCGCCAGGAGAACCGATACCTCCAGTTCGAAATCGACCAGCGACTCAAGCACAGCTGGAGGTCGCCCGAGAACGTTCCACGCAGCTTCAAGCTCACCGAGCCGAGCTGCACGCGCCTGTCCCCTGCCGTCATAGCCAGAGCGTCGCGTCTTCAGAACGCAGGGGAATCCCACTGCGTCCGCCGCTTCACGTAGAGTCGATGGACTTGAAATAGCTGCGTGTCGCGTCTGTGGAATCCGGTGCTCTGCTAGGAAGCTGCGTTGAGTTTGACGGTCCTGAACGATGCGCAGCACGTTGGCCGATGGACGGACAGGTGTCAGCGCCTCAAGCTCCCGAAGGAGGTCTGCGGGAACGTGCTCCGTGTCGATGGTGACTACATCACTACACGCTGCGAGCCTCCTCCCTGCCGCCAGGTCGTCGAAGGCTCCTGTGATGCAGACGTCAGCGACCTGTGCAGCCGGTCCCCTCGGGTCGGGGTCGAGCACCGCGATCCGGTAGCCCATGCGGCGAGCCTCGAACGCCATCATTCGCGCGAGCTGCCCTCCGCCAATGATTCCGATGGTGCTGCCGGGCAAGATCTGACTCACAGTTCCTCCTCGAGGACGGCGGCCGTCTGCCGTGTGCGAAACAGCTTGAGGCGCTCGCGCAGCGCTGGGTCGTTCAGCGCTAGAATGGCTGCCGCCAATAGCGCCGCGTTCGCTGCTCCGGCCTCGCCGATCGCGAGGGTGCCCACGGGGACTCCCTTGGGCATCTGCACGATGGATAGAAGCGAATCCAGGCCTTGCAGTGCCTTGGATTGCACAGGGACTCCTAACACCGGAAGCGTGGTCTTGGCTGCTGCCATGCCTGGCAGGTGTGCCGCTCCCCCAGCTCCTGCGATGATCACTTGAATACCGCGCTCTTCCGCGCCGCCGACGTACTCGAAAAGTAGATCTGGCGTGCGGTGGGCTGAGACCACCTTTGCCTCGTGCGCAACACCAAGCTCTGCAAGCACCTCGACGGCACGCTGCATCGTGGTCCAATCGCTCTTGCTGCCCATGATGACTGCGACGCGCGGCGTGGTTTCGGTCTTCGTCATTTGCTCGCTCCGCTGGCAGTTATCAGAGCGCTGTCCCCAGTCGTCAGCGAATCTGATTTGGGGGCATCGCTGCCGC
>JBKJIA010000055.1:0-20001 GCA_046598735.1 Polyangiales bacterium
CTCAAGCCCCGTTGGGCCCCTCCGATTCTCGAAGAGTCGACCCCGAAAGTCTTACGCAGGCTGCCGTCGTCCACCTGCGCTAGCCTCGACCCACGCAAGCTACGAGCTATGGAGGCCGGGGGGAGAGTGACATGCATCATGATCGATGGGTTCGACGCGTCTTAGTGGCCGTGTGCATCGCAGTGCTCGGTTGCGACGACGCAGCCAAGAGCTCCAAGGAGTCATGCCGCGATGCAACCGTCGAACGATGCAGCTGCGAAGCCGGTGGCACGGGGGAACGCACGTGTAGCAAGGGCGAGTTTGGGGCCTGCGTCTGCATCGCCACGACGGCAAGCACCCTCACCGGACGCATTTTCGATGCAGAGACGGGTCTCGCGATCGAGAACGCCGCGCTGAAAACCGATACCGGCGACTCCGCAAAGAGCGACAGGAAAGGTAAGTTCGAACTGCCCGCGATGAAGGAGGCAAACAGCGTCGAGGTATCCAAGCAGAACTATGTGGCCAGCGTGAAGCGTCCGCCCACGAAGGGTGGATACATGGAAGTGTTCATCAAGGACGTTGACCAAACGGTGGACTTTGACGCAGAAAAAGGCGTGAAAGCCGTGCTCGACTCGGGAGCCAGCGTGGAGATTCCGGGAGGGGCGGTGCGCGACGCGAAGGGCGACGCTGTCATCGGCATGGTCAAGCTCACCGTGGCCGACGTAGATGGTTCGAAACGCGCTCAAGCTTCCGCGTTGCCGGGAGACCTCAAAGGCCAAAGCGAAAACGGCGACAAGGGACGGGTCTCACTGCAGCGCGCCGTAGACATCCGCATCACGGATAGTAAGGGTGACGACCTGCAGGTCAGCGCAGAAGACAAGGTTGTCGCAGAGTTTCCAGCGAAGGAAGGCGACGCTCCGGAACGCGACGGCTTGAGCTACGACGAAGAGAAGGAGTCCTGGATCGAAGAGGGTAAGGTGACGCGCACCGTCAACGACAAGGGTGAACCGGTGTATCGCAAAGACATCGACCACCTGTCGTGGCATGCCTTCGGCGATTTCTTCGATAAGCTCGGCTGCCTCAAGGTGTGCGTCGAAGATGGGGATAAGAATCGCCTGGCCGGAGCACAAATATGGCTGGTAGGCGCTAGCTTTCCCGGAGTGTCCTCGGTTTTCACCGGCAGAGATGGTTGTGCGTCCGAGGATGCGCCTGTCAGTCAAGACCTGGTGCTCGTGGGGCAAACGGCGGGGGGCGTCTCGAAACCGCAGCCCTTTACGACAGGCACTACGCAACAGAGCGCCAGCGAGTCGAGCGCCCAATGCGATGAGGTCGACACATTGGTCATCGGCGAAGTGACGTCAGACAAATGTCCCGCGGGCTTTCAGGACTGCGGCGATCGATGTGCCGCGAGCCTAGCCGAGTGCGCCCTCTTCCCCGCGACCTGCGCCGCGCCGACTAGCGGCCCCACCATGCATGCGGGTCCCACCGCGGACGAGATCTGGACCGCAAATCAAAGCCCCCATGTGATCCCCTTCGACATGTCGATTTACAACAAGGTCACGCTTGAGCCGTGTGCGGAGGTGCAGATCGGCCCGGGTGTCTCGGTCACTGTAAGGAGCGGAGGTTCGATCTCCGGGATAGGTACTGCGTCCACTCCCATCGTTATCCACGAACGCGATCCCGGCCAGGCTTGGAGGCAGATAGGGCTAGTCAACGGCGGGCGCGTCACGTTGGCGTACGCCACGGTTCGCGGCGGTGGTGATCCCGGCAACGGTTCCGTCGAACGCACCGGCATGCTCTACGGTCAGGCCGGCAGCGGCGTCAACGCCACCAAGGATACTTTTTCCTTGCGTCACGTGACACTCGCAGATTCAAAGAGCCTCGGGGTCATGTTGGAGAATGCTCGTTTCGCGGACGATTCACTCGACCTTACTATTACGGGGTCCGCGAGCTACCCGGCAAGCATACCTCCCAACTACGTGGGCTCGCTGCCAACCGGTACCTACACCGGCAATGCCGTCGACGAGATCCTGCTGGGGCCCGCAAGCGTGCTCGAGGACACCACCATGCGCGATCGCGGGGTGCCATA
Organism: Polyangiales bacterium; assembly: GCA_046598735.1. Taxonomy (GTDB): domain Bacteria; phylum Myxococcota_A; class Polyangia; order Polyangiales; family DASUME01; genus DASUME01. The sequence goes on from JBKJIA010000055.1 coordinate 2,069, forward strand.
CCATATCGGTGACGCGCAAAACCTCGGCGGTCGACTTCAAGTCGAAGCCACCGGGGGTACTCCCGTCGCCACGCTCACCGTCGAGCCGGGCGTGGTCATCCGCTTCAAGAAGGATGCGGCCTTCTATATCCAGTACGCTACCGGTGAGAACCCCGCCTTGGGTGCGCTGATCGCGCGCGGTACTGCCGACAAGCCGATCTTGTTCACGTCTGCGGAGGCCACGCCAGCCTCGAGCGACTGGGTTGGTATCAGGTATGGTGGGCTGCCGAATCCGGCGAATGTTCTGGATTACGTGCGGGTAGAGTACGCTGGCCAGCTTGGAGCTGGCGGTTACACGTGCCTGCCGGCGCCCGCCGAGAACAGCGGCGCCATCAGCATCCTGACCAGACCGGCGACGGGCTTCATCACGAATACCACCGTCGCCCATTCGCTCTACCAAGGGATCAGCAGTGGTTGGCGGGGCCAGCCGCCTGTCGATTTCGTCACGTCAAACACCTTTGAAGATATCGTGGGCTGTAAGGTTACCAATCCACAGCCCGCAGCCGGTTGCAGCGGTTTTCAAGCTTGCGCGCTATGAGGCGGAGCCCATGGGGCAAGCGTGACGGCGGCGCTCGGGCTCAGTGAAGGTACTTGACCTGCACAGCCTCTTCCGCGAGCTGCTCGATGCTGACCTGCTGACCATGCCTGACCTCCGAGGGCGAGGCGAGGTCGCGGTATAGTTCCTCCGGGAGGTTGGCGGTAAGCCGGCGCGCGATGCCACCGAGGTACTTGCCCCACACAGGGTGGTTATTGACGTCCCGCAGCGCCGCCAGAAACTTCGAGAAGGGCCGCTCGGCCACGTTCGGCCGCGAGCCGAGGATTTGCATGCGTTTCATCGCTTCCTTCAGGCGCTTGCCCGATGGATCCGTGATGGCCAGCGGCGTGAAGAACACCTGGTTTGCAAAGGGACCAGCGTGCCATAGCGCGCCCGCAAAGGCCGACACCATCTTCACCTTCACATCCAGGGGCTTGCGCGGCTGTTTCGCCAGCCACGCCTGGTAGTCGGGCGCGGCGTAGAACTCGGTCATGTAGTAGTCCATGGCGATATGCCGGGACTCGTCGCGGTTGACGAACTCCATCGCCCGCTCGCTCATCTCGTCATGCACGAAATCGTTGATCGAGCGCAGCAGCGCCACGTCAAGCATCAGCTCGCCGAGTGTGATGTAGGTATTGGCGACCTCCGCGCTGACGTACTTGATGGCGGCGAGGAAGTGCGGCCTGAATGTTACGAGCGCCGGGCTGACCTGGTACTGCTTGTAGTGCCCGACGTTGTAGTGTGTCGCGAGCCGCTCCGCGACCTGAGCATGGCGCTCCTCGTCGACCACGAAGGTCGCGAAGATGTTCTTCAGGGTCGGGTCCTCGACGATGCGCCGCTGCTCGGCGAACAGCGCGCCAGCGAAGCGCTCGATGGCGGCCATGTCCGTGAAGTACTGGACGACGGCGATCTCCTCGTCACGGGTCATCGGGCGTGGCTTGGCGTTCCAGTCGAGGTCATCCGCGTGCCACTGCTGGTCGCGGCACTTTGCAAGCATGCGTTCGAGATCCATGTCGGCCTCCGTTGTTTTCACAGATTCATATTAGTGCGACTCCTGGAGTCTAAGACCGTGCTCGGATCAGGGCGTGCTCACGCGATAGGTGCCGCGCAGAGCCCCGCTGTACAACATGCGATCAGGGCCGATTTCGGCGGCACCGTAGGCACTGTTGAATTCAGGACGCGCGCCGAGCGCGACCGAAAATGCAGAAGCTCCCGTGTTCCAGTCGAGGGCTTCGAAGGTCCACGCACTCTTGCGCGCGCCCACGCAGTAGGCGAGGCCCGTCGCGGTGCTCATGGTGGGAATCCCGTTGGGACAGCTCACTTCGGCGTTAGCCCAAACGCTCACGAGCTTACGCTGCGCGGGATCCCATACGAATTTCTCCACGCCCTTGGGCGCATACATGGGAAGGTTGGTAAGGGCGATCTCGCTCGGCCCTGGTAGATCCGGCAAGTTGCCGTAGTCGTTGTTCACGACCAACGCTCCATATCCGCGCACGAGCAGAGATTGCTCGGTCACGGACGTCTCGCGCTCCGCGTCCCCGAATGTGATCGGGATTTCGGCCGCGATGCGCCGATCCTTACCAGGTGCGATCGGCTGCCAATTCTCCGGGATCTGGTCGCGCCAAAACAGCACGATGTGCATCAAGGTCGCGCCGTCTGCGATGGCGACGAAGGTGTCGTGGCCCGCCTTGCCCATCAGGGTGGGAGTGCTGCCCGAGCCAACGCCGAGTCGACCGGACACCGGATCCTTAGGCCCTATGTCGTAGGTCGAAGTCCATGCGCCTTCGCTCGGTTCCTGCGACAGCTTCGTGCCAGTCCACTGCACGCGAGACATGTGCGCGCCCGTGACTACGTAGATACCGCCGAGCTCATCGACGGCGATGGAGTTCGAGACATCTTCTCCCGCACCTAGCTTGAGATAGTGCAGATCCGAGAAGTCGCGTTTGATCACGCCAACCGTACCGTGAGCCGTGGCGAAGGCGAGATAACCATCAAAAGTAAGGTTCATGCCCACGATGGAGTCATCCGTAGCGCTCAGCGCTTCTGCCGGTAAATCGAAGCTGTCGCGCAGCTCGATCTTCGAACGAAGGTCGCCCTTTATCGCGTCCTTGTAGGCAAATAGCCGGGCCCCCTTGGGCGCAAAGAACACCCCGTCCTTGTCCATCAGTGCGTAGGCGCCAGATACCGTGATGCCGCCGGTGGATTCGCGCGACATCTTGTCGAGCAACGATAGTCCGTTGGGTGTGAGGTCGAACTTCACCACCTCCCCTACCGACGAAGACCATGCCACCCGGTGACCGCGCGCATCCGGATTCGAAAAGATGATCATGACGGAGCCGAGCGTGCCGTTCGCCGTCTCGATCACCACATCCTTTGCGCTACGGGGCGCTCCGAGCGGACTCGACGCCTGACAGTAGCTGTTGCGGTGCGACATGGGCCATGGGGAGTCTGCGGCGAAGGGATTGATGGGAGGCTCGTCGTCATCATCGACGGCGGGAGGAGCCGTAACTGCATCGGCCATGGTCGACGTGCCTCCATCCCGCATGTCGATCGTTGGCGTGCTCTGCGGAACCCCGGCCTCGGCTGTGTTCGACGGCATGTCGTGGCTGGCACACGCTTGGCCGCATACCGCGAAGAGCAGACCCACAGTGCACACGCGTGCCCTGAAACAGCTTGGTAGCGTCATATCGTCCTCGCCTGCGCTGGGCCGTTGACATACGATCGCGTATGTTAATCACTATTTTCACATACGGATTCGTATGTCAAGAGTAAGCAAATCCAGCGCCAAGAAAACATCACTCACGCGTGATGAATCCAAGTTAGAGACGCGGAGGGCTCTGATCGCAGCAGCCATCCAGACCTTTGCGGAAGAAGGACTCGACGCACCTAGCCTCGACGCGATTTGTGAGCGCGCGGGCAAAACGCGCGGCGCCTTTTACGTGCATTTTCGGGATCGCGACGAGCTGCTGCTGGCGGTGATGGAGGACCTGATCGGTGGTTTTGTGGGCGCGGTGATCGCGAGTGGAAGATCAGCGGGCGACCTCGAAAGCGCAGTGCGCGTGTTCCTGAAGCTTGCGCAAGCGCCACAGGGACTGCCAGGAAGCCGCGTACCCCTACATCAGTTTTTGGCTGCTTGTGCGCGCAACGACCAGCTTCGCACCCGCTTCGAGCAGCTGCTCGCCATGGCCGTGACGCGCCTGGCGGAAGTCATACGAACCGGGCAAACCAAAGGTAAGGTGCGCGACGACGCGAAGCCCTCGTCCATCGGCGTGTTGCTGGTCGCCATGGTGACGGGGCTCTACGTCATGCGCGAGCAAGGTGTGCCGCTTTCGCTCCCGCAATTGGGGGAGGAGCTGCTGCGCTTGCTCTCTACGGAACACCCTGGCAGGTCAGCTCTCGACCGCTGAGGCACATGCGCTCTCAGGGCGGCGCGCCGAGCTCACTCGGCTTCTTCTCCGGCATGATCTTCGGCAAAGGCACGCGCTCGCGCCTGCGCGCGGCTTCGGCCATCTGTTGTACGAGGGAGATGCCGACCTGCACCATCAGCGCGCGATCCGCGCCGCGTGCGACGGCCTCGGTCAACATCTCCGCTGCGTCGGAAGCATCGGCCGCCGCCGTCGCTGCAGAGTCTGCATGCAGCTTCGATACGCCAAACACCGCTGCGTACGCCTCTGAGTAGGAGGCAATCGCTTCTGCATACTGGGCACGTGCCTCCGCATCCGCCTCGTGAATCGCCGACACCGCGCTGCTCTCCCCCGGCGACGGCTGCGGCTCGAGCGTGGAGCCCGCGGTCAACTCCTCCTCGGCTGGCAACACGGAATCAGTGGCAGCGCCGGCAGCACTTCCCGTCGGAGGCAGACCCGCCTTCTCGTCCTCGATGCGATCGCGCGCCCGCAGTGCCGCGGATACCACGTCATAAGCGACAGCATCGGTGTCCGGATTCATAAGCGGCGGCAGCGCCCGCATCTTGTGCGCGTGTTCGATCAACTCTGGATTGTGGGTGGCTTCGAGGGCCTCCGGCAGAAACACGCGCACCGCTCGGTCGGCTGCCAAGTACCTCAGGCGCTGCGCATCCCCGACGGAGGTTCCGTCGAGCGAGATCGTCGCCAGCGTTGCCTTCTCCTGTTCCGACAGAATGGTCGTGAGGCCAGCAATGTACGCCTCGATCACGGGATGGGGCGGTATCTTCACGATCGCGGGCACAGGCTTGGGGGCGCCTTCCGCGGACAAGACCTTGGGCTCCGGCGTGCTTCTCGCGCCGAACGTCCAGGAAGCACAGCCGACCTGTGCGACGAGTCCGCACACAGCCAGCCAACGCCGAACCCCACTCATCTCCATAGCGTGGCAGGGTGCCTGAAGACCGTAAAGAACCCTGGCTCACAACTTACGGCGAAGGGCATCGATGGCTGGCTGTTCTGGTCAGCCTAACCCTGCGCATGACGTCCCAGAAGGGCGAGAGGCCGAGATTAGTGGCCTACTTGACTCGGGCCACTGTCAAATGATGGATTGCGCGTGCCGCGGACATGGAACCTTGCATCTCGAATCGGGGTGAAGCACTCGATTCCCACGGACCCCACGGAGGCTGTGTTGTCATCTCCCTACCTTGGGCCTTCACGCCTCGAACGAACGTTCTTTGCGCAGGTCGATGCTTTCATCCCCGAGGACCTCCGGGTGAGGCCCTCCGACTGGTCGAAGTCGCGCGTGATCGTGAGCTTGAGCGTTGTAGCGACCTTTACGTCGCTGCTCGTCCAGAGTGTGCGACTGTACGTGGCCCCTCAACAATGGCTCGCGCTAACCAGCTGGGCTGTCTGCACGACCCTGTTCGCAGCGACGCCCTGGCTGCTCAAGCGCACCGGCAACCTTACTATTGGCAGTAACACGGCAGCCATCGCCTGCTTGGTTGGCGCGATGGGGGTAGCCGCAACCGAAGGCGGCATCGAGAGTCCCAACGCGGTGGTGCTCCTGGGAACCATACTGTTGGCCAGCACGGTCGGAGGCCGCAAGAGTGGCGTGCTGCTGTGCGCGCTCGGCATACTGTGTTCCGTACTGCTATTTTTGATCCCTGAATGGAACTTGGTACCTATTGTTTCGCCGCTCCGGGGCTCGTCGGTCAATGTGATGCGGCTGGGCATCAACTCGGCCATGATCGTCTGTATGGGACTCGTGGCGGTGCTGCTCGATAGGGAGCGGTCTACCAACGAGCGGCGCCTTCAGAGTCAAGCAACGGAGCTGATGGCGGCACGCGACGCCGCGCTGCGCGCAGCCAGCGCCAAGAGTGAGTTTCTCGCCAACATGAGCCACGAGATCCGCACGCCTCTCAATGGCGTGATCGGCATGACGGATCTGATGCTTCACTCGAGCCGATCCCGTGAAGACTTTCGCAACCTGATGACCATCCGTAGTAGTGGCAATGCGCTCCTGGCCGTGATCAATGACGTCCTTGACCTGTCCAGGCTCGAAGCCCAGCAGCTTGCGCTGCAGGCTGATCCCTTTTGCATTCGGGAGTGCGTCGAAGATGTGCTGACACTCTTCGGCAACGAAGCGCTCAGCAGAGGGGTGGAGTTGAACCTGAATCAGCTCCCTGAATGTCCGGACTGGGTGCGAGGCGATGCGGCGCGCCTGCGACAGGTATTGACGAATCTCGTGGGCAACGCGGTTAAGTTCACGCAGCAAGGAATGATCACCGTAACTGTGGATGGAGAAGCAGACGGACACGTTCGATTCGCAGTGCAGGACACGGGTATCGGGATCCGCGAACAAGACTGTGAGCGCCTGTTCGAGCCGTTCACGCAAGCCGATGCCTCGACCACACGCAAGTATGGAGGGTCAGGCCTTGGGCTGGCCATCTCGCAGCGCCTGGTTCGCCGTATGGGCGGTGAGCTGACGGTAAACAGTCGCATCGGGGACGGCGCCACCTTCCAATTCACGATTCGGCTACCCACTGAAGCGAGCCACGATGATGCTCCGCCCGCCGCACTGGTGGAGCGAAGCGTGCTGCTGGTGGAAGGTCATGCGATGACCGCACAAGTTGCCACGAAGCTACTGATTTCGGCGGGCTGCACCGTGCACATGGCGCGCGACGAGGCCGAGGCGGAGGCCGTCGTCTTACACCATCGGTTTGCGCTCGACGTGGTGGTGGTTTCGACGGGGGCCAGTTACCGGCCCGAGGTCGAAGCCATGCTCGACCGCTACCTCCCCCGACTGCCACGGCTGTTGCTGCGCACGCCGGCAGAGGCCGAACACGATCCGTTGCACGAAAGCAGCCCCTACGCTGCCGATGTGCTTAGGCCTCTGCGACGCGGCGCACTGTGGGACGGCCTTCTGGCATGCCTATCGAGGCCCGAGCGCACGAGCGTCACGGAGCTGAATCCGTTTGACGCGACACTCGCAGCGCGCAAGCCGCTACGCATCCTGGTGGCGGAGGACAACGCCGTGAACCAGAAGATAATCCTTACCATGCTCAAACGGATGGGGTATCAGGCGGATTTGGCCATTGATGGGAATCAAGTGCTCGCTGCGCTGAGCCTCAAACCTTACGATCTCGTCCTGCTCGATATACACATGCCAGAAGTGGATGGCGTTGAAGTGGCGCGCCGACTGAATGCAGGCGCGCCTTGCTTGCAGCAGCCGACGCTTATCGCCGTCACGGCCAGCGTGCTACCCGAGCAGCGAGCGATGTACCGAAGCTTAGGCATCCAGAGACTCATCCCGAAGCCCGTGCAGCCCGCCCTATTGCGCAGTTCGCTGGAACAGGTGGCCGATGCGAGCGTCTGGCAAACGGGGACGCGCCTCAGAGTTGGAAGCTAACCGGCCGGTGTCCGGATATGGGCCTTGGGGGACATGCGCTGGGCCCGAGCTTATATGTCAACTTAATTGACCAAGCTACCTGCTTTCGCGGGCTGGCAACAGACGCCGATTCTTTTCTTGTTGCTCGCGCGGGCGCGCCGCAGCGTGTAGCCTTCGCACGTCACATAAGGGAAAAACGCATGCCGCAGATCGATATTGGCGAATGTCTCAGTTACGGAGTCGACCGCTTCAAGGCGAACCTCTCGTTTCACCTGTTAGCGCTCCTGATCGTGATCGTAGTGACCTTGTGCTCGCTGGGCTTGCTGTCCGGGGCGCTCACAGTCGGCTACATCCGCGCGATCCGCAAGCAAGAGCAGGGCGGCGGCACCATGGAAATCGGCGACCTGTTCAACGCCATGGACACGTTCGTTCCAACCTTCATCTTGCTGCTCGTCATGATCGTGGCCTCGATCGTACCCTTCGGCTCGATCGTGTTCGCACCGGTCTACGTGGTGGGCTTATACCTGGTCGCCCTGGGCGAGAAGGACGGCGTCGCGGCGCTTAAACGCGCCTTTGAGCTGTGCCAACCAGTATTCGTGATGAGCGTCTTGGCAGCCTTCGTGTTCAGCATCGTCAGCGCCGTGGGCGTGCTGCTGTGCTGCGTGGGCGTGTTCGTCACGGGACCCATCGCCCTGCTCGCTAACATCCGCATGGCGCAAACGATCGTGGAAGGCTCGCAGAGCCTGCAGCAACCCTCCGCCTTCTAGTGCGATGGCAGTGCGATGGCAGTGTGATGGCCTAAGCGTCAGCTAGCGCGCGGGCAAGGCCATCGACCAGGCCTTGGTAGCTTATGGCAAGCTTACCATCGCGGCGATTGGCACCTTCTAGCGCGCGCAGCGAGAGCTGTACGGCGTGGGAAAGCGCCGCCGTCGGTCTGAGCCTGGGCGAGCTTACGGTGGTATCAACCGCAGACAGCACGCGTTCGATCTCAGTCAGATCCACGAGCTGCGCGCGATTGAGCAACTTGCGAACCTCCTGCTGAAAAATCCGCGGGTCCCGGGCGCGGCCAGCGATGTAATCACCCCAGTGCTCACGCAAAGGTATGATCGCCGTCGCAAGCTCAGTGACCACGCGCTCGATCACGCGATCGGAGTCGCTGGTTGGGCGTCGTGCCGTGCGCGAGCCACGCGTGACGATGCAGCCGCTCACGACAGGTACGAGGTCCGTCTGCAGGCTCTTCTTGTGCACGATCGGCACCTCGCCCACGCGCGCCTTGACGTCCGCGAGCTCTTGACTCGCGATACCCGACACGATCACCACCGGCACTTCGCGAAACTTATCCCAACTGCGCAGCAAGCGAATCACGCTGTCACCCTGCATGACCGGCATGTTGATGTCGATCACGACCACGTCGACGTTTTCGTCGACGATCACGCGCGTCACACCGATAGGCGAGGTCCGCGTGATCACTTTGAAACGCGCCTCCTCGAGCAGGTCGGTCATGGCGAGCAAGACAATCTCGTCATCATCGATCACGAGAACGGTAGGTTGCTCACTCATTGGCAGCCACCGCTGGCTTGCGCTGAGCAAGCTCTGCCTCGAGGTAGGTGTAGGTCTGCTGGAATACGGACTTCACTTGGCTTCCCAACTGCGGCACGAGCGTAAGGTCGTTGGCATCGGCCGCGAGCTGGATGGCCTCGCACAACACGCCCATACGCATCGCACCGAGACTCCAGGCGCTACCCTTGAGCTTGTGGGAAGCCGCTCGCAGCTCCTTGACGTCCGTGCCTTCACATAGCTCAACCAAGCGTGTCACCTGTTCCGGCGCGGAACCTAAAAATGCCTCGATCAACCGTATCGACCGCTTCTGCTCGCGCACGAGCTCTTGACCATCTGTCTGATCTTCGCTGGCCGGCGTCGCCTCTGCAAGTGTACCTTGATTGTCGTTCGCGGGGGAGCTTGTCTGGGTCTCAAGCGCCCAGCGCTCCAACGTACGGCGAAGTACTACCGTGGACGCAGGCTTCGTGAGGAAGTCGTCCATCCCGGCTGCTCGGGCCTTGTCCCGCTCGCCCTGAAAGGCGTGGGCAGTCAGCGCGATGATCGGAGTGCGACGGCCCAGGGGAAGCTCACGGATCCGAATCTCGTTCGTGGCCTGGTAACCGTTCATACCCGGCATCTGACAGTCCATGAGAATGGCATCGTACTTGCGCAGCAGGGCCTTTTCGACGCCTTCGCTTCCGTCGCGGGCCAGGTCACAGGTATGCCCAAGCTCCTGCAGCGTATCTTCGGCCACCACGCGGTTGACATGGTTGTCATCGACTACGAGGAAATGTCCGCTACGCGTGCCTGAATTCGCCAGCTTTTGATCGAGCCGAACCGTGACAGACGGGCCCGCCAGACAGTTGTAGAGATCCGACGCACGCACCGGCTTACTAACGTGAAAGACGCCCTCTTCTTTGGCGTGATCTCCCCATGAGCCCGGCGCGAGAATGACGACGCGCAACGCCTCATCGCTGCCGCGCCGCAACGACTTCCACAGCGGCTCACCCACGTCATTGGTTAGCTTGGAATCGACGATCGCAAAATGCACTGGGAAGCCATGATCGCGACTCTCGCGCATGCGTATAACCGCGTCCCTGCTCGACGCTGCCTCGAGCACCTCCATGCCCCAGGCGCTCATCCGCTCGACCAGTGCTTCGCGCACGCTGGCACTCTCATCGACCACCAACACGCGACGGCTGGCAGGCGAGGGGAGATTTTCGATGGGTCGAGAACTCTCCTCGATCACGTCACAGGGCAAGGTGAACCAGAAGGTGGAACCCGCGCCTTCGCTGCTATTGACACCGATTTCTCCGCCCATGAGCTCGACCAGCTGCTTGGAAATCGCAAGGCCCAAACCTGAGCCTTCGTGGGCACGCGTCAGGGAGCCGTCCACTTGCGAGAACGACTGAAAGAGCCGATTGATTTTCGAGGCGTCGATGCCGACGCCGGTGTCAGTAACCTCGAACCGTAAGGTCGGACGTTGGGCAGCACCGCTTGCACCTTCCACCATCGCGACACGGACCCTCACCTCGCCCGTATCCGTGAACTTGACGGCATTGCCGACCAGGTTCGTAAGGACTTGGGCGACGCGCGAGCCATCGACGCACACGACGTTGGGCACCTCGGGCGCGACGCGATACACGACTTCGAGCTGCTTGGCTTGAGCGCGCACCGCCATGAGCTCGACGCGATCTTGGACCAGAGTGCGAATGTCGCAACGGTCCGGATGGATCTCGTACTTGCCGGCCTCGAGCCTGGAGAAATCGAGCACATCGTTGATGATCTCGAGCAAGCTCTGCGAGGAGCCCGAGATCATCTCGGCGCGCCTGCGCTGGGTGGGCATCAGCTCACCGCGCACCATGAGACCCGCAAGCCCCACGATGCTGTTCAAGGGCGTGCGAATCTCGTGGCTCATATTAGCGAGGAACTCGCCCTTCACGCGGCTGGCGTCGAGCGCTTCAATCGTCTTTTTCTCGAGCTGCAAGAAGGCGCTTTGCGTTCCTTGCACAAGCGGGCGGACGTAGAACATCACGAAGCCAACGGACACGATCAAAGCAGCCAAACACCCTAAGATCGCGCCCCAGATAATGTCCGACCGCAGCTCGCGTCCGGCTTGCAGCTTATGGGTCGAGAACACGACGGCGACCTTACCAGCGCTCGTGCCCTCAATCATGACATCGGACCAGGCGCGCAAGGTGCTGCCGGCCAAGTGTGCTTTGACCGGGGTATTCGCGAACAAATCACCCGACACAGGTTTAATCTGATGGCGATACAAGACTTTGCCCGAGGCGTCCTGCACGAGCAGCAGCTGCAGCTCCCCGTCTGCTTCGTAGTCGAGCGTGGCCGCATGGATCAGGGCCGGATCTGCCAGCAACACGGCCAAGTCCACCGCGCGACTAAGCTCCTTGGCGCCGCGCTCCACTTTCCAACGCAGATTCTGCTCGTGCACCGGTGTCAGCGACCGGAAGATGCGGTCCACCGAGAATATCGTGAGCGCGGAAAGCGCCGCCACGAGGATGACGTTGATCGCAATGAACGCAACCTTAATGCGAGTCCCGAGTAAGACGCGGTCTCGTAACGGCTTAGGAATAATATTATCTTCCATTACCACCCAGCATCACTCCTGCGCTGCTCGAGCTGCCCGTGCGCACTAAGGCGCCGTCGCCGGTGTCTGCGCCCGGTGTAGGAGTAGGCGCAGAAGCCACCTCTTTCACGCAGTTCACATCCTCATCGAACCGTAACGAAACTCGCAAATGTACACCCCAATGGCGAGTTTAAGGTCCTGCCCTCGATAGTAAAGCTTGCAGGCACGCCCGCCCGCAGTGCTAGTTGCAAATCTGATTGCACCTTGCGGAGCCATGCCCGTTCATCGGTACAATAGTGTGGGTCGAAGGACTGACGTTTCCTGGGGGGAGCTCAAGTCCGTAACAAGCTCACGGGGGAAATAGTGCAGATAAGGTCTAATGGCGCGCTAGGCGCAGCGCGTATTGCAATGATGTTAGTGGCTATGCTCGCAGGTTGTGGAGACGACGCGACCACCAAGGAAGGTGATGGCAAAGGCGACGACGTCGCCGACTCGGAGCGCGAAGACAGCAAGGACGCCGGCACGACCGGCGACGAAGCACGGCCCGATGCGGGCGATGGTAAGGTAAGGTGTGGTGGTGAGATCTGCCCAGATGGGCAAATCACCAAGGCGTGCTGTACCCTAGAGGGCGCAGGCAAGGCCGGCGATCCCTTGGAGTTCACCGGCCGCGCCGCGGATTTGTGCGGCGCAGATCTGAGTGAATTCGTGGAGGGCGACGACTACGCCTGCATCCAAACCAATCAACCCGGCAAGCTCGACCCGGCCTGTCCCGTGGTTCCTTCGCCTGGTGGCGACCTCATGGGTTGCTGCTCAAGCGAGGGTTTCTGCGGCGGCATGGACACGTTCATCCCCCTTGGCTGCACTTACGGCGCCAGCGGTCGCGCCCAGGCCTGCGCCAAGTAAGCCCGCTTTTTACGGCATTTTGAGGCCACTCATGGTGAGCTGGCACGTCTGCCGAGACGTTTCTGGCTCATCATGGCTATCAGCCTCTTGAAAAGCTGACGTCGCCTCTTGTATCGTCCGCGCAAGCTCCCCTCTGGGAGCGGTTTCGGGGGATCATGGCCACAGCTTCGCCAGTAGCAGCAGCACGTCCGCAACGGGTTCGTCTGACGATGCGTCAGGACCCGTGGTGGCTTGCCTCCCTGCTGACTTTCCTAGGTCTATCGTCGTTCATCGTGTACGCGACGTGGGCCGCATTTCAAAACGCGCATTATGCGTATGGTAACTACTTGTCGCCCTTCTACTCGCCCGAGTTTTTTGGCGACTCCCCACACGCCTGGTTCGGGCCGAAGCCCAACTGGTTTCCTTCGTACCTGCCGTTTTCGCCAGCCCTGTTGATCCTGTGGGCTCCAGGTGGCTTTCGGTTGACCTGTTACTACTATCGTGGGGCTTACTACAAAGCGTTCTGGGCCGATCCGCCCGCCTGCGCCGTAGGTGAGCCGCGCAAGAGCTACCTGGGCGAGAACTCCCTGCCCCTGATCATCCAAAACATCCACCGCTATTTCCTGTACGTCGCGCTGCTGTTTCTGACCTTTCTCATCCATGACGTCTACAAGGCGCTCTGGTTCGTGAACGCAAGCACCGGCGCCCAGGAATTGGGAATCGGCGTGGGCACCTTAGTGCTGGCCGCGAATGTTACCTTTTTGGGTGGCTATACCTTTGGTTGCCATTCCTTGCGTCATCTGGTGGGTGGCAACAAAGACCAGCTTTCCAAGCACCCCATGAGCTTGAAGTGCTTTACCTGCGTGAGCGGGTTCAATAAGCGCCACATGAACTGGGCCTGGACCAGTCTGTTTGGCGTCATGTTCGCCGACCTGTACGTGCGGCTGTGTTCCATGGGTATTTGGACGGATTGGCGGATTCTCTGATGCATGATTTCGAACAACACGAGCACGACGTGCTCATCATCGGCGCAGGCGGCGCAGGCTTACGCGCAGCGATCGCGGCCTCCGCCGAAGGCGTATCGGTAGGCCTCGTCTGCAAGTCACTCTTGGGCAAAGCGCACACGGTCATGGCGGAGGGCGGCATGGCGGCCGCGATAGGCAACGTGGATGATCGCGACAACTGGCGCGTGCATTTTGCCGACACCATGCGTGGTGGCCAGTATGTGAACAATGCACGCATGGCCGAGCTCCACGCCAAAGAGGCTCCTGATTGCGTGAAGGAACTGGAAGCTTGGGGCGCCGTGTTCGATCGCACCGCAGACGGCCGCATTCTACAGCGCAACTTCGGCGGACATAAGTATCCACGCCTGGCCCACGTGGGCGATCGCACCGGCCTCGAGATGATCCGCACCCTGCAAGATCACGGCATCCATCAAGGCATCCAAGTCTATATGGAGTGCACCACGATCGATCTGCTGATGGACGGGGGGCGCGTGATCGGCGCCTTCGGCTACGATCGCGAGCGTGGCCGCTTTCGCGTGTTCAAAGCCAAAGCCATCGTGTTGGCCACGGGTGGCGTAGGCCGTGCGTATAAGGTTACCAGCAACAGCTGGGAGTATACCGGGGATGGTCAGTCCCTTGCTTACCGAGCCGGCGCCGAGCTCTTGGACATGGAGTTCGTGCAGTTTCACCCCACGGGCATGATGTGGCCGCCGAGCGTGCAGGGCATTCTCGTGACCGAGGGCGTGCGCGGCGAAGGCGGTGTGCTCAAGAACAAGGAAGGTCGTCGCTTCATGTTCGACGACATCCCAGACAACTACAAGAGCACGACCGCGGACACGCCCGAGGAAGGCTTTCGCTATACCCAGGGCGACAAGAACGCGCGGCGGCCGCCGGGGCTACTCACGCGCGATCACGTGGCCCGCTGCATCATGCGCGAGGTGCGCGCGGGCCGCGGCAGCCCCCATGGTGGCGCGTATCTCGATATCTCCTGGATCAAAGAAAAGCTGCCCAAAGCCGAAGAGCACATCAAGAAGAAGCTGCCCAGCATGTACCACCAGTTCAAGCAGCTCGCGAACGTGGACATCACCAAAGAGCCGATGGAAGTCGGCCCCACGACCCACTACATCATGGGCGGCATCCGTGTGGACGGAGACACTCAGATGTCGAATGTACCGGGCTTGTTCGCCGCAGGTGAGGTCGCAGCCGGCTTGCACGGCGCCAATCGCTTGGGTGGCAACTCGTTGTCTGACCTCTTAGTGTTCGGCCGGCGGGCAGGACAGTACGCCGCCAAGTTTGCCAAGGACCATCCAGGCGGCAGCATCGATGACACGCAGGTAGCGCATGCCGCCAAGGTAGCGCTCGAGCCTTTCGAGCGGCCTGCGGATGGCGAGAGCCCCTATAAGGTTCAAGAAACCTTACAGGGCATGATGCAAGACTTAGTGGGCATCGTGCGCAAAGAAGACGAGATGAAAGAAGCGCTTTTGGGCATCGCCAACCTGCGCGAGCGCGCCAAGCATGTGCGGGTGCCGGGCAATCGCGAATACAACCCCGGCTGGCATACCGCGCTCGAGCTCGACAACCTGTTGACCGTGTCCGAGGCGATCACGCGCTGCGCCATCGAGCGTAGGGAGAGTCGCGGCGGTCACTTTCGCGATGACTTCCCGGACAAGGACCCCGCCGCCTCCGCGTTCAACTTGATAACCTTCAAGGGGGCAGACGGCCAGATGCAGATGCGCAAGCAGCCCATCCCTAAGCTTGCAGCAGAGCTTGCTCAAGTCGTCGAGGAGAACAAGTAATGGCCACCACTACCTTCCGAATCTGGCGCGGCGATGCCAAAGGTGGAGAGTTCAAAGACTACGAAGCGGAAGTCTCCGAAGGCATGGTGGTGCTGGACGTGGTGCATCGCATTCAAGCCGAGCAGGCCAACGATCTGGCGGTACGCTGGAACTGCAAAGCGGGCAAGTGCGGCTCCTGTTCGGCCGAGATCAACGGCAATCCTCGTCTGATGTGCATGACGCGCATGGATCAATTACCCCTCGACAAACCCGTGACCGTGCAACCCTTGCATGCGTTCCCGATGATCCGCGACTTGGTCACGGACGTGTCTTGGAATTACGAGGTCAAAAAGCGCATCAAGCCGTTCAAGCCGCGCAAGCCCGATGCCCCGGATGGTACCTGGCGCATGTTGCAGGTGGATGTGGACCGCGTGCAGGAGTTTCGAAAGTGCATCGAGTGCTTTCTCTGTCAGGACGTGTGTCACGTGCTGCGCGAGCACGATAAGCACGAAGAGTTCATCGGCCCACGTTTCTTCGTGTACACGGCGGCCCTCGAGATGCATCCGCTCGACACCGAAGACCGGGTCGCGGATCTCAAGCAGACCCAAGGCATTGGTTACTGCAACATCACCAAGTGCTGCACCAAGGTTTGTCCGGAAGAAATCACCATTACCGACAATGCGATCATTCCGCTCAAGGAGCGCGTGGTGGATAGGTTCTACGATCCCATCAAGAAGCTATTTCGCGTATTCAGCTGAACGCTCTGTACTGTCACTCAACCCAGCATCAAAGAGGCGCCTATGTTCGAGCTCAAGCCTATTGCGAAAGAGTCCGTGCCGCGCGCCTTGGAGAAGGCGGAGCGCTACCGTTTGCTCAACGAGCCACGCGAAGCAGAGAGCATTTGTCTCGATGTGTTGGCGATCGAGCCTGAGCATCAGCAGGCGCTCTCCTGTCTGCTGCTAGCGTTGACCGATCAGTTCGGCAGTGGAACCACGGGTGGCATCGAACAGGCCAAGCACCTGTTGCCGCGTTTGGCCTCCGCTTACGAACAGGCGTACTACGCGGGCATCATCAGCGAGCGCTTTGCCCGCCAGCAATTGATGCAAGATCATCCCGGCGCAGGCTACGGTGCCTATGAGTACTTAGTCGAAGCCATGAAGCACTACGAGCGCGCGGAGTCACTCGCCCAAAAGGGGAACGACGATGCGGTCCTGCGCCACAACACCTGCGTGCGCATGATTCAGCGCCATCGTCTGACCGCTCCCCAACGCGGCGAGCGTGAGCTACCCCTCGAGTAGAAACATCACGGCGTCACGGACAGATTCATCTGATACGCGCTGTCCGGCGAGCCCTCGATCGCGATGTAATAGACGCCTGGTGGGAGCTGCGGGCTCGGGCCATTGCCGCAGAAGATCTGAGTGAGCTGACCGCACGATCCCTGGTAAAGCGCCCAACCGTTCATCGGCGGTGCACCCGTGACGCCGACATTAATACGGCCCGAAGGGATACTGATCTGGAAGAAGCGGTCGATGGCACCCGGGCCAAAGCAGGAGCTCTGAATGTTGTCCGCATAGCCGGTGAGTGTTCCGGTGCTTGAGCCTGGACTGATCGGCTGCGCCGTGTTGCAGGTATCGCCAGGCGGACCGGACCCGCAGTCCGGATCGCAGCTGCAAGGTCCACCGGTGTCCGGGTTCACTGCGCAGTTGCCAGGCAGCTGATTGTCGCACGTGCAGGCTCCCCCGCACGCCGCGTCGGCCCCATCCACTAGACCGTTGCAGTCGTTGTCGACCCCGTCCGTGCATTGCTCAGGCCCGGTCGACGTGCACGTACACTTGGGGTCCGCGCCGTCGATCAGACCGTTGCAGTCGTTGTCGATCCGGTCCGTGCATTGCTCAGGCCCGGTCGACGTGCAGGCAGGGGCGCAGTCCGGGTCGCAACTGCAAGGTACACCGGTGTCCGGGTTCACTGCGCAGATGCCAGACATCTGATTGTCGCACGCGCACGCTCCCCCGCACACGCCGTCCTCATCGATCAGACCATCACAGTCGTCGTCCACCCCGTTGCAGCTCTCCGCACGCGGGAACACGACCTGTCCGCACTCGACCACGGCATTGCGGCAGAAGGTAGCGCCAGCCGCACACGCGCCGACCGCTGCGGCCGAGCAAGCGACCGGCTGGTAGTCCTCGTCGGTCTGAGTATCGCAGTCGTCATCGATGTTGTTGCAGGTCGCGTCGCTAGGTGCCGCAATACCGGGCTTACAGGTATTTACCTGACTGCCATTCACGCATTGGTTTTGACCGCTGGCGCCGCATGCGCCCACGCCGCACGTGGTGGCGGCGATGACAAAGTCTTCGTCGTTCGTACCGTTGCAGTCGTCATCGATGCCGTTGCAGGTCGCATCGAACTCTGCAGCCACACCGGGTTTACAGGTGTCCACAATGCCACCACTGACACACTGCTTTTGACCGCTGGCGCCGCACGCTCCCACGCCGCAGGTGGTGGAGGTAACCGCGAAGTCTTCATCGTTCGTACCGTTGCAATCTTCATCGATGCCGTTGCAAGTGGTGTCGCTGGCTGCAGCGATACCGGCCTTACAAGTATTTACCTGACTGCCGTTGACGCATTGATTCTGACCACTCGCGCCGCACGCTCCCACGCCGCAGCTCGTGCTAGTGATGACGAAGTCTTCGTCGTTCGTACCATTGCAGTCGTCATCCACGCCGTTGCAAGTGGTGTCACTGGCTGCAGGGGTACCGGCCTTGCAGGTATTTACCTGACTGCCATTC
>JBKJIA010000062.1:0-4352 GCA_046598735.1 Polyangiales bacterium
ACGTTCACGCCGCCGACCTCGGCCAGCAAACGCAGAATGTTGTGGATGTCGGCGTCCTTGAAATCGAGATCGATGCGACGACCTGAGTATTTGGGTGCCGCTGCCTTGGCTTGCATCGCCTGACCGCTCAGGAACGAGGCGACCTCCTCGGAGTCGATCTCAACCACCGGTTGCTCTTTGGCGATGGTTTTGACCTTGGAGCGCAGCGGATCGTGATTGACGTTCTGCGAGAACAACCAAACGATGCGACTACCCTCGCGAATCGCAGTTGCGGACGAATCCGCGGTGCGTTCGACTTCCACCATGACGCGCTCGCCCACCGTCTTGAGGGTTACCCCTTTGATCACTTCGAGACCCATACCGCTCAAGCTGCGTGGCGCCTGGGCAGACAATGACGCGCCGCGAACCTCGAGCCGTGCGGGACCTTCCACGCTTGGGTGAACGCGAAAATCCGCTGGCCGCGAAAGCTCGACTACCAATCGCTCACGTCCATCGCGTTTTTCGAGCTGTACGCGCCGCACCTCGGGGGTGCCTGAATCAGGCGTGTTATTGGGCACGGCAGTCGGGCCAAGATTGGAGTCTTTGGCATCAAGTTCTTCAAGCTGCACCACGATGCGGCCATCGATGAAGCTCGCCCGGTAAGTCGCAGGTTCGCTCAACTTGAGCTCGACCCTTACGCCCTGCGCAGTGGTGCTTGCCACGGCACCGGTGACCAGCTCCGTGTTCTCGGCGATGGCCACGCCACCCTCGGCCAACATCGCCCCCGCGACATCCACGACCACTACACGACCATTTTCGCGTGTGCGCACCGCATAGGTAGGCACATCGAATTTGCCGGCGAGGACCACCTCTGCGCGGCCGCCCTGGCCCTGCACACCGACGTGAGCCAGCACGGTCTTCGGGGCTTCAGCGCGCACGTGGTCCACGATGCTCATCGTCACTGCCAGGCCTGCGATAGCAGGCAATAGGGCCAGGCCTGCGATAGCAGCCGATAGGGTCTTCAAGCGAAAGCCTTGGCGCATACGCCTATCTCCTCTTGTACGCTCCGAGGTTAATCTTCGGGCGCTCACACTTCACAAATCAAAAAAGGTGCAGACGGCATCGCGCTGAGACCCGAAAAATCGCAACCGAGCTAGCCCTCGTCTTCGCCTTCTTCCTTCTCATGCAAAGGAATCACGCGCGTAAGCGGCGGTCGATTGGGCCCGGTTGGATCTTCGCGCGCGAGTACCACCTCGTTGTCGCGAATGCGATCGATGCGCCAGTTGATGGTAATAGCCAAGTTCTCAGCACCACCACTCTGCACAACTTCCGCCCGACCCACGAAATCGCCGCGCCTGGTCACATGCCCCACGCCCTTTTCGTCGACTAACATCGCGCGCGGTTGTTCGAGCCCACTGATAATCGCAATAAGCCGCATGGATTCGATCGGTGTATTAGGCATCAACACCGAACGTTGAGCCACCGTGGGCGCCTTACCTTGGAAAGCATTCGCATAACTGCGAAAGGGGTCACGATTGCCTTCGTTCTCCACGAAATCGTTGTCCTGTAAGGTTGCGACGCTCGTGTCGAGGGCGCCGCCGGTTGCGGTCGCGGGCGCCACAGCGGCCACAGCAGCTGCTGCTGGAGGAGCTGCGGCCGGTGCCTCTTCCCCGCACCCCGCCCCAGGCAAGACCATGAGAAGCGCGCCCAAACTCGCCGTGATTCTACGTTTCATGAGCATCCCCGCTTCATGCGTCTTTTCGCCTAAAGGTGGTGGCAAGCACGCTGACATCGAGCACCACATCTTCGCCCTCCACCTTAGGTTGGGAGAGCACGATGTTCTCCATGTTGATGGCGCGCTGCAGGCGACTTACGTTGTAAAAAAACTTGGCGATCTCGTGATAGCGCCCCTTAACTCGCAGCGTGACCGGGATGCGATAGTAAAAATTCTCGGCCGTTTCGGCGGCGGGCTGCACCGTGCGAATAGTAAGCCCGCTTATCTCAGCGATGCGATTGAGCTCGCCCAACATGGCCGCGATCTCGGCATTGGCCGGCAAAATGCGCATATTTTGCTGGTCTATGACCTTACGAGCCTCGGTCTCTTCGCGCAGTCGCAAGAAGCGCTGCTGCAGATCCTTCGCGGCATCGAGCTGCGCCTGCAACGCGGCACGAGCCCCCTGCGCGCCCTGAATTTCTTCCGTAAGCGGACTGTGTAGCAGCATGTAATAGCCCACGCCGAACAGCCCTAACATGAATGCCAGGAACAGGATCTTGGTAGACGAAGGCAGCTTTGCGAACTGCTGCGCTGGAGTTGGGTTCGCCATTAGTACCTTACCCTGCAGGTCAGCTCGAAGCCGATGACGGGAATCTTATAGGACCCAGCAGCTTCACCCGTGCGCACGAGCACCACGTTCTCGAACAGCCGCGACAGCGAAAGACGCCGCATGAACTCCGCGATGTCTTCGTTGTTGCGCGCAACACCGGTAATCTTGCAGGCGCGCCCCTGCTCCTGAAAGCCTTCGATCCAGAGGCGGTGAGGGTCCCAGCCAGGCGTGAAACCCGCTTCCGGGTTAACCTTACGCATCTCTTCCAGGCGCTGAACGTCGACGGTCGGCCCGCGGCCCGGCGAAAGGATCGCGGACAGCTCGAGCAGCATGCGCGACGGCCCTTGCCTCGCATCGAGCAAGCCCTTGACCACACCTTCCAGCTGCTTAGAGCGATCGAGTTGCTTCTGCAGGTCCTCGAGATTGCCGCTCGACGCCTTGACCTTATCGATCTGGCGCTGCAGCTCCGTATTCTGCGCCACCGCCTGATCGCGATCCGAGCTCAAGCTGAAATACACGAACGCGAGCGCAAGACACCAGACCACGCCGCCGATCAGATAGACGGTGCCCCAGACACGGAGGCCTACCCCTTCGCTCGTCTGCCGCTTGGCGCGCGGCAATAGGTTGATGCGAATCATATGAGTCGCTCCCGTTCCTTGCGAAGCGCAAGCCCGAACGCAACCGCTGCCGCAGGCCCGCGTCCCTCGAGCTCCGCAATCCCTTGGGTCTTACTGTCTGCCGCTGCGACCTTGAGCGGATCGATGACCTCTACGGTCGATCGACTCCGGTTCGCAATCGCATCCTTCAAGAGCTCCATGTTGGCCGCGCCGCCGGAAAGCACCACCCGTGCAATCTCGCGATCACCACTCGTAGCCAGATAGAAGTCGAGCGAGCGCTGAATCTCCCCCGCTAAGCTTTCCACGACCTCTTGGATGATGCGCGGCACTTCTTGCGGCACGATACCGCCGCCCGATCCGCACTTATACGCCTCAGCCTCTTCTTGGCTGATGCTCAACTGGCGCTGAATCTCTTCGGTGATGGCGTTGCCACCATTCGCAATGTCGCGGGTGAAGGCAGTGCTCGCGTCCGCCAGGATGTTGATCGTCGTGAGCGACGCACCCACGTGCAATAGCACCGTGGTCTGCCCCAACTCCGGTGCGCCGTAGGCTGCTTCGAAGCAGTTCTGCACCGTAAACGCATCCAGATCGATCACGCGTGGTTTGAGCTTGGCCTCGGCCGCCAGATTGACGAGATCCTGAATCTCCTCCTTCTTCGCCGCGACCAGCAGCACATCCATCTGACCTTCGTCAGGGCGCTGCCTCAGCACTTGGTAATCGAGCTCCACGTCCGCTACGTCGAACGGAATGTGCTGCTCGGCTTCCCAGGAGATCTGCTCTTTGAGCTCGTCGAGCGTCATCAACGGCATCGTGATCTTCTTGATGATCACGCTGTGCCCGCTGATACGCATGGCCACATCCTTTTTCCGGGCTTTGTGAAAGAGCTTCTCGAGCCCCTCCACGACCGCGCCGGAGTTCATGATATGGCCGTCGACGATGCTCTGAGGCGGCAATGGGTGATACCCAAAGCGTACGAGTGAACGCACGCCCTTCCGCCCCTCTTTGATTTCGCAGACCTTAACCGAGCTCGATCCGATATCGACGCCGACTAGGTTCTTTCCCTCGGACATGTTGGAGCATCACTCCTCCTCACCGAACACGCGTACGCGGTCTGCAAGGCTCAGGCCCAGGGCTTCGAGTATTTTCCGCTTGGTATCCATGCGGCACCCGTAGCCCCTTTCCACGCGATCGATCGTTAACACCGACAAGTTTGCGCGACGGGCGAGCTCTGCTTTTGACACCATCCGCTCGATGCGGATCTTCCGTACGTTGTTGGCTTTGCTAGGAGTTTCCTCCGCGGCACGCTTCGATGGGCGAGCACCTGAACGGTGCACCCCTGCCGCAGCCTCTGACGGGCTGAGCTCTAGCGCTTCTGCGGAGACCTTTGCGTCCTGCTCCATGGTCTACGAACCACCCACGGCGAGTAAATTTC
>JBKJIA010000185.1:0-3399 GCA_046598735.1 Polyangiales bacterium
GTGGCAAGCAAACGCAGGTTCTTCTTGCCGCGCAGAACCTCGAGCGCAGCCGGATCGAAACTAGGCGCCACCACGCATTCAAGGAACGTCTGGCCGAGCAACATCGCCATCTCGAGATCGACCGGGCGGTTGAGCGCCACGATGCCGCCAAACGCGCTGAGGGAGTCGGCTTCGCGCGCCACATGGTAAGCCTTCGCAAGGCTACTCGCCTGGGCCACGCCGCACGGATTGGTGTGTTTGACGACGACAGCAGCCGGCCCCTCGAACTCGCGCACGGCATCGAGCGCCGCTTCGCAGTCGACCAAGTTGTTGAACGACAGCTCTTTGCCCCCGGCCCCGAGCGACTCCGAACGCGCCAAGCTGCCAGCAGGAGCATTGCGCTCGACGTAAAAGGCGCCGCTCTGATGCGGGTTTTCGCCGTAGCGCAAACCGTAAGCTTTTTGAAACTGTAAGGTCAGCGTGCCGGGGTACGCGCTCTTCGATCCATCGGCTTCGATCGCAGTCAGGTAACCCGCAATCGCACCATCGTAAGCAGCGGTATGCGTGAAAGCTTTGGCTGCCATGCGCGCGCGCTCTGCTTGCTTGGGCGCTTCGGGCAGCGTGGCGGAGATCAACGTGTAGTCGTCGGGATCGACCACTACGGTCACGCGCGCGTGATTCTTGGCCGCGCTGCGCAACATCGAAGGCCCGCCAATATCGATGTTCTCGATGACTTCGTGATGCGGTGCGCCCTTCTGCACGGTTGCTTCGAACGGATACAGATTCACGACCACCAAATCGATGGGCTCGCCGCCGATTTGCGCAAGCTGCGCGCGGTCGCCGTCGGTGTCGCGCATCAACAAACCGCCATGCACACGCGGGTGCAACGTCTTGACGCGGCCATCCATAATTTCGGGCGAGCTTGTGTACTCAGAGACATCGACGACCGTGAGCCCTGCCTCGCGCAGACTCTTGGCCGTGCCGCCGGTGGAGAGAATCTGCACGCCGGCTTTAGCTAATTCACGGGCGAATTCAACGATATTTCGCTTATCGGAGACGGAGATCAATGCACGCTTAATGGCTGCCATGGGCGCCCCAATACCCTCTTGTCGAGGCCTCGGCAATGCGTCTTGCGGCCGCGCGGTCGTGCGCACTACGTTGCAAGCGAACCCCAACGTTGTCTCCACGTGGTCGTGAGCGGTCAGGTGGCCCTGGGCGGATTTCTCGCCGAACCGTTCATCTCACTGAACCTTACGATTCGCTGTGGCTTGCGTTTTGGTGCGCAGTGCTTGCACACGCGCGACCCGCGGCACGACGCTGCCCGTAGGCGTTTCTTACGGTTGGATGCGCGGATGCACGCAGTAAGGATGACGCGCGAGCGCAGGTAGCTCAGGGTGTGGTGAGATGTCCTCAACCCATCAGGGGCCCGCCTGGCAGCTCGCCGCCGACACGGTGCTGCTGCCCAGGGTGACCGCTGCGTTGCACGCTAGCGCGCGGCCAACCAGGTCGACGCCTGTCGACAGCGTGATGCTCGTCAGCGCGACGATGTTTCCGACGAAGCTCGCGTCGGCGCCGAGGGTCGCTGAGCTGCCCACCTGCCAGTAGACGTTGCAGGGGTTGCCGCCGTTGACCATGTCGACAGCCGCGTTGGCCGCGCTGATCACGGTGCTGCCCGCTTGAATCACGAAGACCGCTCCGGGATCGCCCTGCGCGTCGAGCGTGAGCGTGCCCGTCAACTGTGCTGACGTGGCATAGCAGTAGACGCCAGGCGTGAGCGTCAGCCCGCCCAGGTCCTGGCCCGACAAGTTGGTGTCGCACGGCAGCGCTTCCAACGAGAGGTAGGCGGCATTCGCGTCGAGGTTTGCTTGATTGAAGGCGGCGTCGGCGACGTGGATGACACCGCCGTTCACGACTCCGGGTGGAAAGCCCGAGACGGTCGCGCTGCCGAGGTCCCCGGTGACGACGCTGAGGCCGGTGCTCGTGACCGCCGAAGCCCCGAGGACAGCGAACGTTCGCGCCGTCCCGAGGTCTGGTGCAATGGATGATGGCCCCCCAGCTGGGTTGAAGGTGATGGCGAAGGCTTGGTACGAAGCCACGCCCGACGAGATGTTGGCGATGATCAGCGTCCGCACCTGCGTCGCGGTGAGGTCGCTGCCGACGAGCGCAAAGTTGCCCGCCGCAATGGTGGACGTGACCGCAGCGGGGGTGCCCCCGCGGTAAGCAGCATCGAGCTCGGCGTACGTGCTCAGCCCCTGCGCGTTGACCACGACGTACGTCTGACCCAGCACCGTCCCGTCGATGAGGGTGGCGCCGCCTGTCGCAGACTGGACGATGTTGTTGACGTCAGTCACGAGGAAGAACCCGGCCACGTCGATCGTGTAGTCCGGAGCGGGGACGGCCTCCGCGGTCGCGCTGGCCTGAACCACCTCCTGGAAGGAGGCGGTGTTGGACGCGCTCGCAACGCGGGGGTTGTCGGAGTAGAGGATACTCAGGACGAAGTCGCCCGCGAAGTCCACCGCGCTCAGCCTAGCGTTGGCGTAGAACTCGATGGGAAGCCCGAAGCTGGGCGGGGTGGGGGTGTAGCTCGTGGTGAGCAGCAACGGGCCGGGGTCAGCCGCGATGATTCCGGCGGTAGTGTGCAGCTCGGTCATGCTGAGCACGCACGCAGCGTCGTTCAGGAGCACCGACAACACGGGGTTGTCGAGCGTCGCACCGCTTGCAATCTTGAGACTCCAGGCGCCCGTGCGGTTCGTGCAGCCGGTGTACGTTCCGTTGACCGACTGGAGCTCTCCGATGGTCAAAGCTTGCGTCATGCGGTTGATGGCTTGGGCTTCCGCCTGCACGGTCTCTTCGCCGCCGCATGCCGGCAACACGAAGAGCGAACACACAAGCGCGCCGATGGTACTGAGGGAGTAATGAGGGTTCATGTCACGGTCTTTCTTTGGCTTGAGTTGCCGGAGCCCGTCGACTAAGAGCGGCGCGCAGGAACGGTTCCTGATGTGTCCAAAGGTCGACACATTGGTCCTGGCCGCTTTGCGAAGCGGCCCGCGAACGTGGCATGCGCCACTGGGTTCCGGAGCACCGCACGCACGCAAGAATGCGCCCAACGTTCTCCGGGACACGCGAGGAACACTGTCGCGTTGTTCGTCAGTACTCGGGCGCGAGCCGACCGTCTGATCGCGAGACGCAGGCCCTCACTGGGGCGCTCCTGGGCGAGGCGTCCCTGCCTATTCATAGGTCAACGGAACGAGACGCTTCTCAGCATCAGGTGGGACTCGCGATGTAAGATGTCGCCGTCCACTTCCACAACGAAGGTCAATCCTTCGAAAACCACGAGAAACTGACTCTTCTTGAAAGTTAGGGCCGATGCTTTAACCCGCACTCCCCGTCTCGGCCTCCTCCATCACCGCTAGGAGAGAC
>JBKJIA010000289.1:0-5637 GCA_046598735.1 Polyangiales bacterium
CCTTGGCGCTGGCATTCGCCCAAGCTCAAGCTCGATGGCGAAGAGTCGCGCGCGCTCGCCGAGCTTACGATCGACTACTACAAGTTCTTGCATCAAGAGGCCGTGCGCAGCGAAGCCGATGGCGAGCACCGCTTCTTTACGATGACTTATCCCGAGCTGCTCAAGGATCCGGAGACCAGCGTCAGGCGCATCTACGAGCGCTTCTCGTTGCCGATGACGCCGGAGTTCGACCGTAAGCTCGTGCTCTTGTGCGAGGAGCAACGTCGCTACAAGAGCGAGCACCAGTACACGCTCGAACAGTTCGGCCTTACGAAAGAGTACGTGTACAGCCGCCTGCCCGAGATCTTCGAGCACTACAAGTTCGCACGCTGAAGCGGTGCTTCGTCTGAGTATCCGCCAAGGCCCATTTATTTGGGCTGCGATGCACACCTACATCTCCACCACCCGGCAATCCAACATCTACGTAATTGTGTGACAGTACTGTGGGAATGAGCTAGTCGTAGGAGGTGAAGGCACGTTCGCTTGCACCCCCTCCCGTTCCTACAGATCGTAAGGTCCGGCAGCCCGGGGTGCTCCAGCATTGTCCACCCGAGGATTTGTCATGTCGCACGAAAGCTCTCGTCGTTTTCTGATTCTGCTCGTTACGCTCGGGCTGGGCGCCTGCAGCGCGAGCAGCGATAAGAACGCAACCGGCGGAGGCGACAACAACGCCGGCAACGCAGGCGAAGCCGGGGCATCAGGCGGCGGCGCCAACGGGAGCGCTGGCAACAACAGTAATACGAGCGGCGGCGACGGTGGCGGTTCGGGCAAGACTTGTTACGACAACGACAGCGATACGTTCGGCCTGAATTGCGCCGCCGGCCCTGATTGCGACGACGCGAACCCGGCCCTGGGTGGCTACGAAGTCTGCGACGGCAAAGACAACGATTGCGATGGTAAGGCAGACGATTTCATCGCGGACGTTTGCGTGACCTGCAACCTGCAGTGCGTCCCCGTGAATGAGCCGCCCAATGACTCTGGTTTCACGCCGATCGCAGAAAAAGCGCCGGGCGATGCCGAAGACGTGATCATCGACAAAGACGGCGCGCTCACGCTCGATCGCGACGAGTCGCAAGCCCATGCGGTGTGGGTCGCGAATACAGACG
This sequence comes from Polyangiales bacterium, assembly GCA_046598735.1. Classification (GTDB taxonomy): domain Bacteria; phylum Myxococcota_A; class Polyangia; order Polyangiales; family DASUME01; genus DASUME01. Next base: position 1,146 of record JBKJIA010000289.1, read on the forward strand.
ACTTTCTAGATGACAACACGTACGCAAAATACCTGCGCGGCACCGTGTCAAAGCTCGACTCCAAGACCAACCGTGAGCTTGCGCGCTACCTGAGCATTCGGCCGGCGGATGTGGCCGGGCTCACCATGGGCGATCGCGCGCCGCTGCCGTCGCGTACTGCGGTCGATCAACGCTTCGATGCTTACGTGGCGAACCGCGCACATCTACAAGGCACCAACGGTCAGCCCACGATTACCAAGTTTGCGAACGATGAAAAGCACTGCATCGACCGCAACTTGAACGGCATGATCGAGACGAGCCGCGACATCAATCGAGACGGTAAGATCAGTCTGGCACCCGCTGACCTCGAGTTCGTGGGCGCAGACGATGAGTGCATCTTGTGGACCAAGCCCGTGGGTGCGCTCAACTCGACAGCCCGTGCCCTAGCCGTCGGTATCGCTCCACCCGATGCGGAGGTAGGCAACTTGTTCGTGGGCTTGTTTCACGGCAAACAAGCGTGTCGCTTGAGCGCGGATACGGGCGAAACCATCAAGTGCACGCCTACTCCAGACTTCAATAGCTATGGCGCTGCGTCTGATGCGAAGGGGCGCGTGTGGTACATCTCGCGCAGCGACAATGGTAACGACCTCGGGTTCCTTCTGAACGATACCTGGACGCAGATCACTGGCACCCCTGCCTGTGGAACCAACACCAACCCCACGGGCTACGGCATTACTGTCGACGTGCAGAATCGTGTCTACCTGGCCATGGCCAACTGCACCGACAAACAGGTATATCGCTACGACCATGACAATGGTGGCGTTTGGACGCAGGTGGCGGTTCCCGGCGGCGGCACCGGCCGCGGCGTCGCAGCAGACCGCACACATCTGTGGGTCGCCGTGAGCCATGACAGCCCAGATTTCAAGGGTACCCAAGGCAATCGCATCGAACAGTTTGACCTGGCGACGCTCAAGTACGTAGCGACCCACCGCATGCCCCACGGCCGCTATCCGGTCGGCGTCGGCGTGTCCTTTGACGGTTCCATCTGGGCCATCAATCAGGGCCACGGTGGCGCTTCCGATCCGTTCGCCGGCAGCAACGACGGCATCGCAACCCGACTTGATCCCGCCATCGCAGACGGCCAAGACGGTCACTGGATCGAATGGCCCGTGGGCCGCGGACCTTACACTTACAGCGACTTCATCGGCTTTGGTCTCAATACGTTTGCTGATCCCAAGGGCTTCTATCGATTTATCGTCGAGGGTTGCTTGGGCCAGAACACGAATTGGCGTGGCGTGCAAATCGACGCGGAAACTCCGAAGGGAACCTCCGTGAAGATCAGGGTGCGCAGCGCAGGGACCAAAGACGCGCTTGCTGCGGCCGAATGGCATGGTCCGTTCGACCCGCCCGCCGCGCTCACGGACGTCCCGAGCGGTGCCATCCTGGAGGTCGAGGTCGTGCTAGCGACCGATGATCAATCCGTGGCTCCGCGTGTGTTTGGGGTCGAGATCATCAAGGAGTGCGAGAACGTCATCCAGTGATCAGCGTTGCGTATGCGGTGAAGGCCCCGTGCCTGGCCTGCAGTGACAAGCGCTAATCGCTCAGCGACAATGCGCGCATGGAGATTGCGATTGCGCGACACGCGAGCACGCCCGCTGATATTCGCCGCGCGGCCCTGATCCACCTGCCGGTGTTGGGCGTGGGCGCAAGCTTGAGCTTGTCTGCACGGCCCGATCCCGTATCCCTCGTCAAAGCGCGCGGCGGACCGAGCTTTATCGAATACGCAGGCCGCGTGGATGTGGGCGAAGTGCGCGCCGAAGTCGACAAGATCCGCGCGCTCGGTGCGCGGGTGTTGTTTCACCCTTCGTACATCAATTTCTGCGGCTCCTATCCCAACTCCGAACGCTGGCTCGAAGCGACAGCGCAGCACGTGGCCGCGGTCGAATCGCCTTGGTTCGCGCAAGACTGTGCTTACTGTTTTTGGAGCGACGGCCACGGCTACTCCAGTCAGCTCGGCTATTTCATTCCGCCGATCTTGAATGAGGCCTCGCTCGCTTGTGCACTCGAACGCGTACGCGAAGTACAAAGTAAGGTGCCCGCGCCCGTGGCGATCGAGCCGCCGCCCATGGCATTCGTGGTGGGCACGCTGCCGTTGTTTACGTTTTTCGGCCGGCTCGCAGAGGCCGCGGACTGCGCGATCTTACTCGACGTCGGGCACCTCGTTTCCTACGAGATGGCGAGCGGTCGACGCGTGCGTGAGGCGCTCGCGCAGTTTCCACGCGATCGCGTGATCGAAGTGCATATCGCGGGCGGCCGACTCGAAGGCGCAGCCGATGCCCCCATTTACGTGGATGCCCACGAATGCGAGGTGTTGCCCCAAGCCTGGGCCATGCTCGAAGACTTGCTGCCCGAGCTACCCGACCTGCGCGCCGTGTGTTTCGAATGCGAAGGCGCAACCGAAGGACGTGTGCTCGGCACGCTCGAACGTTTGCGGCGCATGGTGATCGACAGGAGCGTAAGCAGCGAGCTCGTGGCTAAGGTAAGACAGACCGCATGAGCTTCATCGAGCAAGAGCGCGCGCTGCTGGATCTGTTGTTCGACGCCCCGCTGCGCCAACGTTTTGCGCAGCAGCGAGAACAAGCGCTGGCGAGCTACGACCTTACCGTTGATGAACGGGCAGACTTTGCCCATGTGCGCAGCGACGCACTTGAGCTCGATGCTCGCATGCGCACCGACCTTGTATTGCAGCGCATGTGCCGCGCCCTACCCGTCAGCTTCAGCCTCGCCTCATCGCTGCCCGGGGGCCTCGCGCTGTTGCGCGCATTGATCGATAGCGAGTACGTGCGCACGAGTTCGTCACAACGCGCCAGCCATCTCGGACAACGCCTGCGCGCATGGATCGCGCGCGCGCCTTTCGCGAGCGCTCGAGAGCAGGCTGCGGCAGTGGCCGTGTGCGATGCCGAGCTCAGCATGACGGTGACCGCCGCAGCGCTCAGACAGGCCGTGTTATCCGGACAGTCCCCTGGAATCTCGAGTGAGCGCAGCCCGGGTTGGGAAGAGCAAGCGCTCGCGCTCGCGCCCCATGTTTCGATCGCCGTGCTCTCGCAGTCGTATACGGCGATGAAACGCGCACTATGTCCGGTCGCGGGCAAGGAACTGTGGCCCCGTTTGTCCACGTCACCTTTGCCCGCTGCACGCCGTTCACAAACGCTTGCACACGAGGCGCCGCGCTTGCTCGTGATGCGCGCGCACGCCTTGGCTGGCTCGCGCTGTGAGGTCAGCGTGGACCATCGCATGCTCGAGCTATCCACGGGATTTGCACCGCTGCTCGCCCATCTGAATAGTAAGAACAGTCTGACGGACTTACTACGGGAGCTCACGCGCGCAGGGGCGGCCGAGCGCATGTGTCAGAGCGTGCGCGCGGGCTTTGGCGAGCTGCTCGATCAGGGAATGATCGCCACGAGCGCTTGAACGCTTCAGCCCAGCATCGCTATCGCGGCCGCTAGACACAGCGCAAGCCATGGCGCCGCGCGTTCAACGCCCGACTTGGGCTCAGACCAGAGCTCGTTCCATTCTTCGAGGCGTCTCATCAACCCACCTTGTGCAGCGGGGCGCGATTTTCGAGTCGCGCGTCCCGAGGCATCGTCGCCAAAACTGCGTGGGACAGCTAGAAAACGGCAAACAACGCAGCCAATGTTTCCAGGCGATCGTGCGCGCAACCTTACTCTGCTGCGCGCGGGGGCAAGACCTTGGACAGCCTGCGCGAGCTCGAACCTTCGTCCTCGGCATTGTGCGAAAAACCCTCGGGCGATGCGGATTTCCAGGCGCGCTCGAAACTATGGGGAATGGCCGCGCCGAGCAGTGAGCCCGGCTGAATGTACTCGTAGATCTCGCCATAGTGACGCACTGAGTTGGGCGCGACGCGACGCATGATGTGCCACGGGCGCAGCTCGGACGGCCCACTCAGCCCCGAGGCACCCAACAACTCCATCAACGCACGCACGGTGTTGCGCTGAAAATTGTGCACGCGCGAGGCCTTGTTTCCGACATCGAGCCCGGCAACCAGCGCAGGATCTTGCGTGGCGACGCCGGTTGGGCAGTGGTTGGTGTTGCATTGCTGCGCTTGAATACAGCCGAGTGCGAACATCATGGCGCGCGCGCTGTTGCAAACATCCGCACCGAGCGCGATGCGCTTGGCAAGATCGAAACCACTGACCACGCGCCCGCTTGCGATCACCCGCACGCGGTCGCGCAGATTGGCGCCCACAAGCGCGTTGTGCACGAAAATCAGTGCCTCGAACAAGGGCGTACCGAGCACGTTCGTAAACTCGAGCGGTGCGGCACCGGTACCGCCTTCACCGCCATCGACCGTGATGAAGTCCGGTACGATTTGCGTCTCGACCATGGCTTTCACGATCGCGAGAAACTCGCGCCGCTTGCCGATGCACAGCTTGAAGCCCACGGGCTTACCATTCGAAAGCTCGCGCAACTCGCCCAAGAACTCGCACAAACC
>JBKJIA010000476.1:0-6104 GCA_046598735.1 Polyangiales bacterium
GAGCACCCCGCGAAGCAGCGCTGAGTCGAACACGAACGCGATCCCCGCGCATCGTTGCGTCGTGCGAAGCTTATTTACCTTACCGTGCTCGGCGACGATCTGACGCTGCTTCGCCGAGAAGCGTTCGAAGCCGGTGTAGTCGTGAACCAGCGAAAACTTGCCGTCACGGGCGTTGAGGATGGCGTCCATGGCCGCAAGACCGGCCAGCAGTTGAGCGTCGGTCATTTCTCTGGCCAAGGAGCGATTCACTACCACCGGCCAAAGGTAATCGTCGATGCGCCAGGTGATGCCGTCGGTTTTGATCGCCACATCCTCTACGTTACAGCGCTTAGTGGGCCTCGGGAAGTGGTGATCGCCAGGGTCGCCTGGCACAGCGCGGAGTGCGGCAAGCGCGCTTGCTCTGTAAACCGACCTTACGGTGTGACAGGCGTGTACACCTGGTCACGGCCTCCAGGCGTGGGTGTATGCGCGGCGTCTGCGCCGCTAGCAACGTGGCATCCAACGCAAATCGTCTTTGCGGGACCGCTGTCACCGAGACCGTCTGCAACGACGCCGTCGCCGTCGTGCGGCGCTCCATGATCTAGTGGCACGCGCTCATACCAATACCAGTTGGCGCCTGCCGCGCTGTCCTCTGCCGTCTTCAGATATACGGCATATCCGATAGGCACGGTGCCATCTGCGGAGGCATACAGCTCCTTTACGCCCGCAGATCCCTGGGGCCAGTTTCCCTTACCTTTGGCGGCGCTGGAGATGAGCTCGTTGGAGCAGATTCTGTTATAGCCGTGGGGTGACGGATCGCGGCTTTCATGAACCATCGGTTCGCAGCTCCATTCCTTGTAGGCTCCTGTCTTGAGCCAGGCTTCGATCTTCTTCGCGCCCATGGGCGGCGTCTGGTCGTCGCTGGTCAGGGCCGTTCCGGCGTCTTCTGCTTCTTCCGCCTGCGCGGGTTCACCCGAGTCCCCCCCGCAGGCGCTGCCAAACACGAGAGCAGTAAGGAAAGAACACGATAGTACGCGCGTCATTTTAGCCATGGGCCTTCTCCTGATGCTCGCGCACGCGCGCCAGCTCACGGATATTCGTCAGGCGCGTGCCCTTGTTACAGCGAATCCTATCCGCCTCGACGCAAACATGACCTAAAGCTGCGCACGTCGTAACCTGGCCTGTCCGCGGCTGTACTTGGCCGGGGAAGCTGCGGATGTATGGAATGGGACATGCTTATGACTTTTTTCGAGTTGATCATCGCGGGTGGCTGGCAAACCTGGATCATCCCCATCGTTAGCGGCTTTGTCGGCTGGTGGACGAACGCGGTGGCCGTAAGGATGATGTTCGAGCCCACGGAGTTCGTAGGCATCAAACCTTACTTAGGCTGGCAGGGCATCGTGCCCGCCTCGGCGCTGAAGCTCGCCTCGCGTTCCACTGACCTGATTCTCGGCAAGTTGCTCAACGTGCGCGACTTGTTCGCAAAATTCGACGCGAAACAGACCGCCAAAGAGCTCGGGCCCGCACTCGACAAGATGACCGATGACACGCTCAACGACGTGATCGGCAAACACGTGCCCGGCATCTGGTCGGCCATGGCCCCGCAGGCGCAGCAAGTGATTCGCAGCATGCTGCGCAGCGAGATCGAGCAAGCGACCATCGACATCCTCGAAGACTTTCACAAGAACGTTGAGAAGATCATCGATCTCAAAAAAGTCGTGATGAGCGAGGTTGCCAAAGACCGTAAGCTGATAAGCGTCATGTTTCAGACGGTAGGCGAGAAGGAATTCCGCTTCATCAAAGTCTCAGGCTGGTACTTCGGTCTGCCGTTCGGCGTGTTGCAGATGCTGCAGTGGGTGATCATACCTGTTTGGTGGACCTTACCGGTGGCGGGTTTTGCTGTCGGCTATGCGACGAACTGGATTGCTCTGAAACTCGTGTTCGAGCCGCAACAGCCGACAAAAATCGGGCCCTTCGTGGTGCAGGGTCTGTTTCACAAGCGACAACAAGAAGTCGCGGAGCAGTACGCGGCCACGATCAGCAGTAAGGTCATGAATCCGCGCAACATCGTGCGCACGATAACGGCCGGAGAACACGGCGAAGCCCTGTTCGGCATCGTGAAAAAGCACATGGGTGCGCTGCTCGACAAGTACGCCCAACACCCAATGGCCGCCACGCTCTTTCCCGCAGACAAGCGCGACGCCTTGCGCGAAGAGATGTTCGCGCGGCTTCAGGCGGAGCTACCCAAAGAGGGCGGTTTTCTCGAACAGTTTGCGGCGCGCACCATGGACATTCAGGGTGAGCTGATGGCGCGTATGAAACGGCTCGATGCCTCGAGCTTCGAAGGCGTGCTGCGTCCCGCTTTTCAGCAAGATGAATGGAAGCTCATCGTCGTAGGCGGTGTGCTCGGATTGGCGGCTGGTTTCGTACAGCTCGTGACCTGCTTTGATCAGGTGTGGAAAGCCGTATCCTTCTGAGCGCCGTGTTGCCGGCTCAGAAGCGATAGTCCGCGTAGGCGCCTAGCGAGAACAAGCGCACCGCGTAGGTGCCGTTGGCCAAGTCGTAATCGGAGCTGACCACGCGTCGCTCGAGCACCGTCTGCACGTGACTGTCGAGGACTAAGCTTAGTCCTTCCATCATTTGCTGCGACAGCCCGCCGCCGAACGAGACGCGCGTGCCATCGGGCGATGCGGCGTCAATGGTTGCGTCCGGACTTGCGCCCGACTCGCAGCCCAGCATCGCCCAAAGCTCGAACGCGTCGGAGAGTGCATGGCGGCCCCTTACGATACCCCCGAAGGTGTCGTGCCAGTCGCGGCGCAGCTTGAAACCCGTGGATGAGGGCAGTCCGAGTGCCTCCTGCTTCAAGTCCTTCGACTTGATTCGTACATCGAAGTGATCGATGGAAGACCAGCCGGTGTACATGCCCTCGAGCGCGATGCTCGAGCTTGGCTTACCATTTCGCGGCGCACCAAACTCGTAGCGCATGCCGAGCCGCGCCACGCGGGGCAAGACGAATGAAAGCGATGCCTTACCCTTGACTAAGGCGGGGTACTTCAAGCCCTGGCTCGCCAAATCCTGCGTAAAAAATGGGTCGTTCATGTCGAGGCTGAACTTGCCGCGAAAGTTGAGCGCGGTCGTGTGCTCGTAGCTTGCGCCAAGCCATAAGCGGTCGATCGGAGTGGCAGTGATGCCGACTCTGCCGGTGACGCCATGGGCCGTTCCGCTCTTGAACTGAAAGGGGCGCGCCATCGTATCGAGCTCCCGCACTGCGGGATCGGCATCTAGACCAAAGCTGTTGGCTTGCCCGATCGGACGTCGCGCAAGGGCCTGTCCGATGTCGGGTAGGGTAGCGAGGTCTTGCACCTTCGACAGATTCGCAAAGCCGTTCACATAAGATCCGCCTAGACCGAGCGACACGCGCTTGTGTACTCGCAATGCGAGCGCGGCCGACACGAACACTGCGCCAAGGGTCGCTTGCACCAGCTGAAAACGTTGCGGACCCGTTTTGGGAAGGGATACCTGCGCGGCGTAAGGTACGTACACCCCGAAGCCAGCGGTCAGGCCCGGTACGCGCGCGATCGGAACCGCCGCAAAGGCAGCCGGAATCAAACCTACCGGATTGTCGCTGACGCTCACGTCCTGGCCGCGCTTTTGCGTGTCGACGGCGAGCGGGTCGATCGGCAGCACAAAATCCAAGGAATCGGCGTGCTGATAGGTAGCTCGACGTTCGCGCTGGTAACGCAGGCTACCCAGCACCAGATGTCCACCGCCGAGGATCTGGGCACCATCGATGAAGCCGAGCGAGCCGGGATTCAAGTGTACACCCACCGGGTCGACCGTGCTTACGCCGGCGCGGGTCGGGCCCACGATCGGCGCAGCAAAGCCGGATGCCAACGCGCGCGCGGGCAAGAGCGTTAGGGCGCACAGCGCCACGAGAACGGGCAAAAGTATAGGCATACGGTTAGTCCTCACCGTACGCGCGTGACCGTAAGGTCGCGTCGATTGGGGCTTGGCTTGCGTCCCGCTGAAAGCTTGTAGACTGACCCCGCATCGTCTTCGACGTAGACCACCGGGTGATCATCCATCCTGACTTTGTCATGCTCTGTATCGCCATCGAGGGGCACCGTCTCACTCACCTTCTTAGTTAACAAGGCATCTTGGTAAAACCCCGGATGGGTATAGCTATAAGAGCGCAAGGGCTTGTCCTGGTCGTCGCGTGCGATGTCCGACGCGGCAATGAAGAACAGCCAGTCGCCTTGCATCTGCGAGACGTTTCCGGCGCTTGCCCGATAGTAATAGAAGTCCGCGGCCCCTTCCGTGGTGTCGATCAGCTCCTGGGCGATGCCGAGCAGGGCCCGCGGGTTGTCGCGCAAATTCTCGCGCATGAAGTCCTTGAGCGTGGTCGTGTCGGTGCCGAGTGGCACGTCCTCGAGCGTGAACTCCACATCCGCGGCGCCTTCCTGCAGACCACCGTCGTGCAAGCGCACCTGGGCAACCTCGAGCAGTAGGTCCCATACGTAGGCGGCAGGCGGCGGCGAGCCGATGCCCCCTTGCACGATGATGTCTTGCCAGCCGTCTTGCACCGTGGCTTCGAAAAGTGCGCGGTCATGGCCGGCAGCTGTGTAGGACACCTGACTGTTCAGATTTTGAAAGGCTGCCTGCGCTGCACCGACCAGCACGCGCTCCAGGTTCCAGCGCGGAAGCTGCCATGCCGGTGAGCTGCCCATGGCTTGCGGCACCGGCGAGCGACCGCCAAGGATGAAGCGGTCCGATTCCGTGATCCGAAAGGTAAGGGACGAAATATTAGGGACTCCCTCGACCAGGCCCTCCACACGCAACCAATTGGGATCATCGAAGTCAAACAGGGCGTCGATCTGACTGCGCACGGAGTTGACGCTGGCGCTGCTGGCCCGCGTGAGGTCGATGCCCTTGTAGGGAAGAGCGTTCGCGTTCGCCCGCACCGTGAGCGCGAAATCTTCGGTCAAGACATTGGAGCTGGTCTTACCCGCGAGGAAGCCAGGGTGCTCGATGCCATCCTTGGCGTAAGGCCCGAACCGATCCGCAAAACTCGCAAAATCGCTCACGACGTCTCCGAGCGTGACGGGTATGGTGCCTGGCTTGACCGGGTACACGCCGTCGGGATGCTCTGCCGTTTCCGGTCCCAAACGCGTCTGAGCATTGGGGTGGGTCCCGATCACCAGATCGAGCATCGCTTGGGCCACGACCTTATCCGAGAGGAAGGGATCTTCGACGTTGATCTGAAACAGGTCGGCCAATACCTGTTCCGGCGCGACCCCCATTAATGGCGCAAGATCGATCAGACGCTCCAGGGCGGTTCCAGTCAGGTTCGCGGTGTCCGGTGTCATCAGCAGCAACCCCTGCATGTTGCGTGCAGCGGGGCCGAGCTTAGTGGGATCCAGGGCGCGGATTGCGGCTAGGGCGTTGTCGAGTAGTTGGGGACTATTCGGGCCGCTCGATAGATCGAGATCGAACAGCCACATGCGATTGCGTACATCCGAGGGCAGGGCGAGGATGTCCTGCCGCGTCAGCCGCTTTTCGAAGTTGCTCACGTCGAAGCGCAAAAAGCGCAGTTCGACGTCGCGCGCTTCGCCGAGCGAGAGCGTGTCATCGTCTACCGTTGTGACACTCAGATCGTCGCTCAGGCATGCTGTAGACAAGCCGCAGCACAAAAGCGCGGCGCGTAACGTTCGACGGCCCATCATGGACCTTCTTTCGCGAGCGTCACGTACAGACCGACGCGCTGTTTCTCGCGTGCCACGATCTCTAGTCGATACACAGCGCTCGTATCGTCGCCCGCGTAATAAATGGCGCCCAGTTTGGCCGGAACCTTCTCGTGGCTGGTCTCGTTGACACCCGCCGTAGGCTCGGTCGTCGACAGCTTGATGGTGAGCTCTGGATCGGCGAAGAAGCCCGGCTTTTGTTGAGCGTACGCACCTTCGACATCGCTCGGTGCGCGATACATCAGCGCGCCTTCCTGACCCTCCGCTGGCATGTAGAAAAGGTCGGCACGCGAGCTTGCCAGTCCTTGCTCGCCCACGAGTATTTCTGAAAGCTTGGTCTCCTGTTCGGCCAAGCGAGGGCGCAGCTTTTCGATCAGCTGGTCG
>JBKJIA010000592.1:0-7476 GCA_046598735.1 Polyangiales bacterium
CCATTCGGCAGATAGATGCCAAAGCCCGTGTTGATCTCCATCTTCTGCGGCGTGTGCAGCGTCAAGGTCAGGTCAAGATCTTCGAATGGCTCGAGCAACACTCCGAAGTGAGGCGATACGTTCGCTGCGACATCGACTTTGGTCGAGAGTTGTAAGGTTTTATCGATCTTGGCGCTGTTGCCGACGTAAGCCCCCGCATCTGCTTCGTTGGTGAGGCCCAGCGTGAAGCTTACTCCGAGCGATAACCAGTCAGTGACTTGGCTGCCTGCGCCAAAGGCCAACGACACGGGCGTCATACGGTCGCCGTACATCTCGGGATGGAGGCTATTTGAAAAGTACTGTTCCCGTTCGTCTACGAAAAACGAGTGCGCTTGCGTGAAAGTGGTAAGCGGGATCAACGCGTAAAGTCCAAGACTTAGGTAGCGGTCGAACACGTGATTGACGAGACCTATCGCCTGATAAGCGCGCACCTGTCCGCTCGAGCCATCGCTCTGACGCTTTTGCGGTTTGATGTCCGTGATGCATTTGCCTGCGTTGGCCTTGCAGCCGTCGTCGAGCCAAGTGGTAGGCACCGGAGGCAAGTCCACGCCCGTTCGATCCAAGGCGCTTTCTGGCACGTCGTTCGCCGTCGACCGCGAGTCGAGCGTGATGCTGACCGAGTCATTAACGACGTACCAGCCGAGCTCCAGCCCCTGCTTGGCCCGCGGCAAGAAGGCGGGGTTGAAGTACGTCGATGCGGCACTCGCACCGGTGGTGCGGCCGTTGAAACCGCCCGTGCCGAAGCTCGAGCCGACGAGCTCGAACAACGGCGAAGCACCAGCATTCGAAGGCGCGAGCAGCATGAGCAGCGCACTTGCAAGGGGCAGTGTTAAGCGCAGGACAGCCGCTCTCGCTCGTTTGTTCGTCACAGTTTGTCTTGCACGGGCAGCGCGGCTTGAACGGCCTGGCAGGTATCGAAATCCTTACTCTTCACTAGGGCGGTGACTCGCGGATCAGACCGTGTGCGCCCAAGAAAGCGCAGCGTCAGCGTGTGCTTCGCGGCGCCGTCGGACTTGCTGCTTTGGGTCAGGAGCTCATCAGTGGCACTGAGTACGCTCTCTTCGTTATCGAAGAGCGCTCGAATCACCAAGTTACTCTGGAAGTCAGTTGCTGGCTTGATCGTGTACTTGGCGTCTGTAAACCATTCGGTCCAATCACGCTGCACTGAGTTGCGGACGCCCTTCAAAGCCCCCGTGATTTGCCAGGCAGTACCGAGCTGGCTATCGCCGTCCCAATCTTCCGCGCCATCGGTGTTGGCCTTGGTCGGAAGTTTCTGCGCGGCTACAATCTCCGCGATGGACTTGGTGCTGTAGCGTGGGCTTGGCGCGAAGCGCTTCTCGTCAGCGCCGCGGACGCTCCAGAAGCGCTCAAACTTCAGGGCACAGTTGCCGTCATCGCCCATCTTCATCGTGCCCTTGCGGCCAGTCTGAATGTTGTGAGACCGCAGGCCGTTCGCAGCGGCTGGTGTTAGCTGCACTGTCACCGTGCCCCGCACCTCGATACCGCAGTCGAAGTGTCGACTCACGGAAACCTCTTCGCCGTTTTGGGTGAGCTCCAAATAGTACCAGTTGTTCGAGAATTGACCGGCCAGCAGGGCCTCGCTGCGCGTGACTTGGTTCCCGATCCAAATGCCGTTCATGTCGCAGTTCGGATCGCTCGGCGTCCCTCCGACAAAGTCGCCATTCACCCCCCCATCGTCGCCGCCCGTGGTTGAGTTGCCGGTGTTTGCGGTGGTGCCTCCGTTGGTTGCGCCGCCGCCGTCGTCCTTCGGCTCATCTTCGCCTTGCAGAACCTTGTCATCGCTCCCGCAACCGAGGGCACACAACACTGCGAGCACACTCACGCGGAAACCGATTTTTGAGCGCATGGGAAACCTCACTTCTTGCAGACCCGGCCGAGCACACGCTATGCGCTCTGGCCCCGGTTCGTCCAGTCCACGAACAGGTTTCGGACCGGAATATAGAACTTGTTCTATTTTATGACGCATGGTTCAGTAAAGCGCTTTCGTGGGAGGGCCGGTGTGGCGATGAGTGCGCGAGCCAGCAACAGGCAGGTGTGGTGCAGGGCCCTGGTGCTCGCCCTTTCGGCTTGTCGAATCGATGCTGGCACTGCGATCGCCCCGAACGGCGAAGACGTATTCGACGCCAGCCAAGACACCTCGCCCGTGGGAACTGCGGATGCGATGACGGATCCACAACCATCAGATTCCGTGGATGCGAGCATGCCGGTGATCGATGCAGGTGTGCCTCGCTGCATCAGCCTTGCGACTTGTCTGCCACCCACGGGCTGCACCGCATCTGAGTATGCTGGCCACGTGTACTTCTTTTGTACCGAGTCGCTGGCATGGGATGTCGCCCGTACGCGCTGTTTGGAGGCGGACACTGATCTTGCAATCATTGCAGACAGCGCTGAAAACATGTTCGTGGCAGCGAGCCTCAGCGCATCGAGTTGGATAGGCTTGAACGATCGCGATAGCGAAGGTGACTACCGCTGGATTGACCCCGCCACCAAGGCCACGAACGGTTCGTCAATGAGCTTTACTAAGTGGGGCGCGGCAAAGCCCGATAACTGCCTGGGTGGTTTGTTCGGGCAGCAAGACTGCGTGCGTCTGCTGTCCGATGGAACCTGGGACGACAGCGACTGCGCGGGTGGTTGCACCGAGAGCACGTTTGCTTTCGTGTGCGAGAGCCTCTGACGCCGTCGCACTCGCCCTGTCGGGAGACGAGAGGTAGTCATGAAAGTATGGATCGAAGGTAAGATCGTAGAGGGACGCGACGCGAAGATATCCGTCACGGACCATGGCTTGCTCTACGGCGACGGCATCTTCGAGGGAATGCGCGTCATCGCTGGTCGCATCTTTCGCATTGAACAGCACATGGCTCGACTTGCGATTGGCGCGCGCTCGATTGGCCTCGACTTTCCCTATCCTGCGGCCGAAATCCAACGAATCGTCGAAGACACGGTGCGCGCGCACGGCGAGCGTGAAGCTTACATTCGGTTGGTGATCACACGCGGCGAAGGGCCGCTTGGCGTCGATCCCACCACGTGTCCGCGCCCCAATCTCTTTTGCATCGTCAGCACGATCAAGCTCTTCAGCGAGGAGCAGCGCGAGCATGGTCTGAGCTTGATCACGTCGAGCTACCGTAGGCCTCAAGCAGACGTGCTCGACTTGCGCGTAAAGAGTCTGAACTATCTCGGCTCTGCGCTGGCCAAGCTTGAAGCGCGACAGCGCGGGGCGGACGATGCGTTGCTCCTCAATCCGCGCGGTCACATCGCGGAAGCGTCCGTCGCCAACGTCTTCGCCTTACGGGGTCGCGTCCTAGCAACGCCTCCTGGCAGCGAAGGCTGTCTCGAGGGAATCACGCGCGGCGCCATCATGGAGCTTGCCGCGCGCATGGGCCTCGACGTAAGCGAGCGCGTGTTAGGTCGTCACGACTTGTTCGCGGCCGACGAAGTCTTTCTCACCGGCTCGGGCGCGGGCGTGATTACCGTCAAGAGCCTTGATGCGCGTGTGCTTGGCCCAGGCAAACGCGGTCCCGTCACAACCGAGCTTTCGGCTATGCATCGCAGCTTGGCCGAAACGGAAGGTCGAGAGCTGCTCTGATCAGTGCACCGTTTCGCCGTCGTCGTATTCGGCGTCGAGGTCGGGCGGCGAATTGTCGGGGATGGCATAGCGTCCATCGAGCCAGCTGTGAAGATCGGCGAGCTTGCAGCGCGGCCCGCAAAACGGCGCTGATTTGTTCTCGGCGTAAGGCTTCGAGGGCGCTTTACAGATGGGGCACTTGCTCGCCATGCTGTGCAAACTAGCACGCAGCGCTTTCGCGAGGAGCCGCGCCACGAGATATTCAAGCAGACTTTTCCGTACCATATCGCGCACACGCGTCGCCGGTGCTCGCGAGATCCTATGCTGTCTGACGCTTGGAGCCTGCAGTCCCAAGCTGAGCTCAGTGCGCGGGCCCAACGCCATCCAACCTTCGCGCATCGAGTGCAGCGAAGGCAGTCTGCCGATCGGTCGCTCGGTCGTAGGCAGCACGGCGGGCGGCGCCGATAGGATCCATGGCAGTTGCGTACAAGGCGCAGGACCTGAATGTGTGCACACTCTCGAAGTGCCCGCGCGCGCCAACGTGCGCATCGATCTGGCGAGCGCGAACTTCGATGGAGCGTTGGTGCTGCTCGACGGCTCGGGCGATCCCCGCGGCGAGATTTCGTGCGTCGACGACACGCCCCGCGGCGATACCCATCACACGCGCATCGACGCCACGCTCAACCCCGGCACCTACAATGTCGTGGTCGATGGCGTCGGTGGCGAAAGCGGCGAATTCGAGCTCTTCGTGCAAATCGATCCGCTGCCGTCCGTATCGGCCGTATGCGCCGCGGCCGACGTTCTTACCGAAGGCCAAACCTTCCATGGCAGCACCACGCGTGCGCCCAATCAATTCACGGGCACATGTGCAGGGGGCGCGCGTGGCCCGGATCATGTGCACGCATTCGATCTGGACGTGGCCTCGCGCGTACGACTACGGCAACAGAGCGAGCACGATGGTGCGCTCTACGTAAGGTCAGCGTGCGAGGACCCTTCGAGTGAAATGGGCTGCAATGATGACTTTATCGATGCCACGCGCTCCTCGCTCGCCCTCAAGCTCAACGCAGGTCGTCACTACGTCATGAGTGACGCCTACGGCCGCGAGCAATCCGGAGATTACGCGCTCAGCTTTGAACGCATCGATGAGCCTCCCATCCTGAGCGTCGCGCAGGTATGTCAGGAAGCACAAGGATTGGCCGTCAAACCGGGTGTTTTCGAGCTCGACACCTTCACGGCTCCTTCTGTCCTCGCAGGCTCCTGTGGAGGCGAAGGCGCAGCGGAAATCGCCTTCGTGGTGAACGTGCCTGAGCGTTCTGAGCTGCGCGCCGAGCTCGTCGATGCGGAGCTCAACGCAACCTTATACGTGCGCGAGCGCTGCGCTGATGCGGCAACCGAGCTCATCTGCTTTCGTACGCCGCGCATCGATCGCACACCGGATGCGTCGCCACCGTCTGCGTCTGCGCTCCTGATCACGCTCGAGCCTGGACAATACACGCTGGTCGTCGATGGTGCGGAGCCCGAAGACATGGGCGCCGCGCGTTTGCTACTGTCTTTGAAACCGGCGCAAGGCTTACTGTTGTAGACGCTAGGGCATCGCGCGCGATGCCTAAAGCGCTTCGATGGCGTCCAGCGCTTCAGCGCGAATCCGTGCCACTTCATCGCGAGTCAATGCATCTTCCACCGGCTCATCGTGCGCTTCGGCCGCGGCCGGGGAGGGCGTATGCGAGTTCGTCTCACGCTCGTCGCGGACACCGAGCATTGCGAGGTCGCGCAGTGCGCTTGCCAGCACGCGGTCTGTCGCTTGCTCTACGTCGTCTCGCGAAGGTGGCCAGGTACCGTAATCAGCCGCTTCGCCCGGCCCGCTGCGATCGACCCAGTAACCACGCTTGTCGCGCACATCCATATGCACGAAGTAGCTGTTCGGATAGTAGCCAACACCCGTGTCATCGATCGTGCGCAAGAAGTCGCGCAACGCCTCGCGCGACACGCCGTCTACGCGAATATCGAGCGCTCGCCCGTGATGATGACGGCTGGTATCCCGCGCATCGGGTCGATGGCCCGATACAACTTCGATGGTTTTGCCCGCAAAACGCAGCGCGACTTTTTGCAAACGCGTCAGCAAATCCGCATGCACGCGTAGGACATGCTCCGTCAGATACTCAGGTCGCCGGCGTTTGACCGTCGGTCCGCGATCGAGCGGCCGCCGCTGATAAGCGCGAATCTCCGGCAGCAACGGCCGCTCCGCATCCCGCGGCCGAGCAAGCACGCTCACCGAATCGAGAGCCGCCGGGTTCGGCGCACCATCACAGAACGTGAGCGCAAGATCGCGATGCTCGAGCAGATCGCCGCGCCTGCGCGCCAAGTGCACCTCCGGCGAAAAACAGGGCTGCTTGACCTTGGCCTGCCGCTTGGTCTTTTTCGAAAGTTTGCTTAGCGCCTCGCCCGCCGCGCGCTTTCGCGGTTCTTGGAGCTTTTTCGCGGTCGTTGCCGGTAACTGCTCCTGCGCGGCGTCCTTCGACGGCTCCGCTTTGGATGGCTCCGGCTTGTCCGCGGCTCCGTCCTCGACGCTGCGCGGGCTAGTGCGGCCGATCGACGGTTCCACGCGAGGTTTCGCATGGGCCCTCCCCCACGGAACGAGCACGGTGCACAGGGCGAAGGTCCAGACGACGAGTTTGGGCATGTCCTACCTATCCCTACGCAGGCCCACTCTGGCACCGCAACAAAACGGCAAGCCGGTTTTGGACACCTTCCGCTTTTTCGCCGTAAAAACCCGGTTTTCGCCTACCTGGCTTGTCCCTGGCCCATCCCGTGCTACGAGTGGGGCCCCGAATCCGGGGCCGGCTGTGCACCTTGGTCGTGACTAGCTCATGAACCTGGCCCGCAGTCGAAATCACAACTGCCTTCGAAGCTCAAACGGGTGGTCTGGTTCCCAAGCGCAAGCCTGGGTGACCTCTCGGCGAAGGTGGGGGTTTTAAACCAAAGGAGAGCGATCATGAGTGAAACAGGACAAGCCCTAGGCAGCGACGTCGCCATTGGCGATATGCCCATCGGTGTACAGCACTTCATCAAGGCCGGCTGCCACTTTGGCCACCAGACCAAGCGCTGGAATCCCAAGATGCGCCCGTTCATCTACGGCGCGCGCAATGGCATTCACATCATCGATCTCGACCAGACCGCGCAGCTTTTCAAGCGCGCCTACAACTTCATCGTCGAGGCCGTGGGCCGCGGCGGTCACGTGCTGTTCGTCGGCACCAAGCGTCAGGCACAAGACATCATTCAAGAAGAGGCCCTGCGCGCAGGACAGTTCTTCGTGAACGATCGTTGGCTCGGCGGCACGCTTACGAACTTCCGCACGATCAAGACCGGCATCGAGCGTCTCCGCATGCTCGAGCGCATGGTTGAAGACGGCACGATGGAAGCCCTTCAAAAGAAGGAAGCCCTCATGCTCAGCCGCGAACGCGAGAAACTCGAGAAGTTCCTCGGCGGGATCAAGCTGATGAACAATGTGCCGGCCGCGATGTTTGTCGTCGACCCGCACAACGAGCACATCGCGATTTGCGAAGCCCGCCGCTTGAACATCCCGATCGTGGCCATCACGGACACGAACTGCGATCCCGATCTCGTCGACTTCATCGTGCCTGCGAACGACGATGCGATTCGCTCGGTCAAGCTCATCACCTCGCGCATGGCCGATGCTTGCATCGAAGGCACCCAACGTCGTCGCGAGTTCCGCGGCGAAGGACAAAGCAGCCAGCGTCCTGCCGATGGTGCGCGCGTTGAAGTTGAATTCTCACGTGGCAATCGTCGCGGCGGTGGCGGCGGTGGTGGTGGTGGTGGCGGCGGCGGCGGCGGTC
>JBKJIA010000249.1:0-13106 GCA_046598735.1 Polyangiales bacterium
GATGAGTGTGTCGTCCAGCGTGCCGTTGTGCTTGAGTCGCGCGATCAGGCGGCCGAACTGGGCATCCACGAACGCGACTTCTTCCAAGTAGCGCTCGCGCGCTGAGTCGCCGAAATGAAACTCGGCATGGCCACGGTAAGGTGCATGGGCCTCGCCGAAATGCGCCCACGCCACGAAAGGCTGGTTGGCAGCGCGCGCTTCTGAGATGAACCTACTCAGCCTGCGTACTTGATATCGGGCGTCGCCCGGATACTCAGGTTGCACGTCTTGCAGCGCGTACCCCACAAAGGCAGGACGCTCGAAGAACGAACCGGACGAAGGTAAGACGGCAATCCGTCGCGGATGGGTTGCCTTGGTCATGGAGAACAACGTGCGCGGCGGCGTTGGGAGCAATGCGATCCGGCTAGCAGGAAGCCCCGTGAGCGCGCCCGTCACGGAGAAGAAAGTAGCCGCATAGGATGTGCTCGCGCGGTGCATCAGCTGCGCTTGCTGCGACCACGCGAACAGATTGGGTGCAACGCGCTGTCCGTTGATCGTCGCACCGAGCGCATCGCGTCGCAAAGCATCCACACTCAGCAACAGGACGTTGCGCCTGCGTGCGGGATCCGACGTAAGTGGCGCGGGAGGGACGGGCTGAGGTAAGCCTTCACAGTCTGCACGCGTCAAACCTTGCAAGGTCAGGCGGGCGGCTTTCAATACCGTTTCATCCACGCCAAACAGCAGCGTGCTCAGGCCGAGGGGGATGCGTTGATCCGTAAGGATGGCGCGTCTGCCGAGATCGAAACGCATCGGGTCGACCGCCGCTCCGCCAAGCGCGAACACCGTAAGGCCCGCGATGATGCGGGACAGTCGCGCGCCCAAGCGAGCGCGCGCATTCAACGTACGCGTGCATGCATCGGTGATCAGCACGGCTGCGAGCAGCAACGATGCGCTAGCAATTCCGCCATGGATCCGATCGAAGCGCAGCGCGAATACGCTCAGTCCGGTGGCCAACGTCAGTTGCAGCAAACAAGCCCAGAGGGCAGAACGCATGCGCTGCAGCGCCCACAGAATCGCAGTCAGCGTGAAGCCTCCGGCTCCGACGGTAAGCGGAATCAACCAAGGCGCGATCGGCAAATCCTGCACGCCATCGCCCTGTGCGATCGGTGCGGCGAGTAACCAAAAGCAAGCGCCGACCAGCAAGCTCAACCCTGACGGGACAACGAACCTGGGAGTCGCGGCGCGCTGCGCGAGCCAGTGTGCCCCCAACCAAACCAGCGCGACCAACGGTGCGGTAGCGGCCGCAAGCGTCGTCAAATAGAGCGTTTCAGGAACCACCTGAATGTCGTGGGCAGCCCAAGCAAAGCGCTCCACGGTCAGCAGTGCCCACAGAGTCAGCGCGAAGAACGCGAGCCAACGGAACTGTTGCTCGAACGTTTGTTTCTGACCGCTCACGAACACATTCCACATCCGGGGCGCGCCTGTATCACGTGCCAAGAAGCGGGTGAAGCGCAGGTGTTGGCGCGTGCGAAGCGTCTCCTGCATGGCGCGGACATCCGTGGTACGGTGCCCCCCTCGAATGGGCTCCGATCGCGCGGCGTTTCTCGCGTGATTCAGCAGTGAGCAGCTCGAAGGACAGATTATGGCAGAGGCAGCGCGCGAGCATCCCTACGCGTCATTCATCCAGCGCGTGAGCAAGCCCTCCCGCTACCTTGGCGGTGAGCACGGCGAGGTGGTGCAAGACTGGGCGAGCGCCGACTGCACGATGTGCTTGGCATTTCCGGACGTTTACGACGTCGGCATGAGCCATCTCGGTTTCAAGATCCTGTACTCGATCGTGAACCGCCATCCCAAGCTCATCGCCGAGCGCGCCTACGCACCTTGGCCCGACATGGAGCGCGAGCTGCGCGCCCGCAACGAGCCCCTGCGCTCGCTCGAGACTTGGCGTCCGCTCAAAGACTTCGACGTGGTGGGCTTCTCGCTGCAGTTCGAGCTGTCATTCTCGAACATCCTGCTCATGCTCGATACGGGCGGCATTCCGCTGCGCTCGAGCCAGCGTGGCGAAAATGATCCATTGATCGTGGCGGGTGGACCGAACGCGACACATCCGGAACCGCTGAGCGCATTCATCGATGCGTTCGTGGTCGGTGATGGCGAAGAGAAAACGCCCGAGTTGATGCTCACGTGGGCGGCGCTCAAGAAGGCGGGCGTACCGCGTCAGGAACGTTTGGCGCACTTGGCCAAGCTCGGCGGCATCTACGTCCCTTCGCTCTACGATGTCGAACGCGATGCGGATTCGGGCCTTTTGTACGTGTCCAAGGCAAACACAGAAGGTGCCCCTCTTCCCGTCAAGCGCGCGTTCCTCGCGGACATCAGTCAATTTCCTTTCCCATCGGATGGCCCGGTCGCGAACACCGAAACGGTGTTCGACCGCGTGTCTGTCGAAATCGCGCGCGGCTGCACGGAAGGCTGCCGCTTCTGCCAAGCCGGCATGATCTATCGCCCGGTACGCGAGCGTAAGCCGCAAGAGATCGTCGACACCATTCTTACGGCCGTGCGCGGCGGCGGCTACGACGAGGCGTCACTCACGAGCTTGTCCACGGCGGACTACAGCGCGATCACACCGCTCGTGCGTCAGGTGATGGTGGAACTCGAGAAAGAGCGTGTCTCGCTCTCGGTCTCGTCGCTGCGAGCTTACGGTTTGACCGAGGAGCTGCTCGACGAGATTCAAAAGGTGCGCGCCACCGGCCTTACCTTTGCGCCCGAGGCGGGCACACAACGCATGCGCGACGTGGTCAACAAGAACGTGACCGAAGAGCAGCTAATGGAGACCGCCGAGCGCGTGTTCTCGCGCGGCTGGGCCAAGATGAAACTCTACTTCATGATCGGCTTGCCCACGGAAGAGGAAGAAGACGTACGCGGCATCGTGCAGACCGGCGGACGCGCGCTCATGGTCGGAAAACGTGCACAAAATGGCCGTGTGCCGGAAGTGACTGTGTCCGTCAGCACGTTCGTGCCCAAGCCGCATACGCCGTTTCAATGGTCGGCCATGGATGACCGCACGCTGGTGCTGCAGAAGCAGGCGTGGCTGCGCCAAGAAGCGCGCGTGGCCAAGGTCAAGTTGCGCATGCACGACTCGGAGGGTTCGTGGCTCGAGGGCGTGCTCGCGCGCGGTGACCGCAGCTTGTGCGATTCGATCGAACGCGCGTACCTGAACGGCGCTCGTTTCGATTGCTGGGAAGAGCACCTCAAGCTCGACATCTGGGTCGAAGCGCTCGGGCATTACAACGTCGACACCGGCCACTTTCTCGGCACGATTCCGGTCACGGGCAAGCTACCTTGGGATCACATCGACGTCGGCCTTGCGCCCAATTTCTTGGCCAAGGAATACCGTAAGGCCGTCAAGAATCGCCTGAGCCCGCCCTGCGGCAAAGCGGTCGGACACTTCGTGCATCACACGAACTTGACCGAGCATGATGCCGACCCAAAGAAGCTCGTTTGTTACAACTGCGGAATCGCTTGCGACATGACGGCCATGCGCGAGGATCGTCGCGACTTCTTGGTCACGCTCGGTGCGCTGACGAAGAAGGTAAGACCGGAAGTCGTCAAGGCAGAGCAACCTACGCGCAAGTCGCAGCGCATGCCGACCGTGCAGTTCGAACAAGGTAAGGCGATGCGTTTGCGTATCGCTTACACCAAGCTCGGGCGCGCAGCATTCCGCTCGCACCTCGATCTCGTGCGCTTGTTGCCGCGCATCTTCCGTCGGCTCGAGCTGCCGATGTATTACTCGTTAGGTTTCCATCCTAAGCCCGAGATGGTGTTTGGCCCGGCCTTACCGTTGGGCGTAGCAAGCAGCGCCGAATACGTGGATGTGAAGCTGTGCGAAGTGCCCGGCCTGACGGAGAGCATCCTTCATGAGCGACTCACGGGTGCGGAGCTAGAGGGCATTACCTTCCTCGACGCGCGCGTACTCGGACCGCGCGATCCGGGGCTGCCCAAGGTGATCGACACCGCCGGGTACGTCGTCGGCCTGCCTGCTTCTGCGCTCGAATTGCTGGGCCTTCGCGACGCGGAGAGCCTCGCCCAACTGATCGATGCCCGACGCGCCACCAGCTTGCGGGTCGTGCGCGACACCAAAGGCATCAAACGCAACGTCGACGTGGGTAAGTATTTGAAAGACGTGCGCGTGGGCGCCGGAGCCGCCGATCTTATCGCCGCGGGCATCGGCGGAGATCTCTTACCCTTCCATTTCGAGCTCGGCATTACCTCGAACGGTGGCGCACGCCCGACCGAGGTTCTTGACGCATTGCTGGGCAATCCCGAGGTGCCTGCGCGCATTGTTCGTACGTTCATGGGACAGGGAACGCTCAGCCCCATGCAGCTCGAGCTGTTGTGCGAGCTGCAGACGGGGCCCGTGATCGAAGGCGCGCTTGAAGGCGCGCTCGAAGCCGGTAACAACGCGCAAGCCCTGGTTGAGCTCGCGCATGAGTGATCGTTCCGACTATATGAAAAGCCTGGTGCGAGGCTTTGCAGAAGGCGCGGGCAAACGCTTGGGGATGCCCTTCGCCAGCTTGCGCAAGCTGCTTCAGGCCGCGATCTCGCAAGCGTCATCGATCACAGATCATCAGATCGCCACGGCACTGACGCGCGTGCACGGGGTGGGCGAAGCCAGCGCAGTATGTCGCGAAGAACGCATCTGGGTGGAGGCGACGTCAAGCGAAGGATTGATCGTGCGCTTCAGCATGGAGCCCGCGGGCGCACGCTTTGCTCCGCGCGGTGCCAAGGAGCTTATCTTTCGCGTGGAGCCAGAGGAAATTGCGGCCAAGGCCTTCACGCGCGACCTGGTGGGAGCCATCGCAGCACTGGTGGCCCATACCCTTTGGGGTCCGTTTCTGGGTCGCTCGCTGAGCCCGCAGTACGACGCCATCGCGGAGCGCGAAGGTAACGAAGTGCGCGTGGACTTGCGCAGCGTGCCTGCGGTGCGCAGCGCGCAAAAGCGCGGCCTCGGGCAGCTATTTGATGCGCTCGAGCTGGGCAGCATCGAAGTGCGCGACGGATCGCTCAAATTGCACTTGAAGCTGCCGCCGCTGCTCAGTCATCCGTAAGGTTCACTGGCCTTCACGTTGCAAGCTCCGGCGCCGAATCAGGCGGCTTTCCCTGGCCGGCGGCGCGCGGACCTGAGCGCTAACACTAAGGTCACCATAAGACTTAGTGCCCATCCAGACTGCGAAGACTTGGCGCCTAAGGCCATAGAACAAGTGTGACCGGGCCCCTTGCCGCCGGAGCCGTTCGCAGAGCCGCTGCTGCCACTTCCGTTGACGCTACCACCGCCGCTCGATCCCTCCATGCCGCCATCGGCGGGGCCCGCATCGACAGAAGCGTCAGAGCTGGTGCCTGCGTCGACTGGCTCGCCCTCCAAATCAGGCGGCGCGACGCGTTGGGGGTCGACGCGAAACAGGCTGCGTCCAAGCATGACGTACCAATCGCCGGCCCAAATCGCGTTGCCCTGGGTCGATGAAATCTCGGTGGGCTGCGCTGCGCCGTTGGTAAGGTAACGGCGCTTGTCGCTGCGCATGAGCACCTGACCGGCCGGGCTAATGTCCGAAGGGAAGGTATCCGCAACGAGAGTGCTGACCTTGGTTTGCATGCCGTCTGGAGCGCGACGAAACACTTGCCTTCGAATGGTCGCGCCTTGCTTGGAGAGCTTGCTGAACACGCTCCAGCCACCGCGCAAGACGTATCCTCCGCACGGGCTTCCTTCGAAGCCAGTGCACAAGGTTTCGCTGCCCATGCTCGAGATGAGGTTGGTAGCCGCGGCATCTTTCGTCTGATAGGCGATGTTCTCGCCATCCGTCACGAGACCTAGCGGCTCCGGGCTGGCGCTACAGCAACTGAGAGACGCGACGGCAGACGCGCGGTAACGATAGAGCTGATAGCTCGCGTCCATCCAAACGAGGTCGCCGCTTTCCGCGAGCGCATAGGCGTAGACGTCGACATCCGCCGTGAGCGGGTCCGGCGCGGTATGCATGACTTCCGCGCCTGATTCGAGATCGATGAGGGCAAGTTCGAATCCCTTGAACGTGGTCGAGTTGGGCGGACGCTTGACGACGAGCCACTTGCCGCGCACCTCGTACTCAACAGCACCTGCGAAACGCGTCGTGACGGCGTCATTCCTCCGTACGACCTCGCCGACCTTACCTTCTTCCTTGATGAAGAAAACGGCGCCACCCGGCGCAAGGGACGCTCGCTGCACGCTCCCGGCGGCGCCCGCGTAGATGGACGCGCTCTGATAGATGCCTGCGCCGTCTTTTGAAGCGATGAACACGTTGGCCTGGTCCTCGGAAACGATCAGCGCGCGCGTGCCGTCGGTGTCACGCACAAGCCCGTCCGCGGAGGTCAGCTCGGGCGCGAGCTTGGGGCTCGCTTCCACGTAAAACGTGCGCTCAATCGTGGTGATTTGGCCCGCGCTGTCTGCGGCCGAGATGGTGATCTGAACTGACTCGCCGTCGGGATCCGTGAACGTAACGACCTTATCGATCTCCTTGCTTCCCGTGAGATCAAAGTGGGAAACAGTAAGGTTCGAGCAGCCAGCTTCCTCGTCGTCGTCGCTGCACTTCACGATCAGATGCAACTTGGGCGTGGCCACGTCCGTTGCGCCCAGTGTGATCACGGGCGGGCGATCGAGCGTAAAGGTGACTGAGTCCATGCCTTGCGCGTTGTACACATCCGTAGCGGTCACGGTCACGGTCTGCTCGCCGTGAGTGACGCCAGTGAGCGCAAGCTTGCCGGCATAGGTACCGCTGTCCCCTTCGCTCAGCTCTACGCTGTGATTGCCCACTACCGCACGCACGCTTTGGATGTCGTATTTGGAGCTGACGCTGACCGTCAGGGAAAGCTCCTCACCGCTCACCGTGGCTGCCTCGGGGCTGGTGATGGTGACGCCGATGTCGGCGGCCTGGGCCTGGCTGGCAAGCCAGGGAAAAGTTAGGGTGGCCAGTAGGCAAGCTCGAACGATGAGACGGGACATGAGGGATCTCCGGGGGAACCAAAATCTAGCTGATGGAAGCCGACGCCAGGCCGACGTAGTAGGTCTTTTCGCAGCGACTCACCCCAATCTAACATCCGCAACTGGCTGGGCTATTGGGAGGGCGTGTCTACGATGTGCCGCAGGAGACGCCAGCCGAACGCTGCCTCGGCTTCACCCACAAAATGGGGTGACCGGAGTTTGCTACCGCGCCGAATATGCAGTTCTTGTTGAGTCGCACGAAAGCAGCGAAAGACAGGAGTCTGCAAATGGATTTGACGAGGAAGATAGTGGGGTCGCGTTCATGGCTGGCCTTGGCAGGAATGTGTCTGGCAAGTGGTTGCCAGGGCACCAGCGACGCCGGCCTGCAGGAAGAAGCCGACGCGCAGGTTGGACAAATTGCCAATGCACCCGTGCGGCTTGGCTTGGGTAGTCGCGGCATATCCTATACGGACGAGGACTCCCTGCCGTGGGGCCCCACCGCATTGGCGGCAGATATGGATGGCACGCTGTGGATCGCAGATGGAGCGGCGGCGCGTCTCGTACATGTCTCGATCCTCGGGGAGTACCTCGGTGCCATCGATCTTCACGAGCATGTCATCGCGGCGCACGCCATCGAAGTCGATGGAGACGACCTCGTCATCCTCGACAAGAGCGCAAATACCCCGCGCGTGGTGCGAGTCAGTCGCGATGGTAGTTTGCGCGCGAGCGCGGATTTGCACGAAAGCCAGCGCTTAGATGCGCGTGGGTTGGTACACACCTCGCAAGGTCTTGCGCTGGATTTGGGCGCAGGACGCCTGAGTGTGCTCGAGGGTGTGATCGCCAAGGATCTCGCTGCCACGTCGCTGCTGCGCGCCGCGGGGCGTGTGGTGAAACTGAGCGCGCAACCGCTCCTTTCCTCTGACAGCCCCTCCAAGGTCGTGACCTTGTCGCTGGGAGACCGTAAGGTCGACATCCACGCCAATGGCATCTTGGGATCCGTCAGCGTCGAGCACACCTTTGAAGACGGTAGCGTGCTCGTGCTGGTCGAAGATGTGGGCCTCGACCAGGCGACCACCGTCGACCAAACGTTGTGGCACATCAATGCGCACGGCGATGTGATCGGCAAAGCCCGCGTGCCGACCGCGGGGGCTTATACGTCGCCCGTGGACGCGATCACGGTGACGCCTGACGGTGATGTGTTCGCGATGCGCCCGCGCGCAGATGGGCTGGAGTTGCACCACCTGGAATTTCACCCGGAACTGGCTTCGCTTATCGCTCAGGTTGATACGGCGGCACTGCTCGCGAGCCTCAGTCAGCCAAGTAAAAAGGCCGCGTGTACGCTAGCGCGAACCAAGGTGATCTCGAACGCGCTGGCGTATGTAAACAACGTCGTCACGCTGACCAAGGCCAACGTCAGCGGCGTGTGCGCGGGTCGTGAAAAGCCACGCAACCTGAAGACGGCCAGCGTCGCGACCGATGGCTTGCTCGTGGGCACGTACCATAGCGTGCCTTACGATTGGGGCGGATTCGACTCGATCGCCGCGTTCAACCAGAACATGAAGAACGGCATGCAAGCAGGAGACATCAATCGCGTGGCAAGCACCGTAGAAACATGCTCGCGCGGGGTAGATTGCTCAGGTCTTGTCTCGAACGCCTTGGAGCTTACCGGGCACTGGGGCACGGGACAGCTACCGGAGTTGAGCGCGCCACTAAAGAGCTTTGCCGACCTCAAGCGTGGCGATCTGCTCCTGCGTTTCAACGCAGTCGATACGGCCGGCAAGAAGTTGTCGGACCATGTGATGATCTTCGACGCGTGGACCAACACCTCGACCATCCGGGTCTACGAGGCCACCACGGCGCTTGGTTATGATCGCGTGGTAACCCGCGACGTCAAAGCCGCAGACCTGCCGGGTTACAAAGCTCGCCACGCAACGAAGGTATGTTTGTAATCGTTGCATCGCACCCTATCTGAGCCGGCGATGTCGGCCCACGCTATGTTGAGTAGTCATGTCGATCATCCGGCGCACTTTATGGGTCCTCACTCTCACAGGTCTTGGCGCCTGCCACTGGTTTGAAACAACCGAGCAGGCGGTAGGTACGCAACCAACGAAAGTGCCTGTCGGGGGTGCAGCCTCTCCCAAAGCGGAGCAGGTCGTGCCCCCGGCGACGACGCCCGAACCGGAAGGAATAGTCTGCAAGGTTGACAAGGAGATCCCATCCACCCTGGGCGGGTTCACCTTGGGCCAACCCGCCGTGACGCCCGACGAGCAGTTTGTGGAAGGTTTCTCCGCGCTTTGCCTGCACGGCGAGCTGATTCCCTATCTCGACCACGGTAAGGTTAGTGCACTCGTGATGCGCGATGAGTGCGCCGACGGGCCCCCAGACTTTTGCGGCCAGGTCGACAAAGTCGTTGCCCAGTACGAACAAGCATGGGCGATCAAGTCTTCGTGGGATGCGACGCGTGGAGCCCACGTGTTCATCAAAAACCAGCGCCGTGTGGCGCTCTCGGAACATGGCGAAGATGGCGGCGCCCAAACATTACGGATGGAGCTCGACCTCTTGAACGCAGACTCTGTATGCACGGCGCAGGACGGCTTCGCGGCCTTCCATCGCACATTCCTCGATGCAGTGCGGCGCAAGGATCGTAAGACCGCTGCGGAGGCCTTTCGGTATCCCTTCCTCGACGAGCACACACTCGAGGACGATCGCTTCACAGCGACCGCCACGACCAAGAACGCGTTGCTGGCGCGTTATGCCGAGCTCATTTATGCCGGCCCCGTCGCGGATGGGATTCGCCACTATCCAAGCGAGCACGTGGCCTGCGATGCCATTACGCGTACCTACGTGGATGATGCCTGGCTTAACGGCCGCGTCTACGCGGACAAAGTGGACGGAACGTGGAAGTGGGCCGGTGTGAAGTACGCACCGTAAGGGCGTGCGCGCCTCACCGGCTGCTTGCCACGAGCGCGCTTGCGCCACCACAAATCGCGATGGATCGCCGCCCTCACCAACGTCCGCTTAGCCCCGTCGGCACTCAGCAGGTACCCTGCGAGCATGGCGACCAACGGCTATCTGGAGCGCATCTTACGTGCGCGTGTTTACGATGTGGCCCAAGAGACGCCACTCGAACGCGCCTCACGCCTCTCGCTACGGCTCGATAATCACGTACTGATTAAGCGCGAAGACCTGCAGAGCGTGTTCTCGTTCAAGCTGCGCGGTGCCTACAACAAGATCGCATCGCTGACCGAGGCCGAGAAAAAATGCGGCGTCATCGCGGCATCTGCTGGCAATCATGCGCAGGGCGTGGCCCTCGCATCGGAGCGCTTGGGCATCCAGGCATGCATCGTCATGCCGACCACTACGCCTGCGATCAAAGTCGAAGCGGTGCGCAGCTATGGCGCCAAGACCATCCTATTCGGCGACAGCTACGACGATGCGTATGCGCATGCGAAGAAGCTCGAAGCAAGTGAGGGCCTTACCTTTGTGCACCCTTACGATGATCCCGACGTGATCGCCGGCCAAGGTACGATCGCCATGGAGATCCTGCGTCAGCACAAGGGGCCCATCGACGCGATTTTCGTGCCTGTTGGCGGCGGTGGTTTGATCGCGGGCATCGCGGCTTACGTCAAGCATCTGTATCCCGAAATCAAGATCATCGGCGTCGAGCCAGACGATGCCGCGTGCTTGAAAGCGGCGCTCGAGGCCGGCGAACGCGTGCGACTCACGCATGTTGGAATCTTCGCGGACGGCGTAGCAGTGCGTCAGATCGGCGAGGAGCCTTTTCGCATCGCGCGCGAGCTCGTAGACGAAGTCATCACGGTAGACACGGATGCCATCTGCGCCGCGATCAAAGACATCTTCGATGACACACGTTCGATTGCGGAGCCGGCCGGGGCGCTCGCTGTCGCTGGGCTCAAAGCTTACGTCGCGCGCACGGGCGTGAAAGGTCAGACGCTGGTCGCCATCGATAGCGGCGCGAACATGAACTTCGATCGCCTTCGTCACGTGGCCGAGCGCGCGGAGCTTGGGGAGCAACGTGAAGCCCTATTCGCCGTGACCATCCCCGAGCGACCGGGCTCCTTCAGGCAGTTCTGTCAGGTGCTCGGCAAGCTCTCTGTGACCGAGTTCAACTATCGCTATGGCCGCGACGATGAAGCGCACATCTTCGTGGGCGTGGCCTTGAGCCAAGGCGCCAAGCAACGCGACGAGATCTTGCAGCGTTTGCGAGCGGCCGACTTGGCCGTCACGGACATGACGCAAAATGAAATGGCCAAGCTGCACGTGCGATTCATGGTCGGTGGGCGCGCGCCTGCGGCCCGTGAACGCATCGTGCGCTTTGAGTTTCCCGAGCGTCCGGGCGCGCTGATGCAGTTTCTGACCAGCATGGGAGGACGCTGGAACATCAGCCTCTTCCACTATCGCAATCACGGCGCAGCGTTCGGTCGTGTGCTTGCGGGCATGCAAGTGCCGGAAAGCGACGGGGACGAGTTTCAACTCTTTCTCGACGAGCTCGGCTATCCGCACCTAGAAGAAACACACAACCCCGCGTACCATCTGTTCTTACGCTGATGCGCATCCTGACGGCCGACATAGGTGGTACCAAAACGCGCCTCGCTCTCTACGAAGGCGAAAGCGAAGCCACGCTCCAGATCGTGCGCGACCAGCGTTGGCCCAGCGCTGAAGAGCCAGGTCTGGAACCTATCGTCACGCAATTTCTGGCCGGCGTGTCGGTCGATGCGGCGGGCTTCGGCGTGCCCGGCCCGGTGGTCGATGGGCTGTGTTTAACCACGAATTTGCCTTGGATTGTGCAACTCGATGCGTTGCGCGCAATCTGCCAAACCCAGCGTTGCGTATTGCGCAACGATGCTGAGATCGCCGCCCTCGGCATGCCGGTGGTGGCCGAGACGAGCAAGGTATGGTTGCAGCGCGGCCGCGAACAACCTGACCATCCGATGGCGCTCGTCACGATAGGCACAGGTTACGGACGCGCCTTGCTCCTGGACAAGACGCGGGCGCTTTCATCGGAAGCAGGGCACGCAAGCTTCGCTCCGCGGCACGCCATGGAAGTACGTCTGCTCGATCACTTACTCAAGAAGCATGATCAGGTGGCGATCGAGCACGTACTATCGGGGCCGGGGCTCAGCGCGATCTACGACACCTTACTGGCAGCCGACGTCGCGCAACCGGCACCTGCAACGATGGACGATCTCGCGCGCGCAGACGACCGCAGCGCACGCATCAGCGAGCTTGGCTTGTCCGATGCGGATCCACTGTGCGCCGCTACGCTCGCGTGGTTCGCGGAGCTGTTGGGCGCAGAGCTTGGCAACGTGGCGCTGCAATGCTTGCCACGAGGTGGGCTCTACGTTTGGGGCGGCGTCGCGCGAAAGCTCAGGCCTGTGTTGGAGGGCGCTGATCTGCTCGAAGCGTTCCTCGACAAGGACCGCATGCGCGGGGTGCTCGAGACGATCCCGCTTGCGTTGATCGATGATCGTGATCTGGCGTTGCTAGGCGCGCGCGAAGCTGCGCTGCGCTCGTAATCTCTCTAAGGCGAAAAAAGCGAAATCGCTTCGTCGTAGCGCGTTTCGAGCTCGTCAACTTGCCGAACTAAATCGTACTCTGCCTCCATCTTTGCGCGGCCAGCCAAGCCCATCCGCACGCGCTGCTCCGGATTCACGAGCAGCTGGTGCAAGCGCTCCGCCAACGTCTCCACATCGCGCTCGGGTACGAGGTGCCCGGTCTTACCATCGTCGATGATTTCGGGAATGCCGCCGTGATAGGTGCCGATCACGGGCAGGCTACTGGCGCTGGCTTCCTTGAGCACGATCACACCAGACTCGCGATCGCCATCTGCGCCGACCACGCTGGGCGCAAGTAAGACGGAGCTTTCGCCGAGCAGCACCGCCACCTCCTTCGAGGTCAACACGCCGGCAAAGAGCACCTTGCTCGAGATGCCAAGCTCCGTGCAGATCGCGCGCAACTTGGCTTCGCGATCGCCTTCGCCGACCACGACCATGCGTCCTTCCGCACCGTGCTCAAGGGCGCGCGCAAAGGCGCGGATGCCGTATTCGAAGCCCTTTTTTTCGACAAAACGTCCCACCATCACCACACACGGCAACGGCGG
>JBKJIA010000140.1:0-14910 GCA_046598735.1 Polyangiales bacterium
TATCCATCATGGGACAAACGGTGTCTCGCCCCGCGTTGAAGATATTGAGGGCGCTGTCCGTGAAGCCTCTACTCGGCCCGGCTGTGATCGATGCTCTCTTTCCGCGTCACTCCGCAACCACCGGCTTCACGGACAGCGCCCTCAATATCTTCAACGCGGGGCGAGACACCGTTTGTCCCATGATGGATAGCTTCAAGACGTGCGCGCGCGTGTCTTCCTATCCCATCAACATCGACTTCAATGCGTTCATGTTCGACGCCAACGGGGATGGACTGCCCGACATGGTCGCCGCTCACCAGCCGACGCTCGTTCCGAACGACGCGGAGCCGGATGGCTTCACGCGAGGCTGCTTGAACGGGCACCAGGTTCACCTCAACCGTGGCTACCGGTGGGAGGACATGCGCGAGGCCACCTTGGGCACGACCTTACCTGTGGATGACAAAACGGTAGGGCAAGAGGGCTGGTCGACCGGTACCTTCAAAACGACCCGAGACAAGGCTTTCAGCCTGCTCAACCAGCGGACGAAAGAGTGCACAGGCGCTTACTTCATCGAGAATGACTTCCTTACCCCGCGCCCTGCATTCGCCGGCCTGCCGATGTCGGCCGCGTCGTTCTCAGACATTAATGCTGACGGTCTTACCGACGTCGTATTTGCCGCCATCACTCAGGATGAGCTTGCTCGGCAGTTCGATCCCAAAACGCTCGAGCAGTTCATCTTCCTCAACACCGGACGCGGCTTCGACCCCGTAGTAGCCCGCGCTCCAGACGCCGTTGCGACGTTCAACCCCGACCTGAGTCTGACAGGCACGCTGCCCTGGCGTGGGCTGCCGAGCGACTTCTACATGACTCAGTACGTTCGTACGCGGGGCACGACGCTTGGAACCCAGGACCGCGCCCGTCTTGTCGACGTCGACAGTGACGGCTTGCTCGACATCGTGTATCGCGGCGAGTGCCAGAATCAGGTGCAAGCGGGACCATGTTCGGTGGCCAAGTGGCGCCGCAATCTGCGCAAGGTGCCAGACCTTCTTACACGTATCGACGAGGGCTCGGGCGCGTGGACTGAGGTGGACTACGTCTCTGCGAATTCCGATGCAGGCCGCGCAGTGGTGCGGCGCTCACAACCGCAGGGAGCCCCTCCTACAGGTCTGATGGTGGCGAGCGAGATTCGCAGCGGCGCACAGCCCATTGCACAGCCCGTAGGGACGCCTTGGGCGAACGTCGGGGGTGAGAGCGCCCAGCGCATCAAACTTAGCTACGACAACTACGCCCGCGAACTGGGTGGTAAGCGGGCCCTGGGTTTTGAGACGGTTAACGCCACGTTTGCCAATGGAACGGGATGCGGAGTGCTGCCGGATGGCAAAGCGTCCTGCGCCTTTACCGATGTCTCCACGAGCACCTATACCTATGACGTCACGAGAGTCGTGCTGGGGTCCGTCTCATACCCACTGCGCGGCACCTTACGGTCTGCGCGCTCGCTCGATCTTACGGGGCCAAGCTCAGAGCAGGTCACGACCTACGAATATCTTGTGAGTACGGTCGGCAACGCGGCGCGTATTCGCAGCGGTCGCGTGCTGAGCAAGACGCGCGAAGGCACGCTGTCGATGTACTCGGTGACTCAACCGAGTGAGCTTGACACCTTTGGCTACGCGCAAGTGTCCACATCGGCCCGCTCCAACGACAGCGGCGTATTCACGCTGGCGGCACCCGAGACCTCCATCTCGCGCACCAAGTACAGCCATCGCACGGCCGAATGGCGGCTCGGACGGCCCGACACAGTCACGCTCGAAGGAGACCGTGTCAACGCCAAGACGGGCGCTCGCACCCGCGGGCTTCTGTCCAAGACCGTTACAAAGTACGACAGCCTCGGGCGCGTCGACACCCACTCCGTGCTGCAAGATAGTGGCAGCGCGGATTGCTCCCCAAACAAGGAGCAATGGAACCTTACTAAGTTCTCTGCGTACAACGCTGTGAACTTGCCGCAAGCCATCTTGGACAACGGCACCTCTGTTGCAATCGTCTACGACGCGCAGCTCATCTACCCCGCAGAGCGTAAGACACTCGTGCCGGTCAGCCCGTCGAGCCCACGCGGCGCCACCCTGATCGAAGAAGCGGAATACGATCCGCGCTTCGGCGCTGTCGACTGGACGCGCGACATGAACCAGCACGTCACCTCCCGCAGCTACGATTCGCGGGGACGGTTGCTGACGAGCTCCATCGGTACTGGCGAGGCGCCGGACGACGAACAGCTGCTCGAGGAGCACAGCTACAACGATGTGGCGGGCGGCCCCTGGACGGTCACCACCAAAACGTACACCACGCCCAGCTCCTACTTCACTACTTGGAGCCTGCTCGATGGGACAGGCCGCACGCTCGCAGCCAACAAGCAGGTCTCGGCATCGGCTGCGACCCGCGTCGCACGCAATCGGTTCGACGGCCTCGGCCGACTGGTGACGAGCTACCAACCGGCCACGCTCGACGTGCAGACCTCTTACCCACTGCAAATGGTGGCCGTGGAGGCCACCGCGCCCGCCACTTACACCACCTATGACGGTTTCGATCGGGTACGCACGCAGGTCCTGCCGGACAACCGCGTGATCAAAACGGAGTACGCGCTTGTCACGGATCCGGCCACGAGCGCCGTGGTCGCAGAGACCAAGACTACCAACCCGCGCAACCTTGTTTCGGTGCGCCGCTATGACACGCGCGGTGCGCTGGTCGCATTGGAGCGCCGCAACGAGGGCAACGCTGCCGCGCTGTCTTACCGTTACGAGTATGACGGCGCTGCGCGCATGGTTGCCGTGCAAGATGCGCTCGGCACCCGCCGGGTGGGATTCGACGAAGGCGGGCGCCTGCGCTACGCGACCTTACCGTTTGCTTCTGGCCAAGCGCCGCTTTCGCACTCTTACTGTTATGACGTACGTGGCAAGCTCGCCACGGCCGTCACGCCCGTAGGCCGCGACGTCGCGATCAGTCGCGACACGCTCGGTCGCGTGGCGAAAGTGGTGGTCGATTACGATCACCTACGCAACGGCTCGCCCGTCGCAGAACCCACCACCGCGCTATTCGAATACGACTGCTCCGGGGTCGAGGGCTCACTTGGTAAGATGTGCAGGCGCACCGATCCTGCGGGCAGCACGTACATCACCTACGACCTGCAAGGTCGCGCGAACCGCTACGAGGCCACGCTGTCCGACGCTATCGCGCAGACGCTTCCGCCACAAATCCAGAACTTCTATGCGGTGCAGCTGAACTACGGTCTTGCGGGTCAGCTGAACAGCACGGCGGTGGAAGGCCTGGGCAGCAGCACCCGCACAGTCACCTACGCGCGCGACTTGCTCGCGCGCACCAATGGTATCCAGGTCAGCGACGGCACGGCATTGCGCGCGCTCGTGACCAGCGCCACCTATGACCCCTTCGATCGCTTGAAGAGCGCCACCTTGGGCAACGGGGTGGTGAGCGATTGGACTTACGATCTGGGCACGAGCTACCTGACTGCCCAGCGCATGCTGCGCGGCAGCACCGCCTTTGCTGAACTGCGCTATCCGCTTGCCGAGTACGATCCAAACGGGAACATTCGCCGCGAGCAGCGCTTTAGCAACGATCAGCTTTCGAGCGAGAAGGTGCATACCTTCGATGCGCTCGATCAACTCGCCACCAGCACACTCAGCATGGCGGGCGTAGAGCGCAAGAACGAACGTTTTGCCATCAACCAAGGCAACCTCACCTCGGTTGTCGCGGGCAGCCGCACCGATGCTTACGCCTATAGCGACAAGCAGAATACGCAGGCCGTCAAGAGCATCACCAGCACCGGCTACAGCCGCAACCTGACGTATGACGCGGACGGCTGGGTATCGCGCGATGTCGAGACGCGACCCGCCAGCGGCAGCACGCCCGCAACTACCATCGAGCGCTCGATCGCGTTCGACGCAAGCGGCTGCATGCGCGAAGCGGTAGTACGCGAAGCGCCCGTGGGAGCCGCAGCTCGCACCACCACGACCCGCAACCTCTGCGGCCTCGGCGCCGCGCGTGCCTATCGCGAGACCACGTTCCCGGATGGGCGCATCGAGCGCGTGTACTACTTACCCGACGGCAGCGAGCTGCGACCGAGCCAAAACCTGTTCGTGATGCAGCTTCCTGTCGCGACGTCCACCACGGCCACGCTCGCTTGGTCGCTAAGCACGGGCGCGATCGTGCACGAAGAGAGTGGATACATCCACACGGACATGCGCGGCAGCGTCGTGGCACGCACGCGCTTGGACGCGAGTGATGTGACCCTAGCAGACAATAAGGCCGAGTATGGCGCGTGGGGTGACACGCTCGCCTACGCAGGCGTGAAAACGCCCCGCTATCAGTTCACGAATGAGGAGCCGGATCCGGGCACGGGGTATTACTACTTCGGTGCGCGACCGTATGACCCGACGCTGCGGAGGTGGCTTGCGCCGGATCCGCTGTTGATGGGCAGCCCCGAGCGCGATGCGCACGCAGGTCAGCAGCTCAATCTGTACGCCTATGCGGGTAATAACCCCGTCAACAACATCGACAAGACTGGTTTCGAGCTGGCCAACTGCACCGCAACGAACTGCGCATCTTCCGAAGCACCCAAGATGCTCTACGACCTCGCAGATGGCGCGGCCAATGGCGCCATCCCGCACGGGGTCGAGAGGTCGACTTTCGGTCACGAAGGGCTTTGGAACATCGGGCGCGTTATCGGCGCCACCGCTGGGTTAGTGGCTGACGCCGCGGGTGCGATAGCGGCTGGAGCGGCGGGTGCAGCAGTGGTGGTGTCTTCTGGCGGCACTGCGGCGTTGGCGAGCGCGACGGCACTGGCAACTGCCGCAGTAGCCGCGGCGGAGGTAGCTGCTGGCGTTGTCAAGGCACACGGCGGAGCGCTGGCAGACGCGATGAACTCGCTTGGCGGTGGCAATACACCTGAAGTTCGCGCAGAAAAAGACGCCGTCAAAGACATAGCCCGGGATCCAGATCTGGGAGAAACTTCCCAGCCGGGAGAAGGAGTCATCTATGAAGTGCCTGGCTCTCACACACCGTCAGGAAAGCCCTATGTAGGATCTGCGGATGATCTAGAGGCTCGGGCCAGAACAGCCACGGACGGACGAGATCGCAGTGCTGCGAAACCCGTAGGCAGTTATCCTGTGGGAGACAAAACGGCCCGCCGTGCTGCTGAACAAGCCGCTATGGATGCACGCGGCGGCAAAGCCAATCTCGACAACAAACGCAATGAGATCAAGAAAACAGAATGAGTGAGCCGATAGAAAAAGAGGAAGCTTTCGAAGCGTGGTTTAGGGCTGCTGAGAGCCGCATCCGAGCAGGCCTTGATCAGGGGTTTCTTCCTCCAAGTCTGATCGAAGAGATCAACGAGGCTGTCCGCCTTCTGAGCCCGGAATTGCGCTGGGAGGTTGGGCCGCTCGGGACCGACCTTTTCTTTGCCTTTGGGATCAGTGGAAAGTTGCCCATGCTGCAACTTGCGAGGCAGATCGTTTCTCGGCTTCATCGGATCGATGGGTGGACCTTCCTCGCTGGCAAGCCTCACAAGATTGCAGGTCGCCGGATAGTGGTTGGGTCGCGCCAAGGGCGCGTCACGATCGACTTCGAGCGCTGGGGATTCACGCTTGTGCGGCGCAAAGGGAAGGTTCGCGTTGATCTGTATCCCGATGATGATTTCGCGTCGCCGCTCAGCGAGGCCGAGAAAGAGGGCCTCGCTTGGATGATCGTCGAGTTCGAGATCGGTGAGGTCAAGACACTAGAGCATGTTGAAGCCGTTACTGTTGGTCTCGGCCATGGACGGCCCATGTCGTCGTTTCGCAAAGAGCTGCTCGGTGCGGGCAACTGAACCATGGAGCGCGGGTAGAGGTTTGTTAGGCCTAGACCTAAACCAGGACAGTGATTAAGTACCCTGTCGCAAACGACCTGCAGGAGAGCTACCAGAAGCGGAACACCTGCCGGGGACTCGACTAAGTCCCGTCTATCTTAGTTTGCAGGAGCAAAGACCTTCCTGCATTGGTTCGACAGTAAGCTCGGCATGGGGGCGAGTTTACATGACGTCCGCGGGAAGCGCAGCATGTGCCCCTCTGGGCAACCTAAGCGTGGACTAATATTCGAGAAAGAGCGATGCCATGAGCGAACGACAATCCACCCACTGTTCAACCCCGCCACCGCGGTGCATTTTTACGCGCTCGCCTTACCATGTCAGGCGGGCGATGCTGGGCGCCGTGTATGCGCTCGCCGCGAGCACGTTCGCCACAGGTTGCAAAGATGCCGCGACCGAAGCCGGCTCGATGCTCGCAGACGCGTCGGAGGTTGACGGGTCGGTTGCGGCCGCTCCTTACTCTCCGAGCGAGATGACCGTGATCGTATACGAGACGGCGTTCGACGAGACCATTCCACTCGAAGGTGCGATTGTTTCTGTCGCCCAAGCTGGCCAAATCGTCAGTCATGAAACAGGCAAAGATGGACGGGCAACCGCATCCGTTCAGCCGGAGGGTGGACCGCTCTTGGTGAGCGTCCAGCATTCGGGATACGTCGCAAGCTCTTGGGTCGGATACGACCGCGCGCTTCATCACGCCGAGATAGAGGCCTCAGGCACTTTCGCCGTCGTGCTTACTCCGCTGAGGCCCTTGACGGTTAACATTTCAGGCCGCGCTCAACGGGCTCAGCCTGATTCGTACTTAACCGCGTGGTCGAGCACCGTGCCCCAGGGGGAGGCCAAACAGCAGGATGACTTTTTTGTTTCGGCGGTCGCAGGGAGGCCCTTCAATCTTACCCTCATCGAACAGCTTAGCGGCCAAACCGCAACGCCTGCTTCTGGATGGAAGGTGCCAGTGACTTCTTGGCGGACGCTAGAGCACGCCGGAGCAGAAGAAGACCTTAGTTTGGCGACGCCCACGTGGAGCATAAGCTCACTCAGCAAGCGTCGCGTGAGCGTTGTGCGAGCAACAGCTCTCACCTTGGCGAATGACGAGGCAATAGCTTACGTGATCGCTTGGGATCTGACGCGTGCCGGCGAGGCAATCAAAGTCGCCGAGACGTCCGACGTCGCTCCTTGGCAGGGAAAGACGCGCTACGAAGTCGAGCTTACCGGACCCGCTGAGCTCATTCGCAACGACGCGCTCCTGACCCAGGCGACCATCTTCAACGCGGATGGTTTTTCGTCCACGATTCATCTGCGAGGAGCCGTTCCCACGCGCGTAGACGGCCCATTCTTGTCGCCACCCGTGGCGGCCGACGTAGCACCGGCCATGAAGGATGTGCTTGCCTGGAGGGGTGATGACAAGACGCTGTGGAGCTTCCTGTCGGCGTCCGACGTCTCGGGGCTGTTGCTGTGGCAAGTGCAAGGTTGGCCGGGCGTTTCGTCGCTAGACATGAGTGAGCTCCTTGCGACGCTACCTGCGGCAGACTTCAATGCCTACGATCTCAACGCCGTACTGACTCTCTGTGATGCGCAGCGCGTGTCGACAGAGTGTTCACGCACGGCGGCAAGTCCCGTCTTTCGCCTGGCGGACCTCAAGTAGCGAGGTACCCGCCCTCACGGCAAGCCGCACAAGGTAATCGCGGCAGGCAAGATCTCGATGCGCGCCGGCAGCCTTCCGATGACCTCTCCATCGGCCTCCAACCACACGCTGGCAGCGCCGCTGCTCGCCTCGAGCGCACGACCGCGCAGCATGCGAATCTTGCGGCCGTCCACGTGTTTGCCGCGCATGATTAAGGGGAACCGCGCCAACGCCTGCACCATCGGTAGCTTGGGTACGATCACCACGTCAAGAAGGCCGTCACCGATCTGAGCCTCAGGTGCGACCTGCATGCCACCCGCAAAGTATTGACCGTTGGCGGCGGCGGCGAACCATAGGGGCGCATCGTGAATCGTCTGCCCATCGAGCGTGAGCGTGATCCGAGGCGTGGCATAGCGAGCCAAGCCCACCACACTGCTCATCAAGTACGATGCGCGCCCGCGCTTGCCGTTCGCGGCTTGTTCCTTCAGCCAACGGGCTGACTCGCCGGTTAGGCCAAAGCTCGCAATGTTGAGAAAGCAGCGACTGTGCACCACTCCGTCCGCATTGATTGTGCGCACCTTACCCGCATCGACGCGGCGCGTCTTACCATGTGACAGGCGTGCTACGGCGGGCTCGAGCTCGCGGCCGAGTCGCAATAGACGCGCAAAATCGCGGCCGGTGCCGAGTGGCAACAGGCCAAGCTCGATCGCGGTCTTACCATGTTCGGCGAGCAGACCAGTGACGACTTCGCTCACCGTACCATCGCCCCCGGCGACCACGATGCGGGTGGCGCCGGCAGCTTGCGCTTCTCTTGCCAGACGCTCGCCATCGCCTTCGCGACAGGTAGTCAGGAGCACGTGCTCCGCTACGTGTTTGGTCAGCAGGCGCGCAAGCTCTTCGACGCGCTCTCCGGTTTGGCCCAGGCGACTCTTGGGATTGACGATCACGAACGTTTTCACGAGCGCACCGTATAACGCTCTTGCACCACGCGCTGGTAGCGTTCTGCTTCGGCCCGCGTCTGAGTATCGCTCCAACCCGCCGCGCTTTGTGCGACCTGCGCCAACGCTGTCAGTTGGGGCAAACCTTGTCCCTTTGCAAATACGGCCAGGCGCACGCGACGCTCCAGCACGTCGCACAAGCTTGCGGCGCACTCGTGTCGAATCGACCAGGCGACTTCGGCAAACAAGTAACGCGAATCGCCGATCAACGCGCGCTCTTGGGAGTCTGCGCTCTCGAGCATGCGTAGAGCATCTTGCCCCCAGCTGCCCACCAGACGTTCCGCGCAGCGCACATCGACGGCAAAACGCTGACGCAGCTCGGATACGAGCGCGCTCCTGTCGAATGCATCCACGCGCAAGGGGCGCTGCCTGGTGCTGCAGGGGCTTAGTCGCTGGGTACGATCGGAAGGTAAGGTACGCAGCACGCGATCAACCGTCTCTTCGGCCATGGCGCGATAGGTGGTGAGCTTGCCGCCAGCGATTGAAATCAAGCCGGAGGCATCTTCCGTAAAGCGATGTTCGCGTGACACGCGCGATGGTGGTTGATCGGAATCGGCGTCTGCCACGAGCGGCCTGACGCCTGCAAACACACTGACCAAATCCTGCTCGCTCAAGCGCGAGCGCGGAAAGGCGTGATTGGCGGCGGCCAATAGATAGCGCACCTCTTCGTGCGTCACGTGGGGCGCGTCGATCTCAGCGTTGAATGCGTCGGTGGTGCCGATCAAATGCACGTCTTGCCAAGGGCACAAGAACATGTGGCGACCGTCTTCCGCTTGGAAAGAGACGGCGGCATCGGCGTGCACACGGTCGCGCGCGATCACCAAGTGTACGCCCTTGGCCGGCCGCAACTCCTGACGTACGAGCGCGTGATCGAGGGCGCGACAGCGATCCACGGAAGGTCCCGTGGCGTTGACAAAGACGCGCGCGCGAATGACGTGCTCGCTGCCCGTGAGCTTGCAGCGCACGCGTACGGCCGACATGCGGCCTTGCTCATGTTCAAAGCCCACCGCTTCGGCATGATGAATCGCTTCGGCACCTACACGGCGCGCGTCTTTGATCGTCTCGAGCACGATGCGCGCGTCGTCTACCTGCTGATCGTAATAGAGCCCGGCTGCGCGCAGACCTTCCTTGCGCACGTCGCGACTTAGCGCGTCGATCTCGGCGCGCTTGAGCAGGCGAAAGCTTTTGCTTTTGAAACCCGAGATCGCGCTGTAGATCGAGAGCCCTGCCACCATCTTCCAAGGCGGTACACCGTCTGCAAAGGAGCAGAACAGAAATGGTAAGGGTCGCACCAGGTTCGGATTGAGCGCGGCCAAACTGTCACGCTCGACGCACGACTCGCGCGTGACGCCGAGTTGACCTTCGGCGATGTAGCGCAAGCCGCCGTGAATCATCTTGGAGGTATGACTCGATGTACCACTGGCAAAATCGTTGCGTTCGAATAGGGCGCAGGACAGACCGCGCAACGCGGCATCGCGCAAGATGCCGGCACCGGTGATGCCGCCGCCCACGATCACAAGCTCGGTGCCTTCGCGTGCGAGCTTGGCTAGCGCAGTCTGACGTTCGTGCAGCGTCCAGCTCACACGAGCTTCCCTGGATTCATGATGCCTGCGGGATCGAGCGCTGCCTTGAGCGCGCGAATGCTGACCATGCCGAGCTCGCCTTTTTCGGCAGCTAACCATGGCGCGTGGTCTGTTCCTACACCGTGATGATGGGACACGGTCCCGCCCGCGGCCACGATGGCATCGGTGGCGGCGCGCTTGATCGCCTGCCACTGCGCAAGTCGTTCGCTCTGAGCTAGCGGGTACAGCACGATGAAGTACACGCATGCGCCATCGGGATAGCTATGGGAAACGTGGCCCATCGATAGCCCGGCACCAGCGTGGCTTACGGTCGCGGTGCGCAGGGCTTCGACCACGCGCTCATGACCGCGCGCAAGGTCGCGCCAAGAAAACGCGGTTTCCATCGTGTCGATGGCGACGCCTTCATCCAAGAGAAAGTCGCGCAAGTAAGGTGTTTTGAAGCGCTCTTTCTTCCAGGAATTTCCCGGACCCTTACCAAGTGGCAGGCCGCCGTGCTTGACGCCGATCTTACGTGCCATGACCATCTGCGCGCTGACATCGCTGCGATCGTCACCCTCGATTCCGTACAGCATGACGCTGCGCCGATCCGCGTAACCAAGCGCGCGCGCGGCATTCAGGAACGTGGCGCTGGCATCGAGCTTGCGTGCGGGATCGCGCTTCAATAGTAAGGACAGGTCGGTCTCTTGCGCGTCCGACAAGCGCATCATCGTCATCGGTAGTCCAGCATCCATCAGCGCACGAATCGCCGTCACGCCGGCTGAGAAATCGCGAAACATCATGCCGCGGATGTCTTGCACTTGCGGCTTTGCGCGGATGCGAACGGTGGCCTCGACGATCACGCCGAGCGTGCCCTCCGAACCTAGAATGGCCTCTTTGAGATCGGGGCCGGCGGCATTGCGTGGCACGCCCAGCGTTTTGAGCTCGCCTTGCGGAGTGAGCATGCGCGCGGATACGAGCATGGTCTCGATGCCACCGTAACCGTCAGACTGCTGACCGGACGAGCGCGCCGCGATCCAACCACCCAACGTGGAATGCTCGAAGGATTGCGGAAAGTGACCAAGGGTATAACCGCGCTCAGACAGGCAAGCTTCCAAGGCTGGCCCATCGATGCCGGCTTGGAACGTAGCGGTACGACTGATCTCGTCGAGCGAGATGAGCTTATTGAGGTCGGTGGTATCTAGGGCCAGCACCGCATGCTTGCCTTCGGGTAAGAGCGGCTCGACGCCGCCTACTACGCTGGTGCCACCGCCAAAAGGTATGATCGCCAAGCCGTGTTCGTGCGCAATGCGCAGCGTGGCGGCCACCGCCTCCACGTTGGACGGGTAGAGGACGGCATCGGGTGCGCGCTCGAGCTTGCCCGCGCGAATGCGCAATAGATCTGGGAAGCTCTTACCCGCGGCGTGTTGCGCGCGCGTCTTGTCGTCCAGTCGTACGCAAGTTGCACCCAGCGCGCTCGTGAGTGCTGCCCGCGCTTCTGCGGTCAGGCGTGACGCCGGCAGGCTGACGGCGGTGATGGGCGCAGCCGTGGGCCCTGCCAGGAGCGGCCGGCCGAAACGTTGCGAGAGCGCGGCTAGCACGGCCGCGCGTCGGCCCTCGCTCAATTCCATGGACTCCGCGCTGCGGCCCCAGCCATTCCAGCGCAATAGATCGCGATCGACGCTCATCTGCCCCCTCTTGCAGTGCCTGTGGTGGGCTCTGGGGGACGCGTGGTCAAGGGTAAGGTTTGCGGCAATCGTCAATTCGCGCGCTCCATGGGGCACCATGGCGCCAAACTGCGCGCGTTGAGGCAAAGAGCCGCGTTCAGCCGTGCGTTGCGAGCTTACTAGCATCACAGCGCTGGATTTACTTGCGTAGCGGCTCCGAACAGGCCAACAAAGCAAACGCAGCGCGCGATCAAGGTCGCAGCGCGTGACGAGACATGGGGAGTCTGCTCTGCAGAAGACCCCCGCCGCGTCTGTTCACCTTACTATTGGAGAAGCCCATGCCATCACGATCCCATCGTGGAGCAGTAACCCGCGCACCCGCGTCGGGAGTTCTCATGTTTTTGTGTGGAATCCTAAGCGTTGGTGCTTGCGCGACGTCGCGTGACGTCGATACGGATTCGGTGTCCAGTGTGACCCAGCTGGCCGTGCTGCCGGCCCAGTACGCGGATGCCCGCGTGGCGGGCGTGCCAAGCCCGACGGCTCTCGCCTTCTTGCCCGATGGCGCCTTGCTCGTTAGCACCCAGAGCGGTGCCTTACGCGTAATCCGCAATGGCACGTTGCAGGCCACGGCCGCGCTCGATCTAAGCGCGCGCCTTTGTACAAACTCCGAGCGCGGCTTGCTCGGTGTGGCCGTGGATCCTGCCTTCGCGCAGAACCCCTACGTCTACCTATACTATACCTTCAACAAGTACGGCAGTTGCGCTAGCAACCAGGTGGGTGCTTCTCCCGTCAATCGGGTCTCACGATTTACTTACGATGTCGCGAGTGACACCTTAAGCTCCGCGAGCGAGCTCGTTCTGCTCGACAATATTCTGGCCTTGGCGGGCAATCATAACGGCGGGGATGTGCATTTCGGCGCCGACGGCATGCTCTACATCAGCGTGGGTGATTCTGGATGTCAGCTCAATAACTCCGGGGCGTGCGCGGGGGCGAACAGCAACGCACTGTATACCTCCATCGTGAGCGGTAAGATGCTGCGCATCATGCGTGATGGTAGTATTCCCGCCAGCAATCCGCTGGTGGGCCAGGCCGGGGCAGTCCGCTGCGCAGCGCCTGGTTCCACGCCCAACTATGTGCTCAACGATCAGCAGCGTTGCACCGAGATCTTCGCCTGGGGCCTGCGCAATCCATTTCGATTTTCGTTCAAGCCCGGCACGAGCGATTTCTTCATCAACGACGTAGGGCAAAATCGTTGGGAAGAGATCG
The DNA here is from genome assembly GCA_046598735.1 of Polyangiales bacterium. GTDB lineage: Bacteria > Myxococcota_A > Polyangia > Polyangiales > DASUME01 > DASUME01. The sequence continues at coordinate 12,996 of JBKJIA010000140.1, forward strand.
ACCAAGGTGTAAGCGGCGCCAATTACGGCTGGAACACGCGCGAAGGCTTCTGTGCACGAGACTCCACCACGGACTGTGGCGCACCTCCGGTGGGCCTTGCCAATCCCATCTACGCCTACGGCCGCGAAAGCGGCTGCGTGTCCATTACCGGCTCGGCATTCGTGCCGACCGGCGCTTTTGCAGCAGACATGAACGGTAGCTACTTATACGCCGACTATGGTTGTGGCTCGATCTTCAAGCTTAGCTCGAACAATGGTAACTATAGTGCTACCCCGTTCGTGACATCGCTTGGCAGTAGTAGCGTGGTGGCGATGCAGTTCGGGCCCTCCGCTGTTGGGCAGAGTCTCTATTACACCACTTATGCCGGCGGTGGTGAGGTGCGGCGCATTGACTATACGGGCAACACCAACCGCCCGCCTATGGCCGCGCTATCGGCTTCGCCTACCACGGGTAGCGTCCCGCTCAGCGTGCAGTTCGACGGTTCGCAGAGCGGGGATCCGGACACCGGTGACACCCTGAGCTATCGCTGGAGCTTCGGCGACGGCAGCACTGCGACCACCACCGTAGCTGCCACCCAGCATACTTATACGAGCGCGGGTTCATTCAATGCGACGTTGGTCGTCACGGACAATCGCGGGCTGAGCTCGGCACCTGCGACCGTGACGTTGAGCCCCGGTAACACCCGCCCCGTGATCACGCTGACGAGTCCCGCCGCAGGAGCCACGTTCTACGTGGGGCAGAGCATTCAGCTGCGTGCAAGCGCCAGCGACGCCGAGGATGGAGCCTTGCCTGACAGTGCGCTGAGTTGGACCGTACTCAAACATCACGCTCAACATACGCATCCATTTTTTGGGCCTGCTTCGGGCAATACGTCGAGTATCGTGGCAGAAGGCCCGGAAGATCTCGCGGCAGCCAGCAACAGCTACTTGGAAGTGCGCGTGACCGCTACCGATCGCAATGGCCTGTCGACCACCCTGTCTCGGGACCTGCTGCCACGCGAGGTGTTCCTTACCTTTCGTACGACACCAGTCGCACTCAATCTGCTCTTGAACGGGAGCGACTCGGTGAGCGCGCCCAAAACGGTAACTTCCTGGGAACGCTGGAACCTTACGGTTAGCGCGGCGTCGCAAAGCGACACGGCGGGCAATCGCTGGTTGTTCTCGTCTTGGTCGGATGGCGGCGCGGCACAACATGTCATTGTCACGCCCGCCGCCGATACCACCTATACCGCCGCCTTCGTGGCGGGCTTCAAAGCGCGCATCAATTTTCAGCCCGCAAACTCGCCCGTGCCGGTGGGGTACGCTGCAGACAGCGGCGCCGTGTTTGGTGTGCGCAGCAATGGTCAGAGCTACGGTTGGAACGTCATCACCCCGGACACGCGCGATCGCGATGCTGCAAGCTCCGCGGACCAGCGCTACGACACGCTCAATCACATGCAGAAGCCCGCCAATCCTGATGGACGCTGGCGGATTGCCGTACCGAACGGGGCCTACGACGTGCACGTGGTCATGGGCGACCCCAACTTCTTCGACAGCGTGTTCCGCTTGAATGCAGAAGGGATACCAATCTTGAGCGCCACCCCCACCACGACCAGTCGTTGGAAGGAAGCCAATGCGGTCGTCACCGTGAGCGATGGACGGCTGACGCTGAGCAATGGTGCGGGCGCAAGCAACAACAAGCTGTGCTTTGTAGACATCACCGCGCGCTGAACCAACGCCCCACGATGCGATGCGCTGCGTGGTCATTCCTCGCGGGGCCGAATACGCGCGTGCGCTCGCAGGCAGCTCGGCCCGATCAATCACCCCAACTGCAGTGGCGTGCTGCGATGGACTCGCTCACGCTGTGAAGTGCGCTTGTCGGCAGCGCTTTTTCACTAGCTGTGCGCGTCTGAGCAACACGTCGTGCGCGATGCGCG
>JBKJIA010000585.1:0-49618 GCA_046598735.1 Polyangiales bacterium
CGGCGCACGCATTGCTCAAGCTCGCGCACATTGCCCGTGAAGGGATAGTCTGGGCCGAGATCCCCGCTTATGCGGGCGCATACCTCCTCCGCGAGCCCCGGCGCGGGCTCACCCAACACGCGGCCACACAGGTGCGAAACGAGCTCTGGCAGCTCCTTCGCATCCTCAGCAAGGCGCACGCGCAAAGGCGGGATCTCGATCGTCGTGGCGCACAAACGGTAATAGAAGTCATCGCGCATCAAGCCTTGCTCGCGCAAGGCCTGGGGTGAGCGATGGGTAGCGGCCAGCACACGACCGTGAAAGCGCTCGACCTCGTGACCTCCCACAGGCGTGAACGTGCGCTCCTGCAGCACGCGCAACAGCTTCACCTGCACGGGTAGGGTGACTTCCCCAATTTCATCGAGAAATACCGCGCCAAACGGTCGCACCCGTGACAGCGCACCTACGTGTTGTTCGATGGCACCCGTGAACGCACCCTTACGGTGTCCGAACAACTCCGACTCGATCAGCGTCTCCGGGAATTCACTAAGGTTGATCGGTACCAAACCCTCGAGGGCGCGCTGCGCAAACGCGGCCTTACGCTCATCGAAGCGAATATAGGCCGAGCGTCCGATTGCTGCTGCCGCTTCGCCCTTACCCGTGCCCGTCTCTCCTAGCAGCAGCGTGGAGAAGTCTTCCATACGGTTCCACAGGTACTGCACGTAGCGCCGAATATCTCGGGTGAATACTGCGTTCCACAGATCCTCCCGCACCCTTCGCATGGTGGGACCGCGCCCAATTAGCTTTCTTGCGATGAACAGGTGTGCGCGCCTGATTTGATAGAAGAGCTCAAGCATGCGTACGGCTTCAGCGCTCTGTACGCCGTGTCGACTTAGGGTGACGAGGAACTCGCGTGCAAAGGCAACCTTACGTGGCTCGGCGCCTTGCAGCTCAAGTTCGATCAGTGCATCGATCTCCGTCAAAAACGCGTGAAAAAAGTGAAAAAGTAAGGCAGCCCGCACCAGCTCCCGGTCTTCTCCCGCGTAGTCACTGGCGTTCAAGGCGCTGTTTTGCGAAAGCTCTTCGATGCGCTTCTTCAGTCGGGCCGACAAGCGGGTCAGCACGAGCGGATCATCGGCTGGTGCTTCTGCGATCTCGGCATCGAGCCGCATGCGCTCGGCGCCGAAAGGATTGGCGTAGGTTGCCTGTGCCACCAGGCCGAAAAAGCGCCGGTCGCGCTCGCTCAGGCGCGTGCTCATCGGGCCGCAGCCTCCGCCACCTTGGTTTCGGCAACGACGGGCAGCATGCTGCGCACCTTATGTTCGAGCGACTTGGCGGTAACCTCTGCCGCGGGGATCGGTTTGTCGATGGTAAGGGTTAGCTCGGCCCGAAAGCGGCTGGGCCACTTTTTCAGCGCCGGGCCATCCTTACGACTGAAGATGCTGCCCCACAAGCCATCGAGCGCCATCGGCACTACGGGCACCGGCGTTTCTCGCAGGATGCGTTCGATGCCGGCCTTGAACGGGTTCAGTTGGCCGGTATGGGTAATCTTACCTTCAGGATAGATGCAGACGATTTCCCCGTTGCGCAGCTCCTCGGCGATCTTCGCAAAGGCCGCTTCCATGAGTGCCTTGTTCTCATGCTCCGGCGCGATCGGTATGATCTTACCTTGCCGAAACAGCGTGGAGAGCACGGGCATGCTGGCGATGCGATGATCCATCACGAAGCGGACGGGCCTTCTGACCGAGCCTGCGACGATCAACCAATCTATGAACGCGACGTGGTTGCACACGAGCACGGCTGGCCCTGTTTCCGGGATGTTGTCGTGTCCGCGCACTTCCAGTCGATACATGCTGCGACTCAGGATCCAGGCGTAAAACCGCAGCAAGAACTCGGGCAAGAGCGAGTAGATGTAGATCGCGACAGCGGCGCTCAAGACTGCGAGGGCAAGGAATACGTTATGGACGGGCACGCCCGTGCTGAACAATCCGGCCAACATCGCTGCCCCCAGCACCATGAACAGCGCATTGAGAATGTTGTTGCCAGCGATCACGCGCGAACGTTCCGACGGCTCTGCCCGTTGTTGAATGAGCGTGTAGAGCGGAACGGTAAAGAACCCTCCGAACATCGCGATGCCGAACAAATCGTTCAAGATGCGGAAGGCGTGAGGCTGCATCAGGAAGGTGACCAGCTCGAGCGGCTCGCCTATGGCGACCGCAGGGCTTCCGATCCAGTACAGGTCGAGGGTAAATAAGGTCATGCCGATCGAGCCGAACGGAACGAGACCGAGCTCGAGGTTCTTGCCTGACAGTTTTTCGGTAAGTAGTGAACCGAGCGCGATGCCCACGCAGAACACGGACAAAAACAAGGTGACCACCTGCTCGCGCGCATGCAGCGTCTCGCGCACGTAAACCGGGAACACCGACAGGAAGACCGCGCCGAAGAACCAGAACCACGAGATTCCGAGCACCGAGAGAAAGACCGCACGCGTGCGCGAGGTGATCCGTAAGATCTGGTAGGTCGGCGTGAAGGGATTGCGGCTGATCTTCACGTCGGGCGAGCCCTTGGGCAAGCGCGGCACCCAGAAGCTCGCGATCAAGCCCAAGATCGAGGTTATGAAAATCGCTGCGGCCACCAGGAGTGGACCACGTTCATCGAGGATCAGGATGCCGCCGCCGATCGTGCCGGCGAGGATGGCGAGAAAGGTGCCCATCTCTACGAGCGCGTTGCCAGCCACGAGCTCGTCGCTGGCGATCAATTGCGGCAGGATGCTGTACTTGACTGGCCCCAAGAATGCGGAGTGCACGCCCATCAAGAAGAGGGCGACCAACAATACCGTAAGGTTGGCCTGCCAGAAGGCAAAGGCACCCACGGCCATGATCACGATCTCGGCAGCCTTGATGACGCGCACGATCGGCGTCTTCTCGTAGCGGTCAGACAGCTCACCTGCGGTCGCCGAGAACAGGAAGAAGGGCAGGATGAACACCGCTGAACACAGGCTGATCATCGCCGCGGGCGAGAGCCCAAAGGCATGGGCCTGCGTGCTGCTGATCCAGATCACGAGCGCGTTCTTGAAGAAGTTGTCGTTGAACGCGCTAAGCAGCTGCGTGACGAAAAAGGCACCAAACTCGCGTCGAAACAGCAGCTTGGTCTGTGACGTATTGGACATGCGTTCGTTCCCCGAGGTCTTGGCCGCTCGGCCTCCTAAGCGCTGTGCTTAGCGAGGCCCGTGCCAGCCGAACCCAAGCGAAACTCTTGCAGTTTCGAGGCCGGTGCCGAGGAGGATACGCCGCCTGAACACCCGGAGTACACCGGATGTACAAACGCTGTGCCGGGAGGGAGCGAGGGGAACGTGAACGCAGCGCGTTCAGCCGGCTTTGGTCAGGCTCTCATCGATGATGATCGAGGGTGGGTGCGAGTTCTTGGAGTCGTTCGCAACCTTGTCATGCGCATCCGCGAAGAACCCGAGCACGGGGCGTACCCGTTCGCTCGCTGCGACCGTCGCTTGATCGAGCGACGCCTGATCGGAGGTTGCGATTTCGAGTCGCTTTTCGATCTTCGCGATCTCGGCTTCGAGCTCTGCGATGCGCTGCTGGCTTTCGTTGCGCAACTTGTCGAGCTGCTTGTGGCCGACGGCGATGTAGTTGTCGAAGGCGAGCACTTGGGCGGACGCGGCTTCTACGATGGCCTTGATCGAGATGTCGAACGCCTTGAGCGAAGCCTCCACGATGTTCTTGCGAACCGTGGCGGGCGTCTCCGCAGGCAAGGCCCTTAGGAGCTCGAGTGTGCGCTCTACACGTTCGCGCTGCTCGCTCCCCACGCCCGCGGCTTCGAGTACAGCGCCCCCGTCGAAGCGGGGCGGTTGGTGCTTGTCGGGGTCGGAAGAGGCAAGGCTTTCCCTGCTGTCGCGGGCGGCTTCGGCAGCCTTCTCTTCTTCCCGCTCCGCTGCTGACGAAGCGCCAAAAATTCGGAACAGGCTCATGGTGACTCCCTCTGCAAACAATCCTACGCCGGTCGCAAGCGTCCGATCGCGCGAGTCAATCATCACGTGGGGAAGCCTACTTATTCAGTGCGGACATGGGCTGTGTAAGCCCGACGACATCGCACATCTAGTCCGTGACCGTGGTTACAGAATCACGTACGCGCACTAGACCATTGAGTACGCCTACATAAGCGCTGCCATCGGGACCGAGCGAGATCGAAGCCCAGTTGTTGTCGTAACGAACGCCCGTTCCGGTCAATACGCGGTAGCGGGTAAGGCCCGTTTCGAAGTCGATCGCAGTGAAGTAATAGGCGTCCACACCCTGAGTGTCTGGGCGCTTGGTGTATAGGTAAATGAGGCCCGTGGCCGCGGACAACTTCGGCACGGCGGTCTGCGAGATCTCGCGCGATTCCCAGACGATATCGCACCCCTTACCATTTTCGCGAATGTCGATTCGGGCAAGCCCCGGCGAGCTCGTCTTGCCGCCGCGCATGGTGCGAAAGATGTCGTAGCCAGCGTTGTTCTCGATGATGAGCGAGCGGCCGTGGCCGATCATCGTGTTCTCGGTCGCGCTTGCGCCCGCCTCAAACACCGGCATGGTGCATACCAGGCGCGGCCCGCCCAGCTCAGGCCCGCCCAGCTCAGCGACCCGTCGATACACGCGTACTTGCATGCGGGGCTCCGCGTTGTCCGCGATCGCGACGTAATCGTCACCCAGTAAGGTCGGGGTGGTGCCGGAACCGCGATTGATCTGGCCGACCTTACGGTGCGTGCCCCGATCGTAGATCTCACGCCACACCACGTAGGGGCCGTCGTGGTTCGCAGCAAAGCGGTAGAGCGCGTGGTCGGAGACGACGTATACGCCATCCTTGGCGAGGCTGAACGCGTTCTGCAGCTCTTCGCCATCGAGATGATGCACGCGAATCTGCCCGCCATTGAGCACCACGCCGACCGTGCCTGCGCGCGCGCTAAACCAATAGTTACCTTCGAAGTCCGGCAGCACCGCCGTCAGCTTGTCGAGCCCGCCTTCAGGCAAGAGCAGCGCAGTACGTAGATCAATGCTGCGGTCGACTACGAAGTGCGGCGTGTTGTCTGCATCGTTGACGACCGAGATGACCTCTATCGTACCCTTGGCAGTACCAACGACGGCGCGCCCAAGTTGATCGAGATAGAAGTACGCACCGCCCGAGGTGTCTTCCATCATCTTGCGCAGGCGCAAGAGCGGTGTGCGACGCCGCGGAAGCGCGTGACTTGCAAGCACACGCAAGGTCGTAGCATCGAGCAACAGTAAGGACGGCCGGCGGTCCCTTACGCATACAGTGATGATGCGACCTTGGCCATCAAAGTTGATGGTGGGGCATTCGCCGCCCAAAAAACCCATGGAGCGGGACTCGACGGCGAGCTCGTTGCCTAGTGGACCGGGGCCCGGATGGGTGTTCGTGGTCGCAGCGTCGGCATGCATGCAGCTCGTGCCGTGCTTGGCCATGAACGGATGCATGGGTAAATCATCACTTACGAGGGGTTTGGCACCCACCGGTCCGCCCTCGAGCACGGGCAGTATTTCACTGCTGCGGGCAGGCTGCTGAATCGACCGCGAGCGTCCCACGCGAATGAAGCCGCATGCTCCCAGACACGCTGACAGCACCACCAGTGAGGCCACTGTGAGACGGCGTGTCGCTTGGCGGACGTGGCTGTTATCGGCGGGTACGCAACGCGGCATCAGCTCTCGTGTACCCGACGGGTGGAATTCACACAATGGCCTTTTCCCGCTGAGACAATCGTGTTGTGCCCAAGAAACGAGACGCTGCCATGGTAGGGTTTGAACATGGCTCGTGCGCTTCCTCTGCATATGCGTGCCACGCTGGGTGGTCTACGCGCCTTCGGTGAGGGCTTCTCGGCTCTCTTCCATCACGCGCACCGCGTGGGGCTCGCTCCTTCTGATGCTGAGGTTCGCATCGTGCGGGGTATTGCTTACGGCCCCGACCCTCGTCAGGCGGTGGATGTGTATCTGCCCGCTAAGCCTCGCGTTTCCGCGCCGTTACCGCTCTTGGTGTTCGTGCATGGCGGCGGGTGGATCGCTTGCAATCGCACCATGAGTGCCCCCCTTGCGCGCACGCTGGCTGCGCGTGGCTTCGCCGTCGTCACGCCCGGCTATAGGCTGTTGCCCGACTGCACGAGACATGCGCAACGCGCCGACGTGAAGGCAGCGATGTCATGGGTGCTGAACGACGGCGCCCAACGTTTTGATTTTGATCTTTCGCGCATGGTCGTGGGCGGAGAGTCCGCCGGAGCACACTTAATGATGCGTACCGTCCAGGCCTGGGACCCGAGCTGGCCCAAGCCCCGCGGCATCCTGGGGGTGTATGGAATATACGACGTGCAGCACCTACAAGAAGACGCGAAGCCCATGTTCGAGCCTGTGCGCGCAGCCCTGAGCCAAGGCGGACGCTTCGATGATATGGTGGTCGATCACTCGGCCTTGCGCCCACTGCCTTGGTCGGACGTGCCCGTGCTGTTGCTGCATGGCGAAGCGGATGTCGTCGCGCCGGTCGCGCAGAGTCAGGCGATGTATGCGCTACTGCTCGCGCAAGGCCACGACGTTCGCCTGCGCATCTATGCAGGCGGGGCTCACGGCTTCATCTACGACAAACATCCCGCGCGTCGCAAGACTGCGCTCAGAGCCTATCGCGCAACCTTACGGTTCTTGCTCGAAGCTACAGGGCGTTCAGCTCTGCGTCGATCTCGCGCGCTACCTCTTGAACACTCGCTTGTAGATGCGCCGGCAGCGACGAAAGTTGAGCCGGCGTAAAGTCCTCGCTGAAGCGCAGGCGATCCGCTGACTTGGCGGCGCCCGTGTTCGGCATCCAGCTCGAGTGAATGACGAAGGGCACCACGTGCTTACCCTCTGCCTTGGCGATGGCGAGGGGGCCCTTACTCACGTGGGCGGCATCGAATAGCTCGATGCGAAAGCCACCGTCATTGAGCACGGGCACGATCACATACCCATCGTGACCGCCAGGATTTGTGCCCTCATAGGGCTCACCATTCTGACCGGCATGGCGCGGAGCAAAAGAGGGCGAAGTAGCCCAATCGTCTAGCCCGAACTGCCAATCGCCCTTGGGTCTAAGGTCGTTGTTCCAGTCAAAGGAGACAAGGCATCCCGGCTGCTCGGCCAGCGGTAGCAGCTTCATGTCGATGCGATGCTTGTAGACGTTGAACTGACGCTCGCTTATCCCATCGGGCTTCCAGCCGTTGTACATCACGTGATGCAGTGTCGGTTTGCAGGTGCCTGCCTTCGACCAGTCGTGTCCGGAGGTCTGCACGTTCCAGTAGCGGTCTTTGTTCGCGTACTGGGCAAGCTCCTTGACCTTACCATTTTCGGGATCGAACATCAGCATGCTGACCTTGGGCGGCGAAAGCGCCAGACCGTACATGCCGGAGTAGATGGGATCGATCGCTTGGCCGTAAAGGTTCTTGTCGTTTTTGCGCAGGGCAAAGGCGATGTCGCTGTCGGTCGAATGCTCGAAGAACACGCGCACGCCATGTTTGTCTTCGTAATCGGCGTAGAAATGCATGCTTTCGGGGCCGATTTCGAACACTTTTGCTTCTACATCGGCGCCGTTCGCGAGCGTCTCGAGGCTGCTCTTGCGAATCAACATCACAGGCTCGGTCTGGTTCGTCTGCGCCGTGCGCTCGCCCGTTGCCATCTCCTGGATGTCGATCTTGTAACCGTTGTCGACGATGATGATCCAGTCGCGAGTCTGCGAGATAGTATGGGAGGTCTGTGGAAGCTTACCATTCGTCACACGCCACTTGCGCACTTCACGCCGATCGAGATCCACGCGTACCACCCACACCTTGCCGCTCTGAGGGTTGTACGTGCAGGTCCACAAGCAGTTGCGATCAGGATCGACCACGGGATGCGCCGGCGTGGCAATCATCGGCAAGATGGGGAACGGATTTCCTTCGCCCCAGCTTTCGCGCGTGCCCACTTCGCCTAGGAATCGCATCGTTTCTGGACAGACTTCGACCGGGCGACCGGCATCCCAGGTCACGAGCAAGCGATCGTTCATGGGCACCTGGGCGGTATTCGCTGCATTCGTGTAACCGAGCGGCGAAAAGAAACCGTAAGGTGTGGAATTCCAAATTTCGGGATGACGCTTGTGCAAGCGATGGGAGGGCGTCTGGATCACGCTGTGTCGCCAGGCGAGCTCATCGCTGGCGGCGCCGTACTTCCCCGGCTCGAGCGACAATCGATAGAGCACGCCGTCTGCAAAGAATGCGTGCTTACCCTTGTAGGCGGGATCAGGCGACGCGAGGAAGAAGCTGCCGCTGATGTCGTTGGGCCACGCGCCCTTGACGATTTTCAGATTGGCATCACTGGGCGCGACGTCTGCAAGGATGGTTCTCGGCAACGGCATCAGGAGCTCCTATTCAGCTCACTTAACACCGTTTAGTTCGTGACTGCAAGCCCGTCCGCTGCGCACGCAAACTCTTCGCGCACTTATGCGATGGCTTGTTTGCTGCGCAACGTTGCCAGCTCGGCGTCGCTAAAGCCCCAATCACGCAGGGCCTCGTCCGTGTGAGCGCCCGCGACGGCGGGCGGACGCTGAATTTCCCCGGGCGTACGCGAGAACCGCGGCGCGGGCGAGGGCTGCAGCGCGCCCGCTACGGTGGTGAAAGTCTTACGGTGTAGATTGTGCGGATGTTCAGGCGCCTCCAGCGGCGTGAGCACCGGCGCAAAGCATGCGTCCGTTCCTTCGAGCAGCTTGGTCCACTCGTCGCGCGTCTTCGTCTTGAAGATCTCTTCCAGGGCAAGCTTCATGGCTGGCCACTGTGCTCGATCCATCTGGGCCGCGAAACGTGCATCTTTGTCGAGGCCGGTGCGCTGCAGGAACTCGGCGTAGAACTGCGGCTCGATGGCGCCGAGTGCCACGAACTTACGATCTGAGGTTTCGTAGACTTCGTAGAAGTGCGCGCCTGTATCGAGCATGTTGGTGCCGCGCGCTGCGTTCCACATGTTCATGTTTCTGAACGCGTAGAACATGGTGCCGAGGATGGCGGCGCCGTCCACCATGGCCGCGTCGACGACCTGCCCGCGATTGCTGCTGATGCGTTCGACCAGCGCCGCCAGCACACCGTAAGCTAGCAACATGCCACCGCCGCCAAAGTCGCCAATCAAGTTGAGCGGGGGAAGCGGCTTCTCGCCTGCGCGTCCGATGGGCTCGAGCGCGCCAGCCAGAGCGATGTAATTGATGTCGTGACCGGCCGCGTTGGCCATCGGTCCAGCTTGGCCCCAGCCCGTCATCCGTCCGTAGACGATGCGCGGATTGCGCGTCAGGCACTGATCGGGACCGAGACCCAACTTTTCCATCACCCCCGGGCGAAAACCCTCGAGCAGTACGTCCGCTTTCTCGACCATCCGCAGCGCCGTCTCGACCCCTTCCGGGCTCTTGAGATTGATGCCGACGCTGCGCCGGCCGCGATTGAGAAGGTCATTGGAAGGCCGCGTCTTATCGCCGCTCGACACGCGATTGTGGCGGTCGATGCGCACGATGTCTGCACCCAGATCCGACAACATCATCGCCGCGAACGGACCCGGTCCGATGCCCGCGAACTCTACGACTTTGATTCCCGAAAGTGGTCCCAACGCTGCCCTCCGCGTGTGTCTCGAGCGCCGCGCTCTCAACTGTGAGCACCACGCGTGACGCCTGTGTAACTCGCAGGCTCACCAAGTGTCTAGCATTGTTCGGACTCAGCACAGGACTGGGCGCCGGACGAATCAGCTTAGTGTCTTGAGCACCGCGAGCGCTTCATCGACGTGCTTCGTCGGATTCATTTGCGAGTTGAAGGCATGACGAATCACGCCTTGCTTGTCGATCACGTAGCTCACGCGACCCGGGAGCAGACCAAACGTCGGCGGCACACCAAAGGCTGAGCGCAGTTTGCCCCCTCGATCAGACAGTAAGGTGAAGGGCAACTTATGCTTCTCTGCGAAGGCCTTGTGCGAAGCTTCCGAGTCGGAGCTCACGCCGATGACTTCCGCGCCGGCATCGGAGAACGCGGTGTAGTGATCGCGAAAGGCGCAGGACTCCTTGGTGCAGCCAGGCGTGTCGTCCTTTGGATAGAAGTAGACGACCAGGTTCTTTTGGCCGTGAAAGTCAGTCAATTTGATTGACTTCCCGTGCTGATCGTTGAGTGTGAAATCAGGTGCTTTGGCGCCCGTTTCAAGGCCCGTACCGGCGCCGCGCAGTGTCTCCATGAAACCCATGTCCGTCGTCTCCCCTCATGCGTCGCGCAGCGTGTGCTTTCGCTAGGCGCGCTCGTAAACCTCGAAACGGTAAGCGATGCCGTTGTCATGCTGGATGCCAGTCTCGGTGACCAGACGAAACGTTTCATGAAACTCTGGGAAGCGCGTGTCGCAGCCGAACGTCTCGTGCACACGCGTCACGTAGAGCGTGGAGCAGCCCGAATGCGCAAGTGCCTGTCGGTACACATCTCCGCCTCCGATCACGAATACATGATGAATGTCAGGCTGCGCACCGATCACAGCGAGCGCACCTTCGAGCGAGCTTGCGGTCAGGACGTCCGGTGCGGGCGCATCGGCGCCACTGCGTGTCAGCACCACGTTGAGCCGGTCCCTGAGTGGGCGAAAGCGTGCCGGAATCGACTCGTACGTCTTGCGGCCCATGATCACCGCATTGCGCAAACCCTCAGGCGCCTGGACTGTTAGACGTTTGAAGTACGCGGTGTCGCCCGGTAGCTTCCAGGGCAGCCCACCGGCCAGGCCGATTCCGAGATCAGCATCCGCTGCAACGACAATGGCAAAGTCTTTCATCGATTACACCGAGACCGCAAAGCGGATGAAGGGATGGTGGACATAGTCAACAAGCTTGATGTCTTCGAAAGCGACCTCGAACAGCGGCTTTTTAGCAATCGCGACGCGCGGCAAAGGAAAGGGTGCGCGCGTGAGCTGCAGCTTCAGACCCTCCACGTGGTTCAAGTAGATGTGAGCATCGCCCAACGTGTGAATGAACACGCCCGGCGTCAAATCGCACTCTTGCGCCACGAGCATGAGTAAGAGTGCATAGCTTGCGATGTTGAACGGAACGCCGAGCGCGATGTCGGCAGAGCGTTGATACAACTGCATGTCCAGCCGCCCCCCCTGCACATAGAACTGAAAGAACGCGTGACACGGCGGCAGTGCCATGTGCGGGATGTCCGCCACGTTCCAGGCGCTGACGATGATGCGCCGCGAGGTCGGGTCCTTGCGGATGAGGTCGATCGCCTGCGTGAGTTGATCGATACCGGGCCCTTGGCGCTCGGGGCTGACGGCGTGCTTGTCCTTACTGTGTGTTGCAAACGGAGCGCCCCAGCGTCGCCACTGATGGGCATAGACGGGGCCAAGCTCGCCATCTCCGTCGGCCCAGGCATCCCAGATCGGAGTGTGCTGCGTGAGATCAGCGCGGATGTTCGTGCTGCCGCGCAGAAACCACAGCAGCTCGCGCACCACGCCTGCCCACAGCACTTTCTTCGTGGTGAGTAAGGGAAAGCCTTGTCGCAAGTCGTAGCGAGTTTGCGCGCCAAATACGGAAATTGTGCCGGTACCCGTACGGTCTTCGCGACGCTCGCCTTCATCGAGCACACGTTGCACGAGGTCGAGATACTGCTTCATGAATCGTCTCCAACTTTGTGCTGCGTGAGGTCGGTGTTCGGTGTAGCGACGTCGTTGCACTGCGTGATCAGATCGGGTGTGACCTGCTCGCGTAGCGCGTCGACGTCGATGAGCCATGCGTCGATGACTTCCGTTGCCACACCGTGTTTGGTCAGCACGTTCTTGAGAATCTGCCGGCGCCGAGCGAAGTGTCCTCCCAAGATTGGGTGCCGCTTGTGAACCTCATGCAGGTCGCGGCCAGAGTAGGTGATAGGCGCACCCAGGAGCTCTGCTGCGTGCTCATACTCGAAGCGCTTCACGCGCTCCTTACTGGCACGTGCGAACAGAAAACCAATCATCGTGTCCGCGAACACGCGGTCCACGAACTCGTCGATGATGGCGCGCAGCTTGGTTTCGCCGCCGATTTGCTCGAAGCGCGTCACGCTAGGCACCTCTGCCACCTCCAGGTCGCAGCATAGCCAATCGTCCGCTCGGTCGCATGGAGTACGCGCTTGCGCCTACCGTCCTACGGCTACCGCAGCATGAACCGCGCGCAATAGCGCTCTTGAGTTGCCCCAAACGTGAGCAAGTTTGCGATAATCGAGAGGCACCGAGGGGACGTGAACGCGTGGACGTCAAAGACGTACGCAGGATTTTCAAGGACGCCGAGTGGCGGTCCAAGCAGGAAATTGAGGCATTTCTCGGGGAAGCCGGGCCTCAACCTGCAGCGGAGCTTGCAAAGCTCATGGCGCTGCTCGCGGAGCGTTCGCTGGTTGCCGACAACGCGCGCCATCGAAACCGCTGCTTTGCCTTCCTGAAATTGGCCGAATTGACCAAGGATCCGGCCTTGTTCGTGCCCTATGCACGCGCGCTCAAGACAGCGGATCAGGCGTTGCGAACGGTGCTGGTCGCGCTCTTGCCGCGTGTGAACAACATCTCGGCGCACGGAGAATTATGCGAGGTACTGGGCTCGCCCGATGAGCAGGCGCGCCAGGCTGCGCAGAAGATCCTGACCGAGATAGCGGGCGCGCAGGTCTTCAACATCATCGAGAATCTGGTCACGCGTAAGGATTTTCCGGGACGCATGGAAGCGATGGCCGCCATCGTGCCGAAGGCCGGGCACCGCGCAATCCCGCTACTGCGCGAGGTCGTGATTCACGGCAAGTTGCACGAGCGCACGCGCGCTCTGCAGCATCTTGGCGATGCCAACGCGATGCAGCGAGACATCCCGGCGGCCGTCGCGGCCGTCCAAGAAGCCATGCGCGATGGCGATGAACGCGTGGCGTGCGCCGCGATTGGCGCGCTCGGCAGCCTGTGCGAGGAATCGCTGTTTCTCGAGCAGATCGAGGCATTCAAAGACACTCAGAGTCTTCCGCTCGTGCGCGCCATCGTCGAGGGTTTGCGCAACTACAAGTCCACGGCGGCCATCGAATGGTTAGGCCGCAAGTTGCGCGTGGGGCCGAACTCGATCCGATTGGCGGCCCTCGCATCGCTTGAAGCCATCGCGGTCGATGACGTAGTGCCGCTGCTGGTCGAGGCGCTCAAGCATAAGCAGCTGGTCGTCCGCAATCGCGCGGCCGAGGCGCTGGGTAACCTGGCTACACAGCGTAAGGTTGATCTCGCGCGCACGATCATCTGGCTCTTGCGCAGCAGTGACGTCAACGTACGCCGCATGGCCGTAGAGCTCGCGCGCAAAGCTGGCGACGCTGGCGGCGACCTCACGCCTAAACTTTTGCGATTTTTGCGCGATGAAGACTGGTGGGTGCGCGAACGCGTGGCCGATGCTCTCGTGGAGATGGCGGGGCAGAGCCTTACTAAGCACGTGGTCGAGTATCTGCAAGACGAGTCGGACGTCGTGCGTCGCTACGCGGTCGGCTTTCTCAAGCGTTTGAAAGACCCACGTTCCCTCGGCGCTCTCGTGCGAACAGCGCAGGCCGATTCCGATTGGTGGGTCCGCGAGTGGGCAATCGAGGCGATGGGTGAGCTCGGCGATGCGCGCGCCATCCCTTACATCGCCGAAATCATGCAGCGCGATGATCCGATGCGTCTGCCTTGTCTTATCGCTCTCGGTACCTTGAAAGCACACGATCAGGTCGGTCACATGGTGGCGTTCCTCAAGCACGCCGATCCGGAGACACGCCTCGAAGCGATCCGCGCCATCTCACGCCTCGCCGATCGCTCGATCATTCCGTATCTCGAGCCGCTCGTGACGGACGCCGATCACCGCGTCACCGCGGCCGCGATCAAAGCGTTGAAGGATCTCGACGAAGTCAGGAATGGCGGTGCTGCGGAGCGTGCCACCAACTTGCTCGACCGCATGCTGCTCGCCATGGCGAACAAAGAAGCGGACGACTTGATTCTGGCTGCAGCGCGCAGGCCGTTCCTGAAAAAGCACGGTCGCACCATGCCGCTGACCGAGCAGGTGTTCTCAGCCGAGGAGGTGCGCGCCTTACTGATGCCGCATCTCTCCGACGTACAGCAGATGGAGCTTGCTCAGCTCAAGGACGTGGACTTCTCATACGAGGTCAAAGCGGCAGGCTTACGCTTTCGCGCCCACGTGTTCGGAGCACGCACGGGGCCTTGTGCGATCTTTCGAATCGTCAGACAGGACATCCGCGAGCTCGAACGCTTGGGCGTCCCCAAGATTGTAGAGACCTTCGGCAACTTCAATCACGGTTTGGTGTTGGTCGGCGGGCCCACGGGCTCGGGCAAGTCTTCTACGTTGGCAGCGCTTATCGACTACATCAATCGTACGTCGGCTCGCCACATCATCACGCTCGAGGATCCGATTGAGGTGGTGCATGCGCGTAAGACCTCGCTCATCAACCAACGCGAGATCGGCACCCACACCAAGAGCTTCGGCCATGCTTTGCGCGCCACGCTGCGTCAGGACCCCGACGTCATTCTCGTGGGCGAGATGCGCGATCTCGAAACGATCTCTTTCGCGGTGACTGCGGCGGAAACCGGCCATTTGGTGTTTGGTACCGTGCACACCGTCAGTGCGGACAGCAGCATCGATCGCTTGATCAATTCGTTTCCTCCTGGCCAACAACCTCAGGTGCGTTCCATGCTGGCCGAGACGTTGCGTGCCGTGTGTTGCCAGCATTTGGTTCGCAAAAAAGATGGCGGCCGCGTGCTTGCCGCAGAGGTGCTGGTCAATACCGACGCCGTTCAAAATTTGATTCGCAAGGGTAAGACTTTCCAACTGCCCTCGGTCGTTGCCACCTCGCGCGAGGCAGGGATGCAGTCCATGGATCTCGAGCTCGCGAGGCTCGTCAACGAAGACGTCATCACCATCGAGGAGGGCTATTCCAAAGCCAACGACAAGCGCGCCTTCGAAACCATGACGGGTACGGCCCCTGCGCCCACGCCCGGCCAACCTCCTCCTCCTCCTGCTGAAAAGCCGCCGGTGTCTCAGGCGCGGGCAGCGGGTTAATCATGGCGCGTCTCGACTCTTTCTTGCGAATGGTTGCAGAGCAGAAGGCAAGCGATCTGCATTTTCATGCCGGGGTCGTTCCCATGATTCGGCACGACGGCGATCTCGTAGAATTACCTTTTCGTCCGCTTGGTGATGACGAGACTCGGCGCTTTCTCTACGAAGTCCTGACACCTCAACAAAAGCAAACTTTCGAAGAGGATGGCGAGCTCGACTTTGCCTACGACCTCGCGGGCGTGGCGCGCTTTCGCGTCAACGTGATGGTGCAATCGCGCGGACCAGGCGCCGTGTTTCGAATCATCCCTAACAGCATTCCTACGGTCGATGAGCTGGGCTTACCGCAGATCCTCAAGAAGCTCGTGCGTCTGTCGAACGGTCTTGTGCTCGTGACCGGGCCTACCGGCTCAGGCAAAACCACCACGCTTGCCGCCATGATAAGCGAGATCAATCGCAACACGGCCAAGCACATCATTACAGTGGAGGACCCGATCGAGTTCGTACACGAGCCCATACAATGCGTGATCACGCAGCGTCAGGTCGGCTTGCACGTGAACGGTTTCGAGACCGCGATGCGCTCCTCGTTGCGCGAGTCACCTGACGTGCTCGTCGTGGGCGAGATGCGCGATTTGGAGACCGTAAGCTTGGCGATGCAAGCGGCGGAGACGGGCGTGCTCGTGTTCGGCACCTTGCATACCAACTCGGCCGCCAAGGCTATCGATCGCATCGCAGACATCTATCCGGAGGAGCAGCAGGAACAGGCCCGCGGACTGCTTTCGGTTCTGCTGAAAGGCGTGGTCGCGCAGACCTTATGCAAGCGCGCCAGCGGTGAGGGGCGCGTGGCGGCACTCGAGATCCTGCTCGCGAACTACGCCGTGTCCAATATGATTCGCGAGAACAAAACCTTTCAGATCGAATCGTATCTGCAGAGCGGTGAGAGCATGACTCAGGGCATGATGTCGCTGGATCATTCCCTGCGAACCCTGGTGCGTGAACGCGTGATAAGCGTCGAGGAAGCCCTCGAGTACACGCACGACCCCGAATCGATTCGAGGGCTCGCCGTCGACGTGGAACAACAAGAGGCGTAAGCGGTGTCCAAGCAAATCACCGATCTCAAAATTCGCGCGAAAGCGGCTGAAGGAAGGGGAGACCTGGCCGAAGCCGTCAAGTTGTACATGCAGGCTCAGGACGTGGAAGAAGCAGCGCGCGTCTACATGACGGCGGGTCGTTTCGATCAAGCGGGCCGTCTGCTCTTTCGGGCGGTGGGGCTGTCTCTCGAGCAGTTGAGCAAGGGCGACCACGAGCAGAAAAAGCTCGCCGTGCGGGCGGGCATTTGTCTTGTGAAAGCGGGCGAAAGCCACAACGCCGTGGCGATTTTTCTCGGTGTGGGCGACCACCGTCGTGCGGTCGAGGCCCTCGAAAAGGGTGGGGATGCCGTGGGCGCCGCGAAGTTGCGCGCTCAGATCGAAGGCGGCGGCGATCCGCGTATGTCCGTGACCACCGGTGCCGTCGCAACGGCTAAGTATGGCGCCGGCATGAAGCTCGAACAGGAAGGTAACCTGTCCGGTGCCTTGGCCCAGTACATACAAAGTAAGGCTTACGCAGACGCCGGACGCATCGCACGTAAGCTCGGCCGCGCAGCAGAGGCGGGGCCCTTCTTCGAAGAAGCCGGCATGTACTACGAGGCGGCCGTGTGCTGGAGCGAAGCCCAAGAGATGCGACGCTGCCTAGACACGCTCGTGCGCATCCCGCGCGATCACCAGCGCTATCGTGGTTGTGCCTTGAAGGCCATCGAGATTTCCGCGCAGTTCGCCCAGATTGGCTTCGAGCTCGATCAGTTCGTGTCGAAGTTCGTTTCGACGGGCCCCGAGAATACTCAGGAGCTCGAAGCTTTCGCAACGCTTGGGCGCTTATACGCACAACACGGGTTTCCTGACAACGCGCGCGAATGTTTTCGCAAGGTGCTGGCTGTGGCACCGCAGCATGCAGCGGGTGCGATGCTTGCGGACCTCGATCGCGAAGCCAAGGGTTCGCACCTCGCATTCGATAAGATCGCGCGTGAAGATGCCGCTTTTCGCGGCGATTCGTTGGCCGGTAAGGGTGCTTGGGGGAAGGGACCGGTCGCCCATACCTTACCCGATCTACCTGATTTACCCCCGCTGCCGGGTGGTTCACCTCCGGGCTTACCTCCCGCTCCCAACGCAGCGATGGCACGGACAGAGATGGGGCTAGCTCCCGGCCAGCCGCTCGCCGCGTCGTCGCAAGCAGTGGAACCGCCGGCGCCTGCTCCATCGCGCACCACCGGTCCTTCTTCCTCCGAACAGGGAGGTCTCGATTTGTCCGTCGGCTCGGTGATAGGGGATCGCTATCGTCTAGAGAAACAGATCGGACAAGGCGGCACGGCATCCGTGTTTCGCGTGCACGATTTGGAGCTCGAGGAAACGGTTGCGCTCAAAGTCTTCACTGTCGTCATCGACGATCCGGACCTTATCCGCCGCTTCAAGCAAGAGCTCAGCGTGGCGCGCCAGCTATCGCATCCCAACATCGTGCGCCTGCATGACATCGGCATGCACCGTGGCTTTCGCTTTCTCACCATGGAGCTGCTTTCCGGCACGGACTTGGCGGGCACGCTTGCCAAGGGGCAGCCGTCATTAGTCAAGGCCATGGACTACCTTACCCAGGCCTGCAATGGTCTGCATCTCGCCCACGAGCGCGGCATCGTGCACCGCGACGTCAAACCCGAGAACTTCTTCGTCACGAACAAAGACATCCTCAAGGTGATGGATTTTGGCATCGCCAAGAGCTCGCAAGCGCAGAAACGCACGCAAGCTGGCTTCATCGCCGGCACACCACCTTATATGTCCCCCGAGCAGATAAGCGGCTTTGCGGACGTCACGCACCTGGCCGATCTCTACTCGCTCGGCATCGTGGCCTATGAGATGTTCACGGGCACCTTACCGTTCATGCACGAAGAGATGATGCCGCTCTTGATGATGCATCTCACGCAAACGCCAGCGCCGCCCAGCGAGCGCAATCCCAAGATCCCACCGGCGCTCAATGACCTGGTGCTGCGCTTGCTCGAAAAAGACCCGACAGCGCGCATTCAGGGCTGTCGCGAGCTTGCCGCAGAGCTCGCGCGCATTCGACCGCTGGTCGAGGCTGCCGACCGGAAGTAGGGCGAACGCGTCCCGCGAACGCTACGTGCTCAGCGGGGCGAAGCTGCGCGGCTGCTTAGAGCGCGTAGACCAAGTTGGCGAAGAGCGAGAACTGGCCGAACGACGTATCTGCTTCGGTCTTGCGGGCGACCGGACCCGGAAGGTCTGTCTCGGTGCCAAACCAGTACATCAAATAGGCCATTTCGGCGTTGATACCCAGGTTGTCTGTGAAGAAGTAAGTTGCCCCCGCGCCGACGCCGAGCGTGAAGCCGGGGCCGGCGGAGGTATTGTCGTCGACATCGTCGCCGAGATTGATGAACGTTACGCCCAGGGGAAGCGTGCCATAAAGCTCAAGGGGCACGTCGGCCAGAGCGTAGCGGCCGCGCGGTTTGACGACTGCGTCAATGAACATAGTCCGGTCGGCATCTGCGTCGTCGGCACCTTCCGTGGTGACGCTAGCAAGCCGCAGCTCTCCGCCGATCGCGAAGTAGTCCATCACCACGTAGTCAGCGCCGACCTGCCCGCCGAACGTGGTGAGCAGATCGTCGTGGAAACTTCCGCTGACGCCCTTGAGCTCTACATCGGTCTCGCCGCCAAAACCCAACCGTAAGCCGCCGTAGAGGCGAAGGTTGCCTTGGGCTCCAGCAGAGCCCGCAGGCGCGTCCGACAGCTCTACCATGCCTTGTTCTTGCAGTGCCACATCATCTTGTGCGCTGGCTTGGACCGTAAGGCCCGTCAGTCCGAGCGTGATGGCGATGGCACTCAATGTACGATTCATGGAGCTCTCCTGGTTTGTGCTTGTGAAGTGGCGTTGGCCAGCTTCGGCGAGCTAGCTGTAGCCGACCGACTCCACTCAGCCAGGCTTATTCGAACTGACCTGACGAACCACCCACACGGTGCTCTTACTATCGCTACCGGAAGCCCGTTGCGCGCTCGGTGAGGGTAAACCCCTGCAGAAATTGCAGGGGATACCCGACAGCTCCCGAAAAACGCCTGCGCTGGCGCCGCATTAGCCGAACGCTTTCGCAGGGCTTGGCTCAGGCGCGCACCTTGCTACTAGGGTGGCATGCACATGAAGCTGGTTGTATTTGTGATCTTCGCGCTCGGCTGTTTGGCCTGCGATGCAAGTGACGTTGCGGGGGCGCGAGGAGGTGGGGATGCCGCGATCTCCAATACTCAGGCAGCGGTGACGTTCCATCGCGACGTGCGTCCCTTACTCGAAACGCATTGCGCGTCTTGCCACCGCGCAGGTGGCATCGGCCCGTTCGTGCTTGGGTACGACAAAGACGAGTGGGTCGATACGGCCGCGCCATGGGCGGGTGCGGTCGTGGAAGCGGTGAAGAGTCGCGCCATGCCCCCTTGGAAGCCGGATCCCGCCTGTCGTGACTATGCCCACTCACGTCGGTTGAGTGACGAGCAGGTCGCCGTGTTCACGGGCTGGGCCGAAGCCGGGTTTGCGGAGGGTGATGCGAAGGATTACGTCGCGCCGCGCGCTGCCACTGGGGGCAGTCTCGGTGAGGCCTCCCTGACGCTCGAGCCCGAGCAAGCGTACGCGCCCAACGTGCGGCGACCTGACGACTACCGCTGCTTCCTATTACCCACGCGCTTTGACGAGGAAAGCTACCTCGTGGCCACCGACGTGACGCCAGGTGCAGCGAGGTGGGTGCATCACGTGATCTTATATACGGTGGACGCTGCGGGTACGAAGAACGCAGAAGACCTCGACGCGGCGGAACAGGGCCCCGGTTACACGTGCTTTGGCGGGCCGGGCGTAGAGCGTTCGCAGAACGTAGGTGGCTGGGTGCCGGGCATGGTGCCCAACATGACGCCGCAGGACTCTGCGCGCGTTTTGCCGGCGGGCACGCGGTTGATCATGCAAGTGCACTACAACACCAGTGCGCTTGCGGATGGAGAAAAGCCCGATGCCGACCAGACCCGCGCAAAATTGTGGCTGATGCCCAAGGGTAAGGTGCCCGCGTTTCGGATCAACACCATTCCGCTCGCCAATACCGGCATCAAGATCGCGGCGGGCGATGCGGACTCCGTGCAAACCAAGACCTTTAGCGTATCGGCAGCGGGCACGATCGTGGGCGTGCTGCCGCACATGCATACCCTAGGAAAGCGCATCGAAGTTCAGCGCGACGACGATGATGCTTGTCTTGTGCGCATCGAAGACTGGGACTTTAACTGGCAACAAGGTTACCGCTTCACCGATGACGCATTTCTCGAGGTCGCGCGCGGCGACAGCCTTACGTTGACCTGCGCATATGACAACAGCGGCAAGCGCGGATCGAGTCATACGAACGATGCGGAACACATGGAGCCCGTCGATGTGCGTTGGGGCGAAGGCACCGCCGATGAGATGTGTCTGAGCTACATCGAGCTGCGCACGCCTTTTGGTCGGTCGCTTGCGGAGGAGTGTCCGACTTATAAGGAGTGTCTCGCGGCCTGCGGCGCAGGCGAGACGTTGTGCATCGCGAGCTGCACGTCGGCGAGTGCCGGCTGTAAGCAGTGCACGAGCCCGGCGCTTGCCGCCTGCGCCGTGGGACGCTGCGAGAGTGTGGGAATCGCGCTGCAGGGCTGCACAGGCGCGTGCGGCAAGAACTGTGCGGTGGGCACGTGCAAGGCAGAAGCCGAGGCGTTCTTTGCATGCATGGAGCCGGGGCTGCGGGACGGAAGCTGCGATGCCGTCCTTGAGAGCTGCGGCGGCTAAGGAATCGCGCGCGATGCCTCAAGCCCAGCGTTGCTGCCCGGCGCGTCACCGATAGACTGCGCGCATGCAGTCTCGTCTTCCAGCCCGCGTGGTCGTGCTCGTCAATGCGGATTTCGAATCTCGGAAGGACGAGCTCGCAAGCGACGGGCCGCGCGGCTACGAAGCAGACGCGGCGGTGTTGGACACAGCGCGAGCCGTCGAAGCCGCGATCGCAAGCTTGGGCATCGAAGTCCAAGAGCTACGCGTGACAAGCTCGCTGTCTGGCGTGGCGAGCGAGCTCAAGCAACGGCGCGCGCAGGTCGTGTTTAACTTGGTCGAGTCGATCGACAACGACTACGGGCGCGAGTGGCAAGTGCCTGCCTTGCTCGAACGTCATGGCCTGCCGTACACGGGCAATGCGGCTTTGCCGCTGAAATTGTGCCGACAGAAGGACAAGGCGCGCAAAGTACTGCAAAAGGCTGGTTTGCGCGTGGCTCCCGGCTTTGCCGTCACGGGTGCAAGCGGGCTGACGGATCGCTTAGTCAAGACGCTGGACTTTCCCCTGTTCGTGAAACCTGCGCGGGTGGATGGCTCGATCGGGGTCGATCAAAACTCGATCGTGCGCGACGCTGAGGCGCTGCGGGCGCGCCTGGCGCTACTCGAAGCTAGCTTGCCCGGACCTTACCTTGTGGAGGCTTACCTTCCTGGCAAGGAGATCAACGTGGCGATTTTTCCTGGGCCTGTCGCAGGCAAGGTGGTGCCCACTGAGATCGACTTTTCGCCTGTGCCCACTGCCTTTGCGCCGATCATCACCTACGACAGCAAGTGGAATGCTCGCAGTCCGGAGTTTGCGTCCAAGTCAGTGCCGGCGCAGCTCGGGGCAGACCTTCATGCGGAAGTCGAAGCGCTGGCGCGTCAGACCTTTTTGGCGCTCGGTGGCACCGGCTACGGACGCGTCGACATGCGACTCGATGTACATGGTAAGCCCTGCGTGATCGACGTGAATCCCAACAACGAGATCCATCCCGAGGCAGGGCTTGCACTTGCGGCCAAGAGCTTGGGTTGGGATTACGAAACGCTGATCGCGGCCGTGCTCACGCACGCCTTTCAACCCGCACAAGATAGGGCAGGTGTAGCTTGGACCTGAGGCAGATAAGGGAAGCGGATCGGGCGCCCTTACTAGCGATGCTGCGGCGCATCGAGCAGTTCAAGGCGGATGAGGTCGACGTGGCACTCGAGCTTATCGACGCTTCCATTCAAGACAGCGTAAGGTCTGGTTACGCATGTTTGGTTGCGAGCGAGGGCGATGCCATCCTCGGCTACGTGTGCTTTGGTCCAACGCCGATGACGCAGGCAACCTTCGATCTGTATTGGATTGCAGTGTCGCCCGACTCACAAGGCCGGGGCCTGGGCAAGCAGATCTATGCTGCCTTCGAGGCAGAAGCGAAGCGACTTCAGGGACGCCAGGTGCGCATAGAGACCTCGTCGAAGGAGCTCTATGCCGCAACGGGTGGCTTCTACGCGCGGCTCGGCTTTGCCGTGGTCGGCCGACTTCCGGACTTCTACGCACCCGGCGACGACTTGTTGATCTTCTATCGCGCGCTCTAACGCCCGTTCCAGAGGTCAGCCCGTGACAACCTTACTATCGGTTGTTCTCGTCGGGTGGGGCCGAGTTGTGGCAGAGCTGCTCGCGTGCGCGCTTCAAACGCTCTACCAAGGCATCGCTGCGCTTGCGCCGTGATTGATCGGCCTGGGCCTTCTCCTGTTCGGCGAGCCTGAGCGAAGCTTCGTCCACCGCTTCTGCGTGTCTTACATAGCCAAGCTCGCGCGCGACCTGCGCGAAGTGACCACCGCCCGTTGCCTGAACCTCGCGCACATGCATCAAGCGCGTGACGCTCAGCTTGAGCACGCTGTACGCGTTGTTCTCAACGGAGACTGCGGAGGTGCGTCGCTTCATTCTTCCCGCGAATGGAACTATCGAAATAGATCAGCATCCATCTCATCGCAGGCGATGCGATCATGCAAGTCCGTCTCACATTCGTGTAACGCTGGGAGGCAAAACAGTAAGGTAGATCGCGCGCGCCGAGCCTGTTGCAGGTGCGCTTGCGCCTTTAGCTCACGTTCTTGATTAACTGCTGGCCACGCTCGAGTGCTTCGGCACATTGCTCTACCATCTCGAATACGACGCGCGCGCTGGACTTCACTTGCTTCATCTGGCCCACGACCTGGCCTACTGGGGTGCCAAGCAACTCGGCGCCCCCGCGAGATGCGGCGTGACGCCTGATGCGATGCTCGGCCTCGGCGACGAGTAAGCCCTGCAGCGGCATCGGTAGGAAACCGGGGCAATCAGGGGCTTCCCAAGCCTTGGTGTAGGTCGTGATGAGCTGGCGCGCGGGCTTGCCGCTCAAGCAGCGCGAGCGCACCGTGTCGTCGGAACGCGCAGAGATAAGCTTTTCGACCAGCGAGGGCGCGACCTCGGATTCCTGCGTGGTCAACCACACCGAGCCGCACCACACGCCTTCGGCACCCAACATCAAAGCAGCGGCCATCTGTCTACCATCCGCGATACCTCCTGCTGCCAACACAGGTAAGGGTGCAACGGCGTCGACGACCTGCGGCACGAGCACCATCGTTGTGATCTCGCCCGTGTGACCACCCGCTTCGTAGCCAGAGGCAATGATCACGTCTACGCCGGCTTCTTGCTGCTTTTTGGCCTGGTGCACGTTGCCTACGAGCCCTGCGATCAACACGCCTTGCGCATGCACGCGTTCGACGACATCGGCGGGCGGCGTACCCAGCGCGTTCGCGATCATCTTTACGCGCGGATGGCGCAGCGCGACTTCGACGAGCTCGCGACCCGTCGCATCATCCCATCCCAGATGTTCACGAAAAGCGTCCGCTTCTTCAGCGAGCTTGGCTACGCCGTGCTTGTCGAGCAGGCCTTCGAGCCAGACGCGATGGGCTTCGGGAACGTTTACTTTCAGGCTTTCCGTCGACGCGCGGCCTTCCTGTTTGCCCACGTACTTCTGCGGCATCACCACATCCACACCGTAAGGTTTGTCGCCGGTGTGGGCGTCTAACCATTGCAGCTCGAGCTCGAGCTCGGCGGGTGTGAAAGCTAACGCGCCAAGTACGCCAAGTCCGCCTGCACGCGTGACTGCGGCCACGACGTCGCGGCAGTGACTGAAGGCAAAGATCGAGAGCTCAATGCCTAGCTTTTTCGCGAGAGCGGTCTGCATGCAGCCTCCAAAAGAACGCGTTCTGCGGCGAATAGAACACGTTCTATGTGACCGCGCAAGCGCGCGTGCATGCGCGTTCACGCTTACGGCGCAGGCGGCCGTCCGGTCTTGGTGGGGTCCGGCAAACGCGCGGTGCAGTCGAAGCGGTGGCGCCCCAGCTCATCGAACGACAGGTCCCATTTACTCACTACGCGCAGGTCGTCGGCAAAGCGCTCGAACCTGCGTTCGGTGAGCATGACCAGCGTGCTCGCCGTATCGGACGTGGTGTTGGGGTCGAGCGCAATCTGCTGCAAATCCAACAGATGCTCAGGATGTCCCCAGGCCTCGGTGGCCATCACGTGCGCATTCCAAATTGTGATCACGATTTCAAGCGCGCTGCGAATGATCTCGATGGAAGGCGGCTCGGTCGATTCGCGCAGGCGCTGCATCAGCGGGTCACCGAACGAAAGAATCGTGTCCGAGATGGATGCCATTGCCCTGCCCCCTTGAATCGCGCGTAGCATGTCTTGAACCCGGGCTACCCCCAAAAAACCGCGATGCGTGTCCCAACTAAACACTGGCAACCTGGGCGCCGTTTCGCTACACCGATTTGGTCGCGCCCTATGCGTGCGACGAGGAGAACGTGATGGCGCTCAAGACCCCTGCTCAGTACGTGGACAGCCTGCGGGCTCTCAAGCTTCGCGCTTACGTGGGTGGTGAGCGCGTCGAGAACGTGGTCGATCATCCTTCGATTGCGCCGCACATCAACACCGTGGCCAAGACCTACGAGCTTGCGCACAAGCCTGAGTATCAGGATGTGATGACGGTCAAGAGCCACCTCACGGGTGAGCGCATTCATCGCTACACGCACATCTTTCAGAGTGCGGATGATCTCGTGAAGAAGATTCAGATGCTGCGCTTGCTCGGGCAGGTCACGGGCACGTGTTTTCAGCGCTGTGTGGGGCTCGATGCGTTGAATGCCACGTTCGCGGTCACCTATGAGATCGATCAGGCGAATGGCACGGACTATCACACGCGTTTCAAGCACTACTTGGCGCGCGTGCAGGCAGAAGATTGGATGCTTGCGGGCGCGATGACGGATCCCAAGGGCGACCGCAGCAAGCGTCCATCCGAGCAGAGTGACCCCGATCAGTTCGTGCACGTCGTGGAGCGCCGACCTGACGGTGTGGTGATTCGCGGCGCCAAGCTGCACAACACGGGCGGTATCAATTCCCACGAGATTCTCGTGTTGCCAGGCACGGGCCTCGGTCCGGACGAAAAAGACTACGCGATCGCCTGTGCAGTGCCGGCCGATGCGCCCGGAGTTCTGTTCATCTTCGGCCGTCAGAGCAACGATTCGCGCAAGCTCGAAAAGGGCTGCGATGTAGGCAATACGCGCTTTGGCGTGGTCGGCGGCGAAGCCATGGTGGTGTTCGAAGATGTGTTCGTGCCGACCGAGCGCATCTTTTTGAACGGCGAAACCAAACATGTGGGCTCGCTCGTGAACTACTTCGCCACCTGGCATCGCGCGAACTATGGCGGCTGCAAAGGCGGCAACGCAGACGTGTTGATCGGCGCCACGGCCAAGATGACGCGCATCCTGGGCACGGACAAAAACGCGATCGTCAAAGATAAGCTCATCGAGATGATCCACATGAACGAGACCACCTACGCTTCGGCGATCGGTGCCAGCGCCATGGGCTACAAGTTGCCGTGCGGATCGTTCATGGTGGACGCGATGATGGCCAACACCGTCAAACAGAACATCACGCGCAACGTGTATCAGATCGGGCGCTTGAGCCATGATTTGGCGGGCGGCTTTTTGGCCACTATGCCCGACGCCAAAGCGCTGGAAAATCCCGAGATTTCCCACCTCATCAAGAAGTACCACACGGCCAAACCAGAGTTCGGCGCGGAAGAGCGCATCGAAGTAGGTCGCTACATCGAGAACATGACGAGCGTGACCACACTGGTGGAGGCGATGCATGGCGCGGGCTCACCGCAAGCGCAGCGCATCGTGATGCTCGGGCTCGCGCAGATCGACGAGAAGATCAAACTCGCGGACCAAGTGATTCACGGCACCGACAACGTGCCTGGCTTGAACTTGCCTGCTGCGCCGACACTCAAGCTCGCAGCTGAGTAAGGCGCGTCACACGCTGGGTGGTGCGAAGTAGCGATTCTTGAAAGGCAACAGTCACCGCTGCCATGGTACGAGCTGTAAGGCGCTGCCGATGATATGGTTGGCGCGCCGTGAGCCTCGTCGTCCTTGAAAAAGTATCCCTCTGGTTTGGTGACCGTCCCATCGTCGAAGATCTCGATCTGCGCGTTGCAGAACACGATCGCATCGGTCTGGTGGGCCCGAATGGCTCAGGTAAGAGCACCTTGCTCAAGCTCCTTGCGGGTGAGCAACCGCCTGACGCCGGTAAGGTGGTGCTGCGCAGGGGCTTGCGTCTTGGCTATCTGGCGCAGGACTTGGTGGTGGGTGGTGGCAAGACCCTGATCGATTTCGTGTTGTCGAGCGTGCCCGGTCGCGCCGACCTCGATCGACAGCTTGCCGAGGTCGAAGTCGAGCTCGATGCGCTGCAACACAATCAGGCCGCAAGCGACGAAGCGTTGGCCGATGTGGTGGAGCGCTTGGGCGACCTGCACGAACGCATCGGCCACTTCGAAGAGCACTTCACCGAGCACGAAGCCTTACGCATCTTGTCAGGTCTCGGCTTCAAGGACACCGACAAGTTGCGCGACATGGGCGAGTTCAGCGGCGGCTGGAAGATGCGCGCCGTGCTCGCGGCCTTACTGTTTCAGCAGCCGGATTTACTGCTGCTCGATGAGCCGACCAACCATCTCGATATGCCGTCGGTCACCTGGTTCTCGAACTTCTTGCAGCGCTACCCACGCGCGTTCTTCTTGATCTCGCATGATCGCGATTTCTTGAACGAACAGGTGAGTCGCATCGTGACCTTCGAAGTGGAGGGCGTGCGCCAGTACACCGGCAACTACGAGCGCTACCTCAAGCAGCGCGCCGAAGAAGAGACGATTCTCGTCAACAAGTCGAAGAATCTGGGTCGCGAGCGCGAACAGATGCAGAAATTCATCGACCGCTTTCGTGCGCAGGCCAACAAGGCCAAAGCCGTACAAAGCCGCGTCAAGCAGCTCGAGAAAATGGAAGACGTGCAGGTGCTCGGTAAGGCCGACGTCATGCGCTTTCGTTTTCCGCCCACTGAGCGTTGCTCGATCGATGTGCTCACCGCCGATGGCATTTGCAAGACGTATGGCAACCGTAAGGTGCTCGACGACGTGAGCGCGCGGGTATCTCGCGGTGACAGGATCGCGATCATCGGACCGAACGGCGCCGGCAAGACTACGCTTTTGCGCATCTTGGCGAACGAGCTTGCGCGCGACGCGGGTGAGGTGCGGCTTGGGCATCACGTTAAGGTCGGCTACTTTGCGCAGCACCATGCTGATCTCTTGCACGCGGACAACACCGCTTACCAAGAGGTTGCGGCGATGAATACCGACGCCGGCATGACGCGCGTGCGCACGGTGATGGGCGCATTCTTGTTCAGCGGCGATGACGTGGACAAGAAAGTAAAGGTGCTGTCCGGTGGTGAGCGCGCGCGCGTGGCCTTGGCACGCCTGCTGATCAATCCCGGTAACTTTCTGTTGATGGATGAGCCGACTAACCACTTGGACTTGAGCTCGAGCGAGAGCTTGGCCGAGTCGCTGTCGACCTACGATGGAACAGTGCTGTTCGTCAGTCACAACCGTAGCTTCGTAAAGCGGCTGGCCACGCAGATTTGGAACTTGGAGAACGGTAAGGTCGAGGTCTATCCGGGTACGCTCGATGAGTACATGTTTGCCCTCCGCACGCGCCAAGAAGAAGCAGAGAAGGCGAGCCGCGGCGTGAAGGAAGCGGCACGCTCGCAGCCTGCGAAGACGAACAGCGCGCCACAATCGGGGAAGTCGGCCGCGCCCGCTCAGCCTGTCGACGTGCGAGTAAACCGTTCCGACGATAAGGATCGCAAGCGTAAGGAAGCGGATTTGCGTCAACAGCGCAACAAGGCGCTCAAGCCGTTGAAGGACAAGCTTCAGAAGCTCGAAGGGGAGATCGACAAGCTCGAGCAGGGGCAAAAAGACGTAACTGCGCAGCTGTCGGATGGCGCCGTGTACGCCGATGCCAAGCGGCGCGGCGATTTGTTGATGCGCTTTGAAGAGCAGAAATCCTACCTGCAAAAGCATACGGCAGCGTGGGAAGAGCTCACGCTTGAGCTCGAATCGAAAGAAGCCGGCCTGGACGAGGAGAACTGAAGATGAGTGAAGACGTGCTCCAGATCGATCAATCGGAAAGCATCTTGACCATCACGCTGAATCGACCCAGCAAGATGAACGCGCTGAACCTGGCGATGCGCGAGCAGCTCCAGAAAGCCATCGAAAGCGCCGAGCAGAACGACGACGTAGGTGTGGTGATCCTGACGGGTGCGGGCCGCGCATTTTGCGCCGGGCTCGATCTCAAGGAGCTGAGTGGCGAAGTGGCGAGCGAGGCTTCGATCGAGGGCTCGGTGACGGCAGGCTCTTTGACGGACACCATTGGAGCCATGAAGAAGCCGCTGATCGGCGCCATCAACGGCGCCGCGGTCACGGGTGGCTTTGAGCTGGCGCTCGCTTGCGATTTGTTGATCGCGTCGACGGAAGCGCGTTTCGCAGACACGCACGCCCGCATCGGCATCATGCCGGGCTGGGGCCTGAGCCAACGGCTGTCCCGAGTGATCGGCATTTACCGGGCAAAAGAGCTGTCTTTGACCGGCAACTACCTGAGCGGCGAGCAAGCGGAACGTTGGGGGCTGGTGAGCCGCGTGGTGGCGCCGGCTGAGCTGCTGTCCACTTGTCGCGGGCTCGCCAAGGACATGTTGTCTTGCGATAAAACCACACTGTTGAGCATGAAGCGCGTGATCAACGAGGGCTACGCGCGGGACTTCGCTACCGGCCTTACCATTGAGCAGGCGCACTGTCGCGAGCACGCAAAGCGCGTGCGGCCCGAGGAGCTTGCGCAGCGTCGCGAAGCCGTCCAAGCCCGTGGACGCTCGCAAAGCGGCCGCGAATAGCCTGACATTGCAGGGGTAGGACTTCGCGCCGGAGCAGCGTGCGTGTACGTTCAGACCCACTCACGCATGCATATTCGTGTCACAAAGCGGGTGGTACCATGGGCACTCAGGGGGGCCGCATGGGCTTGGCTCTGCAACATGGATGCCCGTAGATGAACGCCCCGTCGGAGCGAGTCTCATTGCGAGAGTGGGTGCGCTCTCCGCGCTTTGAAGTTCGCGACGTGCTTGGCACGGGCGCAAGCGGCGTGGTCTTGTGTGCATTCGACCTTGAGCGCGCCGAAGAAGTCGCGCTCAAGGTCGTGCGCGAAAGCTCAGAGCGCAGCGTGCGCGTGCTGCGCGCTGAATTCGAGATGATCCGCTCGATCTCTCATCCAAGCTTTGTTGCGGCGGGCGAGCTATTCGACAAGGAGACCCATCCCTTTTTTAGCATGGAAAAAGTGGAGGGTACGGACCTCGTACATTACGTGTGCACACAGGATGGCTACGATGAGGGCAAGCTGCGGCCGGTCTTTGCGCAGCTCACGCGCGCCTTGCGCGTGCTGCATCGACAGGGGCGCGTGCATCGGGACGTCAAGCCCAGCAACGTAAGGGTCACGCCGGCAGGCCGGCTCGTGTTGCTCGATCTGGGACTATGCGCTGAGCTGCACGCACTGGAAGCGCGACCGGACGTGGGACCCGTCGGGACAGCCCATTACATGGCGCCCGAGCAAGCTGCCGGCGACGTGTCGGCTGCGTCCGATCTGTATGCCGTCGGAGTCTTACTGTTCCGTTGCTTGACCGGAGCCTGTCCGTTCGAGGGCCCGGTCGAGCAAGTGCTGCTGCTCAAGCAGTCGGCCGATCCGCCCGTGCCCGAGGCAGAGCAAACCGTAGCCCCCGACCTGAAGCGACTGTGTATGCAACTCTTGGCGCGTGATCCGCATCTGCGTCCGACAGCTGGGCAGATCCTTACGATCATGGAGCCAGCGGGGGAACGCGATCGGGCGGCGAGCTCCGCGTCCCTGCTGCTCGGCGCCGTGCCGCTAGTAGGTCGCGACGACGAGCTGTCTCGAGTCGTGGCAGCGTGTACCGGCGCATCAAGGGAACCCGTGCGGGTGTGGGTACACGGCGCATCCGGCAGCGGCAAGACGGCATTTCTGCGCGCAGCCGCGCAGCGCCTTGGAGCGATCGATCCCGAGCATACCTGGGTGCTTTACGATCGTTGCGAGCCCCGGCCCTGGCTGCCTTACCAAGGTCTCGCGCACGCGATAGGTAAGGTTGCGACACGGCTGCGTGAGGCTCCCCAAGACTGGGTTGAAGCACTGGCGATCCGTGATGTGCACTGTCTGGGGGATCTGTTTCCCGCGTTCAAACGCGTGTCTGCTTTTGCTTTGCTCGAAGACGGCGCGCGGGTGCCTGATCCAGTGGAGCGTCGTTGGCGTGCCTTCTTGGCGCTGCGTAGCCTGCTAAGTCAGCTTGCCCAACAGCGCAGGCTCGTTTTCGTGATCGATGATCTGCACTGGGCGGACGGCGATACGTTGCAGCTGCTCGCGGCGTTGACCGACGTGGAGCGCCCGGGGGTGTCGTGTCCGAGTGCGACGTGGTTGATGAGCTCGGGTACAGTGGATCCGGGCTCGCTTGCTTCGGCCTCGCTTTCCATAGCCTTACCCTTGCTCACTGCCGATCATGTGGCGTTGCTGGCCGACGAGCTCTTGGATCCGCGCTCTGTGGAGACCGTGTTGTCGACCGCATCACTGACGGGCGCGCGCGCCGAACCACGCCTGGTGGTGGAGGTCTTGCGACAGGCGATCTTCTTCGGCGTCGAAGCCACGCCGGCCACCGCCACCTTGGATGAGCTCTACACGCGCCGTGTCATTTCGCTCGATGAGCACGCCACGCGCGCGCTCGATGCGTGCGCGATTGCAGGCAGGCCCCTTTCGTCCTCTGAGCTCGCAGTAGTCGCTGATATCGAGAGCACGCAAGTTGGACGGCATCTAGGCATCTTGCGTGCGCTTGGCTTGATCGCCGATTCGACATTGAGCGAAGATCGTGCCGTGGAAGTACCGAGCCTGACGCTGCGCGCCGTAGTGGTCGCACGGCTCAGCAAAGAGCGGATACGCGAGCTGAGCTTGCGCTTGGTGGCGGCTTCGCAAGGTGCGGACCAACGACCCAATGCAACGCTGTTGCGCTATCAACTCGGAGCCCATCATTTCGAAGCCGCGCGCCGGACCGCGGCCTTGGGCGCGCGCGCGGCCGAGGATGTCATGGCCTTTGAGCACGCCGTCCACGTGTATGAGCTGGCTAGCGCCGCATGGGAAGGTCAGCCTGACGATCTGCAACGCGAAGTGCTGCGTTCCATGGGCGAAGCGCTCGCGTGTGCCGGCTACACCGCGCGTGCAGCCGAGAGTTTCAGCCGCGCGTCGGAAGGTGCAAAGTCAGCAGACTCGCTCGAGATGCGGCGCCGCGCTGCGGAGTATTGGTTGCGCAGTGGACACATCGAAGAGGGCATCGCCGCACTCGTGCGCTTGCTGAGTGAGGTGTCCGTCACGCTGCCCAAGCGGGGACAGCGCGCTCTCGTCTCACTGCTGTGGCAACGCGCCGCACTGTCCATGCGAGGCCTAGATTTCACGCGCAAAACGCCGCATCAATTGTCTGCACGGGATCTGACTACGGTGGATGTTCTTGCTTCCGTGGGGAGTCTGATTGGCCTCGTCGACTTCGTCAGCGGGGCCGACTTCCAGACGCGCGCCGTGCGCGAAGCGCTGCAAACGGGCGAGCCCAATCGCGTCGCCAAAGCATTCTGCGTGGAGGCCACGTTCACGCAGGCAACCGAGGCCTCGCCGCGACCGCGCGCGAAACGGCTGGTTGAGATCGCGGACATGATCGCCGAGGAAATGGGCGATGCTTATTTGCGCGGCATGGTGCTGATCGCGCGCGCTTCGATTCAGCTTGGCGAGAGTAAGTTCGAAGAAAGCGCGCGCTCCGCCATCGAAGCTGAGCGTTTGTTCCGCGAGTGCTGCACGGGTGTGACCTGGGAGATTGGGCAGGTTCAGCACATGGCGCTCATGGCGCTCATGCAGCGCGGTGCATTGGGCGATCTGACCACGCGCGCGCAGCGCTATCAGCGCGAGGCTCTTGAGCGGGGCGACCTTTATGGCTGGACGCATATCGTGACTGCGGGTGGTTTCCTCGTGCCTCTGATCGCGAATAAGCCCCAGGAAGCGCTGGACTTGGTCGCGCAAGCCATGGCGCGTTGGCCGCGTGATTCGTTTCACCTTCAACACTTCTTCGAGATGATGGCCTTGGTGCAAGTCGACCTGTATCAGGGTGGCACGGCCGGACTCGAGCGCTTGGAAGCATCGTGGCCGGCGCTTAAACGTTCGATGCTACTGCGCGTGCCGATCATCTTTGCTTCAGCCAGTTGGATGCTCGCGCTTGCGATTTTGGCGGCGCGGGTGGCAGCGCCCGCTAAGTATCCCGATGCGCTCAAACGTGTACGAACGATCTCGGCGCAGATTGCCAAAGTAGACGCGCCGCATTGCTACGCATGGGTGCGTTTTCTGGACGCGCAGCTCGCGTATGCAGATGGACAACGTGAGCGCGCCCGCGTGCTGGCCGAAGAAGCGCGCATCGAGATCGCACGCTTTGGTCTGGGTCTGTTCAGCGAACGTGTCCAGTATCTTTGTGGCGCCCTGACCGCGGGCGATGCCGGAGCCCGCCTACGCGCGGACGCATTGAATGCACTGCGCACGCAGGGCGTGGTCGACCCTTACCGTTATGTAAGGCAAGCCGTACCTGTGTTGGAGGCTCCATGAGACGCGCGCGCAGCTCGGCTCCGCCTACCCACCATGAAGCGCGCGGCGCATTTCGCGGCACGGATCGCTTCGAGCTGGTGCGTCCGCTTGGCGAAGGCGGGTATGGTGCCGTCTACGAAGCTCATGATCGCGATCACGATCAGCGCGTAGCGCTGAAGTTACTGACGCGCGTGGGGCCTGAGCACGTGATGCGCTTCAAGCAGGAATTTCGCGCGCTCCAAGACCTGCAGCATCCGAACCTGGTGCAGCTCGGTGAATTGTTCGAGGACGACGGGCGTTGGTTCTTCACCATGGAGCTCCTGCACGGCGTCGACTTCATCGACTACGTGCGCGGCGGCAAGGACGCGCGCGTCGCACCCAAAGCAGATAACGACACGAGCCGCATAGGCTTACCGTGTGACATCACGCGTTTGCGCTCGGTCGTGTCGCAACTGGCTGAGGGGGTGTTGGCGCTCCATAGCGCAGGCAAGGTCCATCGCGACATCAAACCCTCGAACATTCAGGTCACGGAAGACGGACGCGTGGTGCTGCTCGATTTTGGGCTGGTCACGAATTCGGAAGGGCGTCAGACCACGGAGGCACTCGCAGTAGGCACCGCGGCCTATATGGCGCCAGAGCAGGCGACGGGTTTACCCGTTGGACCTCCGGCTGATTGGTATGGTGTGGGTGTCGTGATCTACGAGGCTCTCACTGGACGCTTACCTTTTTCGGGTACCGCATTCGAAATGTTACTCAGTAAGCAGAGCACGGAGCCCACGCCACCGCG
The DNA here is from genome assembly GCA_046598735.1 of Polyangiales bacterium. Lineage (GTDB taxonomy): Bacteria > Myxococcota_A > Polyangia > Polyangiales > DASUME01 > DASUME01. The sequence goes on from JBKJIA010000585.1 coordinate 33,773, forward strand.
CGTGCTGATAAGCGACATTCCGGTGGACCTGAGTGCGCTGTGCGTGGCGTTGCTCAAGCCCGATCCGGCGGCACGCGTTACGGGCGAAGAAGTGCTGCGTCTGGCACTTGGTGGCAAGGCGTTCGAAACAGATTCGATGCGTTCGCGCCAGGTGACCGCGCTCACCCGTGGCGTGCCGTTCGTAGGGCGTGAAGCCGAGCAGCTCGCGTTGCGTGCGACGTTCGCCGAGGTTGAGTCGAGCGGTCGCATGGCTGCCGTCTACCTCCACGGCGAATCAGGCGTAGGCAAGACAGCGCTCGTTCATGAGCTTACCGATCACGTCGAGGCCAATCATGAACGCACACTCGTGCTGAGGGGACGTTGCTACGAGCGGGAGACCGTGCCTTACAAGGCCTTCGATGGTGTGGTCGACTCGCTGACGCGCTTTTTGCGCAGTCTGAGCGATACGCAGTGCAGCGCGCTGCTGCCGCGGCGAGCCCAAGCCTTGCCGATGGTCTTTCCGGTGCTGGGCCGAATCAAGTCGATCACGATGCAGATAGGTCCGCGCTTCACGGATGCGGATCGTGCGACTTTACGTGCGCAAGCACTCAGCGCGCTGCGCGAGTTGTTTGAGCGCATCGCCGATCATTATCGTCTCGTGGTCGTGATCGATGACTTGCAGTGGGCCGATGCGGAAAGTTTGGCGCTTCTGATCGAGCTTTCCCGCCCGCCCGATGCGCCAGGCTTCATGCTGATCGTGACAGCCCGCGATCCCGAAGAGTGTCCGCCCGACGTGCGTGCCGCCCTCGATGTCGTGCTCGAACACGCGCTCGTGTCGCAACGGCTGCGCCTCGAAGGCTTACCATCTGCAGACGCGACCCGCTTGGCGCGCGCGTTGCTCGAAAATGGCGAAACCATGTCACAGGTCGATCCGGAACAGATTGCGCGTGAGGCGCACGGGCATCCGCTCTTCATCGACGCACTGGTTCGCTACAGTCAGCAAGTACGTCTCACGCAGGGCACGCGCCTCGAGCTCGACGATGCCTTACGGTTTCGCATCGGTCAGCTCGAACCGGATCAACGCCACCTGCTCGAGCTCATTTCCGTGGCGGGGGCGCCGCTGTCGCAACGGGTGCTAGCCGATGCCGCGGGCGCACCGCTTGCACGCGTATCGACGGACATCGCCAAGCTGCGCGTGGTGAAGCTCGTGCGTACGAGTCGGGCGCGACAAGTCGAAACGGTCGAGTCTTTCCATGATCGCATTCGTCAGGCCACGGTATCGCGTCTTTCGGCTGCCGAGCGCGCGCGTCAGCACCGACGTCTTGCGGAAGCTATCGAAGCGAGCGACGTGATCGATGTCGAAGCTGCGGCATTCCACTGGCGTGAAGCCGGCGTGAAACCGAAGGCCGCACTGTTCTCGGCGCGCGCCGCGGATCGAGCCATGGAAAACCTCGCTTTCGACAAGGCGGCTCGCTTGTATCGCGAGGTGCTTGAGCTCGAGCCCGCGCGACGCTCGCAAGTTCAAGTGAAGCTGGCCGACGCATTGTCTAATGCGGGACGTGGTCGCGAAGCTGCCGAAGCCTATCTAGAAGCGCTCAAAGCGGCGGCGCCCGAGCAACACAACGAGCTACGTCGGCGCGCCGCGCAACAGCTTCTGGGTAGCGGCAACATCGATGCGGGCATCAAAGTGGCAACCGAGCTTTTGCTCGCGCTCGGGGTAGAGCTACCGAAGACGCAGTTCGCAGCGTTGATGTCATTGCTGTACCAGCGCTTGAAATTGCGCATTCGTGGGCTTGGCTTCAACGAGAGCGACTCGACCGAGGTGCCCGAAGAGCAGCTTCTGCGGGTGGACACGTTGTGGTCGATGGCCGCCTTGGGCATGGTCGATCACGTACGCGGCTCGGAGCTGCACACACGTCACGTGTTGTGGGCCCTCGATACGGGGGAACCTTACCGTGTGAGTCGCGCGCTCTCCATGGAGACGTGGCTGCGCGCAAGCACAGGCGATTCCATGTTGAAGGCGCCCAATCCCTTACCCATGCAGCTCGCAGAAAAGTGTCAGCACCCGCATGCCATCGCGCTCGCGCACTTGGCGGCGGGCGTAGAGGCCTATAACAGCGGACATCTTACGCAGTGCAAACAGCGCAGCGATGCCGCCGAAGGTCTGTTACGCGAGCGTTGCACGGGAGTTGCTTGGGAGATCACCAACGCGCGGTTATTCGGTTCGCTCGCGTGTCTGTTCACTGCGGACTTCGTCAGTCTGCGACAACGCATGGGCGCAGCGCTGCGCGAGGCGCGTGAGCGTGGCGATATCTATGCGCAAACCAATCTCACCACCGCTGTCGGCTACATGGTGGACGTCGCGGACGGAAACCCCGAGCTTGCCCTCGAACGCGTGAATGAGGCGATGGCCGCTTGGTCCCAACAGGGCTTCTACATTCAACACTTCTTGGCGATGCTCGCGCGCGGTCAGATCATGCTCTCCACCGGACGGGCCGCCGAGGCCGTCAAGGAAATTGACGACGCATGGCCGCGCATGGAGAGCTCGCATCTCTTGCGCGCTGAGACCGTCAAGCTCTACAGCCGTTGGTTGCGCGCGCGGGCTTATTCGGCGCTTGCCAAGCAAGACGCAAGTCAGCAGGGCAGACTGGCGATTGCGCTCCAAGACGCCAAGCAGATGGCCAAAGAGCACAATGTTCTCGCGCCCGGTTTGGCGCAGAGCGTACGGGCAGCCGTGGCCCACGCCCAAGGCAAGGACGCCCAGGCGTTCGCGCTGCTCAGCGAGGCGGGCAAATCACTCGCTGCACTCGACATGAACCTCGGCGCGCTCGGGTGCGAATGGGCAGCGAGTCGCGTGACAGGCGGTGATGCGGGGCGGGCGGGCGAGGAACGCGTACTTACCGAGTGTCGACGCCGTGGCATGCAAGACCCCACTGCGGTCTTGCGTGTCTACTGGTCATTCTGACCGAGCATATAGACGAACGACAACGTGAAGCGCAGGTAATCATCCGTGGCGGATTTGGCTTGCACGGTCGCGCTGGCCTTGGACTTGAGATCGAAGAAGTAGCGGCGAAAATCGATGCCGCCGCGCACGGATATCGGCCCGGCGATGCGAACGAGCACACCACCACCCGCTTCGAATGCTCCGACGGATGCCTTCGGAAAGTAATCCTTACCTGTCATCTCGTCGGCGTTCAGCACGAGCAAGTACGCAAGGCCCACGTCGAGCGACAGCGCGTCGATGATCTTGATGGCCGTGCCTGCGCCCATGCGCACGGAACCGTAAGTCATGGAGGGTAAGAAAACGGTGTCAGGCGTGTCGACCGTGAACACCTGGCGCACGTAACCCACGCGCAGGCGCGGCTCGAACATTTCGAGTGGAATGCGCGCGATGAGGCCTGCACTCACCTCGTAGGCCGTCGTCTTGAGGTCCTTGCCGCTCTCCTTCGACTTGAGTCCGATCGCAAGGTCGCTGTCGAAATCGAGACCGATGTTGGCAAGCCAATCGTCGCGAAAGTGCGCACCGGGATACCACTGCGCAGAGAGCGCAACTTCCATGGCAGCTTTGGTTTCATAGCTGCGTAGATTGCCGAACTCATCGTTCTCGAACTGGAGGTTTCGAGCGAGCAGACGCGGGCCGATGCTTGCGATCAAGGCGGGGCGCTTGCTTGGTGTGGAAGGTTCGTCGTCGTCTTTCGCTGCGTCGTCCTCGGTCAGCCGTTCGCTCGTGTCGTCGGCAACCGGGGCAGGTTCGGACGCTTCTTTCGTGACTTCTGCTTTGGGGGGCGGAGAGCTTGCTTCGATGTGTGGCCCCATCACTATCCAAAAATTTCCTTGGATCGCTTTGAGCTGGGGCTTCTTTTTGCGAGTCCAGGTCTCTTCGTGGCGGATCTGACCCGTGCTGCCGTCGCGGACCGTAACGGTGGCACGAAAGTCGCCGCCTTCGCGCATGAGGCTGCCTTCGATGAACGCTGAGATCTGTAGATCTGCCGCGACGCGGACGAAGTCTGCGGGCTGCTCGAGCGATACACCGAGCCGACTCGCCGCGGTCTCGGCTTCGCGTACGGGCACCATCGTCACTTCATCGCGTTCACGCAGCGCGTCGACGACATGCGCACGAACGCCCGCCGACCCTGGGCCATCAAAGTCGAGTATGACTATCCGCTTTGCGTCTTGTGCTTGAACCACACCGGCCAACAGCAGACATGCCACCTGGAACCAAACACCGATAGCTCGCTGCACGCGCGACTCCTCGCAAGATCAGAATAATCGGCATCATAACTCAGACTTGCAGGCCAAGGGCCAGAGCTGTCAGCGCAAGCGAAAGGATCGCGGCAGGAGCAATGGCTTTTGTGCTGGCACCCGTGCGCAACAGAGATAGTGAGGGCCAAGTCCACACCAGAACGTGACCGATGTGCAGTGCCGCATGAGTTGCGCTGAGCTCGCGATCGACGACGCCCAGCACAAACCAGCCCGCGCACAAGAGCAGCGCGCAGCCGATCGACACGCGCGCGGCGCCCTGGTTGATGCGCACACTGCGCGCGGGGGCAAGGTCGGGAGCCACCACGCACATACCCGCTAATAGATAGACGAATGGCAGGGCTGGCAGCATGTACAGCGGCTCTTTGTAGACAGGCACCGATAGCGGCACGAGGGCGCCGAGCGCCCCCAGGCTTGCGGCAAGCCACGCACGACGCATTCCGTCGAGCCTGCGAGTCAATGCGGGCAAGCCGAGGATGATCGGTGCAAGCAGCGCACCGTGATCGCGAACGAGCCAGCGCACGTAAGCCCATGCCGAAGCGTAAGGCTGAGTGTTCACGCTGAGCTTCTCACCGGTCACGCCAGCGCCGCTGAAGATTGCGAGATACACACGCTCGATCCATAGGAGCAAGTCCGAGGGTGCGGTGAGCGCCACGAAAATCAGGTGACTGCCAGCGCCCAGGGCTCCGCCTGCGAGCACCAGCGGCCATGCTGGCGCGGCCCTGCTGCTCTGATCCTCGATTCTGTCGTAAGCACAGGCGGTAAAGAACGCTAGGCAGGCAAGCCACGCCGGCAAGACCAGCCACATCTTCGTCGCGAAACCGAGCCCCAGACACAGGCCGCCCAACAGACCGAGCAGGCGTGGATGGTTGCCTGCGCGCGCATGCACGACCAACGCAAAACCAAGCGCACCCAGGCACGTGACTAGCGGTTCGAACTCGAGCAACGTGAAGGGCTGCACGACCCAAGGTGCGCTCGACAGTAAGATCACGGCCGCCGCCGCACTGCCGTTTTTAGCCGATGACAGAGCAAGCCAAAGGCCGAGCAGGGTTAGCGCGAAGGTGCCGAGCACAAGCCATGCTGCGTGGCCCGAAGGCGCAAACAGCGCGAGTAGGGCAGGGTAGACCGGCGTATTGCCCAAGGCAGGCAGGGCTTCTTGTGCCCAGTCTCCTGAAAAGCCAGGCGTCACGCTCGGATGAACAAGCCCCTCGAAACCGGCGCGGATGTTCTCAGCCATGATCACGTTGACGCGCTCGTCGTGCTGGCTTGAGCGTTTCCACATCGTGCCTGCTGCGCACAAGCCGAGTGCTACGCCCACCAAGCAGATCGTCAAGATCCTAGACGTATTGGCCACGTCTGCGGTCACTTGGGCAACGGGCGGCTCAGAGGAAGCCGCTGCGCGCGTCTCTGCCGGCGCAAACGCTAGATACTTCACGCCCACGAAGTTGATGAGCGTGGAGAGCGCGATGCCGATGGCGCTCAATAGTAAGTATCCGTAGCCCGTGCCTCGCTCCAAAGTCGTCAGCGTGATCAACGTTTGGATCACCAACATGCGCGCCATGAGTCCCAACAAATTGGCGCCCACGTAAGTCACGTAGCTCGACAAGATGGGTAACTCGCGCGCGTGCTTGAAGCTGAAGCGGCGGTTGATCGCGTAGTTGAAGGTCACCGCGGCGCTGAAGCCGAACACCTGACACAGGCGCAGGTCGAGACTGATCAGCTCCTTCAGCGCCGCCACGATACTCAGATCGACGAACACCCCGAGCCCGCCCACCACGCAAAACTTGAGGAACTCGACAAAGCCCGGGAAGCGGAATTGGTAAAGCTTGTACAGATGGCTCAGGTACTGGAGCAGCACCTTGATGCTTTGCTTGCTCTCGCCGTGCTCGCGATCGGTGAACACGATCGGCACCTCGGCCAAGCGCGCGGGGTGGGCTTTGACCACCGTCTCGAGCACGATTTTCCAGCCCACTGGGTCGAGCGCGAGACGTTCGAGCAGACTGCGGCGCACGGCCATGAAACCCGTGGTCGGGTCCGTCATGCTGGTTAGGCCGACTGCGAGCGAGGCCGCAAAGCGCGACTTGAGCTGGGAAAAGAGCGGCCAATCCTTGGAGCCGCCGCCCTGCACGTGCCGGCTACCGACGACAAGCTCGGCCTTGTCCTCGAGGATCATGCGCACCATGCCCGGCAATGCATCCACCGGATGACTGCCATCGGCATCCATCACCACACATACCGTCGCCCGGGACATCTCAAAGCCCGCGATCACAGCCGTGCCGAGGCCACGTTCCGTGATGCGTTTGAGCACGCGCACCGGATGTTCGCGCGCGATTTGCTCGGCTACCGCGGCGGTATCATCCGGCGAGTTGTCGTCGACGACGATCACTTCGCCGCGTAAGCCCGCGTCACTGAGTGCGCGTACGATGCGCGGTATTAAACCCGGCAGCGATTTCGACTCGTTGTACGTCGGCAAGACCACCGACACGTCGAGACCCTCGAAAGGCGCCATGTCCTGCGCGTTGTAGCACGGAGGCCCTCCATGCTATGCGTTTGTCGCATTGGCAAACCCAAGTTATCGGTAGTAGTTTTATTTTATGGGGCCATCCCGCAGCACCACTGACTATCTCGTTCGCGCTGCGGCACTCGTGGTGATCCTGGGCGGGCTCAAGCTAGCCACTCCGCTGGTCGTACCGATCCTGCTTGCGGCGTTCATTGCCATGATCAGCGCCCCTTTGATGTTCTGGTTCACGCGGCGCGGTGTGCATAGCTACATCGCCGTGATGGCTGCGCTGTCGGCGGATGTGGCCTTTTTCGCGGCCATGGTCGCACTCGCAGCTAGCGGTCTCAACGCGATCGTGGGCTCCATGCCTCGCTATCAAGCGCGCGTGGAAATCGTACGCGAAGAAGCCAGCACTTGGCTGATGGCGCAGGGCTTACCCGGCCTGGGCGACATCGTTCCCAGCGCCTTACGGTATGACGACGTGAGCGTCGCGCTCGCAGACGGGATAGGTCACCTCGCGCACATGTTGTCGTCGCTGGCGCTCGTGCTGTTGATCGTCGCGTTTCTCTTGGTCGAGATGCTCGGCATCGAAGACAAGCTGCGCCACGTGTTCCGTCACCCGGAGCTCGGCATCGAACAGTTCCGGCGCGCAGCGATGCACGTGCAGCGCTACATCGTCGTCAAGACGGGCGCCAACGCGCTTACCGGCCTACTCGTGTGGATTTGGCTGGCAGCCTTCCGCGTGGACTTCGCGCTGCTCTGGGGCGTGTGCGCGTTCATGCTCGCCTACATTCCCACGCTCGGCAGCGTGTTCGTCGGTGTTCCCGTTTTGATCGTGACGGTGCTGCAATACGGTTTTGGCACCGCGCTCGTGGTCGGCACGGGGTACGCCTTGATCAACACGGCGATCGCAGCTTTGGTCGAGCCGCGGGTATTTGGTCAAGCACTTGGACTATCGCCGCTCGTGGTCTTCATCTCCATGGTGTGTTGGGGCTGGTTGTGGGGTCCCGTCGGCGCGGTGCTCAGCGTGCCCCTTACGGTTGTGGTCAAGATTGCTCTCGCCTATGTCGATGGCTACGAGTGGTTGTCGAAGATGTTGGGGCCCGTCACCGGTTCGGGCGGCGTGGGCACGCCCAGCATTCCGCCCGGCATGTTGACCTCTCTGCCGCCGAACTTGAGCGCAGGCATCTCGCTCGGCCACAGCGTGAGCATGACGACGGGCACAGGCTCCGCGATTCGACCCGGCGTTCCACCCATGTCCGGTATGTCTGCGATGGCACCGATCGTACCGGGCTCACCTCCGATGACATTCAACGTGCCAAGCTCGATGCCGCCGCCTCCCTCGAACGATGATGACTTCGAGTAAAGCGTAAGCACGCGGTTGGCCGTTCGCGCCGCTATTCGCCGCTATTCGCCGCTTCGCGCTTGAAGGGTGTGAGCTCCGCAAGCATGCGCATGTCCGATTGCACGGCGCTGCTCTCCTCGACGACGAAACGCGCGATCGCTTGGTCTAGGCCCGGATGCGCCGCCAAATGGGCGCTGTAGCAAAGGTTCGGCAGAAAGCCGCGCTTGATCTTATGTTCCCCTTGCGCGCCCGCTTCGAAACGTTGCATGCCGTGCGCAATGCCCCATTCCATCGGTAAGTAGTAACAGAGCTCGAAGTGCAGCATCGGCACCTCGCGACGCGCGCCCCAGTAGCGTCCGTAGAGTGAGTGCCCCTTCCAGAAGAACAGCGAGCCTGCCACGGGCTCCTCGCCATCGTGCGCCATGCTCGCGTAGGCGCAGGGGCTATGGGCAAGGCCCGCAAAGAACTCGCGCGTCAGGTAGGGCGTAGAACCTTTGTCGTCGATGGTGCTGAGATAGAAATCCCACATCGCATCCCAGTCGCGCGCGTTCAGCTCGCGGGCATGTCGCATCGAAAGAGTAAGGCCCGATGCTTGCGCACGCTCGCGCTCCTTACGAATCTGTTTGCGCGAGGCGTTGCGCAACGATCCAAGAAAGTCTGCAAAAGTGGCAAAGCCCAAGTTCTGCCAGTGATACTGATAACTCTGCCGGGCGTGCAGGCCGAGCGCTTCCAACGTCTGACTCTCTTGCTCGGTACAGAACAAGACGTGCAACGACGATCCGCGACACGAGCGCAACATCTCCCGTGCGCCCTGAATCAAAGCCTGCGCGACTTGGACGTGTGGCGCGTCTTTGGCGATGAGTAAGCGTGCGCCTGTCGCGGGGGTGAGCGGTACGGCGCTGACCAGCTTCGGATAGTAAGGTAGGCCGGCCCGCATCGCGGCTTGAGCCCAAGCGAAGTCGAAGATGAACTCTCCGTAGGAGTGCGCCTTAATGTAGAGCGGCATCGCACCGACCAGCTTGTCGTCTGCATGCACGAGCACATGGCAGGGCACCCAACCGGTCGCACGCGGGCCCACGCTTGCGCTGGTTTCGAGCAGCGACAGGAACGCATGCTCGGTGAATGGGTCGTCTGGCCCGACCAGTGCGTCCCACGCTTGGGGCGATACTTCGCCCAGCCCACTGACCGTTCGAACCTCGAGGGTTGTCATAAGATTAGCAAGCTCACTATTCCAAACGAAGCGGCGCGGTGGTAGCGTCCGCCCGATCGGGGGAGCTTATGCATCAAGGCGCGCGTTGTTTTGTGCTGTGCGTTCAAGGGCTATTTCTTAGCACTCTTGGGATGTTGGGTTGCTCGGACCAAGGGCCGAAGGGCGGCGCAGGCGACGCTGTCGCAGCCGAGCCCGACGGGCCCTGGAAGTCTGGCATCGAAATTCCAGCCGAGAAGCAGAAACAGGGCGACCCTGAGCTCGGCCGAACCATTCTGCTGAATGGCGGTTATATGGGCTGCGGCATTCCAACCAAGCTGCTCAACAATCCGCTCGCCAAAGGCACGATTGGCTCTGCGTTTGGGCCCACCAGCGGCGGGCAAACCATTCCGGGCCGCGAAGGTAAGAACAAAGACATGCCTTACGGGCAAAATGTCTTCACCACGGAATCGGGCGCCGAGGTTGTCAACGTCAACTGCTTGATGTGTCATGCCGGCAGCTTCAATGGTGACCTTATCGTCGGGCTCGGCACGGCCGATGCGGACTTTACCGGCGGTTTTGGCGGAGGTTCAGGCGGCATTCCGGCAGTTTCGCCCGCCATCACTTCGTTGCTGGGGCTCAATGCGGCCGAGACCGACCAGTTGAACATGATGCTCACGCGCTCCGCCGTGCTCGGCCCCGAGACCGTCATGCGCACGGTCGGACAAAACCCCGCCGAAGCCATGGCCATCTTACTGATGACCCATCACGAGCTCGACACGCTGGCGTGGAGCGATTCCGAAGTCATTCCGTTCGAGGTGTTCGATGACGACGGCGAGCTCATCGAGCATCCGGTCATGCCTTCGGATCCTCCGCCATGGTGGCGTGCCAAGAAGAAGCACGCGCTGTTTTACAACGGTATGGCGCGCGGCGATCACCGCGGAACCATGGCCCTCGCCACGTCCCTTTGCGTAGACGACATCGAAGAAGCGGAACGCATCGATGAGATGTTCCTGCACATGCAGGCCTACATCACCACGATCGAAGCACCGCGCTATCCCTTTGATATCGACGACAAGCTTGCCGAACAAGGTAAGGTCGTGTTCACCCGTGACTGCGCCGGTTGTCATGGGACGTACGGGGATAGCGACGAACAAGATACCTATCCCAACCTGCTGTTCCCACTCGATGTGATAGGGACCGATCCGGTCGTAGCCAATGGCGGCGTCACCCACGCACCGCAGATGGTCAAGTGGTACAACAAATCCTTCTACGGCCAGATCACGCGCATGGTGGTAGAGGATCCATTCCCTGGCTATATGGCGCCGCCGCTCGACGGCATCTGGGCGACAGGGCCGTTCCTGCACAACGGATCGGTTCCTACGATCGAGCTCGTGCTCAACAGTAAGGCGCGTCCCAAGTACTGGAAGCGCAAGGACTACGACAGCGCGCATTTCGATGAAACAGCAGTGGGCTGGCCCTTCGAAGCAACCGGCAGTCAGACGCAAGCTGCTGCGGACGAAAAGAAGCACATCTACGACTCGACCCAGTGGGGACAAGCGATCAAGGGTCACATCTTCGGCGACAAGCTCAGCACCAAAGAACGCCGTGCCGTACTCGAGTACTTGAAGACGCTTTAGGCGCGAGGGATTGCCGGGGCGTGCACGCAACCGCAGATGCAGCCGGTGCCTTACTGTGCGCTAGACCGGGATCGACGCGCCGTCCGCTGTTTCATGGCGGCTCAAGCTGAACGCCACCGCGCATACGATGCCGATCGCAAGCGTAAGGATCGGCGCGAGTGGAATGCGCGAGTGCAGCCGCGCACTCAGCGCTGCCGTGTGGCCCGCAAGTTCCACGAGTGAGACCGTCATCCAGCCCAACCAGCGCGGTCGCATCACATACCCGAGCAGCACGAGCGGCGTGTACAAAACCAAATCGTAGCCATGCAGCGGGACCAGCACCGCGCTCGCGCAAGCGGTCAATGCGGCGAGCCAAAGCGGCGCTACCTTGGGGTGCACCGCCGACCCCCTACGACGCACGGCGTGAAACGCGATGAACGCGACCGCCGCCGCGGGGCCTATGACCATGACGCGCTCGGCGATAGCATGGGAGCTTATCAAAGCTTCGACACTGAAGAAATTCTCGGGCGCATTGAAGCTGATCGACATATGCCGCTGGTAGCAATCGGCCAATTGATCGCCCAACACGGCCAGCGAAATGGGTGACATCGCAACCAGGCTGATCAGCAGTGCTACCGCACCCGCCAGCAACACCTCCTTGTGTGCTCCGTTGAATAGTAAGAATACGAGCGGCAGAAAACCAAGCTGAGGCTTGAGCGAGGCGAGAAACGCAAACACGACGAGCCAGCCGCTGCGCCGATGGTGAAAGGCCCAAAATGCGCCGACGATGCCAAAGGCGGGCAGCACGGCCATCTGACACTCCCACAGCGCGTAGCGAACTGCGGCGTTGAACGTGGCGAGCGCGGTGAATAACCAGACCTCTGGTTTGACCCAGGCGTTGCGTTCATGCAGCGCGAGCAAACGCAGCGAAAATACGCACAGCCCGGCATAGGCAAGCACGTTGACCATATCCCAGCAACGCGTAGCCACGGGCCAAGGTAAAAGCGCCAAAGGGGTCGCGAGCGCGGCCCAATGCGGGGGATACAAGAAGGGTTGCGTGGGCGCATCGATCACGAACGACGGCTGGATGAACGACCATTCGCTGCGCCAGCGCTCCACATCGTAAGGTGAGGTTCCGTCGAGCCACGAGTGACCGGCGGCGTAGATGAACGCGAAGTCGTTCCAATGCCGGATCATCTCGCGCAACGGCGAGAGGATGTACGCCGCTGAGGTGAGTAACAGCATGAGCGCCAACGCCCAACGATAGGGTTGAGCCTTGAGCCAAGCCGGTACCAACGGGAAGTCCATCGCCGGCTGTGTAGCAAGCTCGGCTGCTGTTTCCACCGCCGCTACCATGTAACTCCAGCTATTTCGCTGCCGGGGACGCGTTTCGTAACCGTATGATCACAAGGCGCGTGCGCTTGAACAGCCTGCGCTTCAGGCGTCCCGCAACTTCACGGGGCCGATGTAATCGTACTTACCCACGTCGACGCCGTTGTTGCGAAGGATCGCGTAGGCCGTGGTCACGTGAAAATAGAAGTTGGGGAGCGCCATCTCATTTAAGTAGTCCGCACCCATCACGAACTTGCCTGGCGGCAAGAACGAGAGCGTGACCTGACGCTTCTCCGCGCCTTCGAAATCTTTTTCTGTGACCGTTTCCAGGAACGCGATGCAGGTGCGAATGCGCGCTTTGATTTCCGCCCAGGTCTGCTCGGTGTCGGGATGCTTGGGCAGCTCCTTGCCACCCAAGTGAGCCGCGGCCGATTTGGCAGAATCACAGGCCGATTGGATCTGCCTGAGCAATGGATACTGGTCGGGTGCGAGACGAGCACTCAGCAGCACTGCTGGATCGAATTTCTTGGTCTCTGCGCAGGCCGCGGCTTTGTCGAGCCAGCGGTCGAGGTTGTTGAGCATTTTGGACAGCTGCGGAACAGTTGCATCGTAAAGCGCCACGGGAATCTCCTCGGTTGCAGTCCGGCCTGTGTCGCGGGCCGCAGAGCAGGTGTTACCACAATCTGTGGACCGCCTGTCTACGAGGCTGCTGCCTGAGTATTAGCCGTCCGCACGACTGATCAGCATCATCGTACCCAAGGCTAGGAACATGACGCCGGCTGCGCGCTTGATCCAAATCGGGGGAATGTGTCGCGCGACAACTTCGCCTGCCAGTACGGCGATCGCAGTCGATGTCACGAGCGCGAGCGCAGCAGCGCCGAACACCAACCATTTATCTTTGCCCGTGGCGGCCAAGCTCATGGTCGCCAGCTGCGTCTTGTCGCCCATCTCGGCGAGAAAGACCGCGAGGAATGTTGAGACCCACAATTTCGCATCCATGAGCAACCCTCAGTATTTCGACTTTCGCTGTGTTCTGTAGCCGCGCGGGTTTCAGGTAAAGTTGATTTGATGCCTGGACCATGGCGTGCGCGCGCAAATAAGTACTGAACTGTAGTTGCTCACACTGGGATCACGATTGCACTTTGGAGTTTTGACGCCAAGAATCGCGACTATGAAACTGAGTCGCGTAGGGGCACCCGCGGCGGAGAAGCCGACGGTCGCGGATCGCGAAAGCGGCATCGTCGTCGCGCGTGAGTCGAGGCGATATGCACGGCGTCCTGCGTTTTTTGCCGCGCGTCTCTCGACCCTCAAGGCCGACTTGGATCCCAAGACCCACGCTTCGTTTTACGTGCTCACAGAAGCGCGCACGCGGGACGTGGGCGACGCGGGTTTGGGGCTCGAAGTCGACGATGTCGTGGCCGAAGGTCAGCGCGTGCTGATCGAGCTCGACCTGCCGGATGGCAGCATCCTCACCACGCCTGCGAGTGTCATGTGGTGCACGCACGACAGAGACACGCACTACCTGGGCTTGTGCTTTGACGATCCAGTACCCGGGCTCATCGAACGGGTGTGAGAACACGCGCCACGCCGGTCCTCAGCTCACGACTTGAGATCTGAGTGTTTGCTGGCTGCGCGATCTTCGCCTGAAGCCCGCTCGCTGATGTCTTGAGTCTGCATCTGCGGCAAACCGTAAGGTACATCGCGCGTGTGTTTTCATCGCCACACGGCGTACGGCGCGCTTGAGAGCTCTGGGCTGCATGTCTGCAAGCCTGCGCCTTTGCGGGTGGCGAAATTCGCTGTGCGTGTGGGTGCGCGCGCACTGGCTTGGTTGTTGCTGATGTCGCGCTCGTCCTGTAGGCCGTTGCCAACTCCCCGTAGGCCGCACCCAACGCGGCGTCGCCTTTCCGAGAGCAGCCTTAGTCTAACTAGTAAGTGAGATTACCCCTATGCTTAAGAACCTCCACTTATCACGCACCACGTTACTGTTCGCGTCAGTCTTGGCGTCCGTCCTTGCAGACTCCGTACCTGCGGCGGCGCATACGGACATCTTTCGTCGCACGTCCTTGGATGCGGTTGTGCACTGGGAAGACGCCACGGTGCGTATGCCGGTGGACCCCGAGCTTGCGGACCGCTTTGGCCCAGGCGTGCGCGCGATGCTTGGTGAAGCCGCGAACGCTTGGGACTTGGGCGGAGACGTGCCCCGCTTGAAGCTCGCGCACAACGCGACGGAAGCCGAACGCGATGCAGCGCGCAAAGAGACCGGCAATTGGATAGGCTTTGCAGACGAGTGGACCTTCGGCGACAAGTTGGCCGTGACCGTGTCCACGTTCGACGCTGCAACCGGCGCGCTCTTGTCGGCGCAGGTCTGGATCAATCCAGAACGTAAGTTCGAAATCATGGCTGCGGGCACCGCAGCAGACACGGTAGACGCGTACGACTTGCAGGCGGTGCTCACCCACGAGCTCGGTCACGTGCTTGGCCTGGGCGAAGCGGACGATGCCCCCGGCGCCACGATGTTCCCCACGTTTCAGCGGGGCGAGACGCGTCAGCGCACGTTGTCAGCCGTGGACGAGAACGCGCTCGACGACCTGTACGCGCAGACCAGCGTTAGCGAATCGAGCTCCGCTCAGTGCTCGGCCCATACCGTGGGCTCGAGGGCGCCGGTTTGGCCGCTTGGCATGTTCGCGCTCCTGGCTTTGGTGCCGGCGCGTCGCCGCAGCTAAGGGCCCGTTTGCAACAGCCGCTAACACTCATAGATCGTCAGGAAAGCGGTGCTGAGCACCATCCCAAACCAGCGGTCGCGCCCAACGCGTCTCGTCGATCGGTAGCTCTCCATAGAGATGCGGAAACAAGTCGCCGCCGCGAGAAGCCTCATCGCGCAGGGCAGGGCCAAGCGCGCCGGCATCGACCGCAACAAGCATCAGGTCTGTTCGTCCTGTGAAGTATTTAGCGACGGTGCCACGTAGTTGAGACGCGCGTGAAAAATGGATGAATCCATCGCGCAGGTCGTCGGCGGAGCCCCTATAGAAGCCGCAGCTCACGGCCGCATCCCACTCGTCGCGGCTACAAATCTTGTAGATCAATGCCATGGTGCTGCGGATCCGATCCGGTGTTCGTTCACGATTGGAAGGCTTTCCCACATTCTGCGGTAGACCGGGGATGCGCGTATCGTAAAACCCTTGATGCCAAAGATTGGCCAATTCCCAGGCAAGCCGCCCTGTATTTCGTGAACAATTCGTTGCCGGCTGACAGTGAATTGCGCGCGGCCGCGTCCTAGGCTGAATGTTCGCGCCATGCGTGTGCGGCGTCGGTTTGCAGGTTGGGCTCTAGACCAGTAGGAGCAGCCTCCATTCGGAGCCCCGCCTATGATTTCGACCGAGTCACTATCCCTCTCGTTTGGTAGCCGCCCCCTGTTCGAGAACGTGAGCATCAAGTTCACGCCGGGCAATTGCTACGGCTTGATCGGTGCCAACGGCGCGGGCAAGTCCACCTTCCTGCGCTGCTTGTCCGGTGAGCAGGAGCCAAGCTCCGGTAAGGTCGTGATTCCACCGAACCAGCGCTTGAGCATGCTGCGTCAGGATCACTTCGCTTATAACGAAGTCGAAGCGGTGGCCGCCGTAATCAT
>JBKJIA010000193.1:0-9054 GCA_046598735.1 Polyangiales bacterium
CAGCAGGTGGTCGAGTCCGCTGCGCTGCTGCAGACCGCGCGCGAGAAGGCGGCGCTTATCGCAAGCAACGCGCCCTTGGCAGTTCGCCTGGCCAAAGTGGCAGCCTACCACGCCCAACATCAGACCTTAGATCAGGCATTGAACGCAGCGGCCACCTACCAAGGCATCGCACAGAATTCCCATGACCACATGGAAGGTGTCAAAGCCATGTTAGAGAAGCGTCCTGCCGTATTTGGATCTCGCTAACCTTATGTCGACGCCGTGCTCATTTAGGCGCGCCACGTTGCAAGATGTGGAAGGTATCTTAGCCCTGGTAGAGAGCGCCTATCGTGGAGACAGCAGTCGCCAAGGCTGGACGACTGAAGCAGATATGATCGCAGGACAGCGCACGGATCTCGAAGAGATTACGGAGCTGATGACTAGTCCTGGGTCGTACTTCTTGCTGATGGAACGGCAGGCGACCTTAATCGCCAATGTGCTGCTCTCGGCGCACGGTAAGCACGCGTACTTGGGTATGTTTGCAGTGCGCCCCAATGAGCAAGCAAGCGGCATCGGGCGGGCGGTGCTGGCGCAGGCGGAGTACGTCGCGCGCACCGAGCTCGGCGTAAGCAGCATGGAAATGACCGTGATCGCACAACGCAGCGAGTTGCTCGCTTGGTATGGTCGGCGTGGTTATGTCGTCACAGGCGAGGAGCGCCCGTTTCCTTACGGCAACCTGCGTGCCGGGCTGCCTCTGCGGGACGACCTGCGCTTCTTAGTGCTGCGCAAGCCACTTACGGAGTGAGAACAGCTCGAGCCACTCCCCACGCCAGCGTTCCGGAGGCCGCGCACCCTACTCAGTTCGGCAAGTCCTGATCGCGCGACAGCCACTGCAGCACCTGAGCATGTTGGGCAAAGCCCTGGAAGAATGCGCGGGCTTTGAGCGAGGCGGTCGCATCGGGAGTGGCCCCCAGTAAGGGCGGCGATGTGGCATTCGTGATCGCGCCAGTGGCGCTGACCGGAACGGAGCCCGCACAGCGTCCATCGATGAACAGTAAGATCTGTCCATCTCCATCGTAGGCACCTACGAGCCAATAAGCTCTGTCCGGCACCAGGGCCTCTACGAAGCTGCCATTCTTGCTGCTGCAAGCGGTTCCGCTCCCCCCGGCGGCAGGGTAACTATGAATGCGGTCCATGCCTGCCACGTTGACCGAAAAGCTCAGCTGAATGTCCGTACCGCTGCCCCGCGTAAGGGCCAACGTGAAGCCCTTGGAATCGCCGCTGCTGAGTAAGGTGCGGCGCTCGTTTTGCGCGATGCTGCTCAAGTCAGGCAGTACCACCATGCTAGAGACGAGGATGCCGCCCTTGGCCGCCCCCTGAATCGGCGTATCCGAGAGGCTGAGCGCGCGGTCGCCTGTCCAGAAGTCAAGCACTCCGCCAAAGGGCGGAATGAATGACATGAGACGTGGAGTGCCAAAGGTAGCGCTAGGTGCCAAGTTCAGACCGCGGCTAAGCACTGTCACCTGTCCGCTTTCAACACGTTGCACGGTAAGCGGCATGCCGGCGATCTGCGCGCGCGAGTTAACATAAGCTCCGTCCGCCTGGTCGCGAAGGACCTGCTTCGCCTCCTCGGCGCGATAGTCCGTAAGGAACAGATCGACCTCGTCGCGCAGTGCCGCCATCACGATCTCGCCGTGGCCTGGACCGGGCACATTGAACACGCCCGTGCCGAGGTGCTTCGCACGTGCCTCGCCGAGGCGCTTGAAGAGATTGGGCGTGCGAAAATCGAACAGTAAGCCGTGCACGAACGAGAATGACGCGCTCGGTGTTTGAGGGTTGAGATCGTCGACCAAGTAGCGGAGGTAAGGCGAGACAAGGGGATGGTCCGCCCCTGCTTCATGCCAGATCGCGTCGAGAAACTTAAGACGATTGTCGCGGGCGCGCAGCAAGAGCGGGCGCCCGTTGCGTACGATGAGGGAATGACTGTCGAGGAGGGCGAGCAGGCTCCGTGCAAACGCATTGGGATCGCTGTCATCCTCAACGACCTCGAAGGCCAGCAGGGCATCCGAGTTTTGAAGTCGTGCGTCCGAAAGCACGGAGGCCAGCGGGATGAGTCCGACTGCGGTCGCGCTATCGAGGTGTGCAAGGTAGAGCGTTTCGCCCACGCGGACTACATCCAGATCGAGCACATCGGCACCGCGCAACAATCCTGTACCCAAGGAAGACAGAGTATCGGCGAGAGGTAGCGCTGACCCGCCCTGCGCCAGGAAGCAGTCATTGCAAGCTATGGCTGCCCCATGCCCGATGGGGGTAAGAGCTAAGGTGCGCGCGGTACCGGCAAGCACGGCGGAATACCCCTGACCAAATCGCTCGACTTTGGTCCTAGCCGACGCCCATTCCGAGCAGCCGCCGATTCGATTGCACGCCCTCACCTCCAGGGTGTGCATACCTTCCGCCAGGTTGAGCCTGATGAGCTGCGCGGGTTCGGTCGCACTTTGAGTGCTCGCATTTGTGCCGTCGAAGTTCAACTCAAAGGACGTCGTGCGCTCCGGAATGTTCCATTGCCAGACGACGCTTTCAGGCGCCGCGCTTGCGGCTCCCACCACCACGGGCGTAGCGGGAATTTGCGCGCAGTCGGAAGCGCTCTTCGCGATCGAACACGACCAACTAGCTTCCACTTTGCATTGGCTCGAACAGCCATCCCCATCGAGCAGCGCACCGTCGTCGCAAAGCTCCCCACGATGAACACTGCCGTCGCCGCAGACGGCCTTCACGGCGCTCTCGTCGGTGCTCGCATCCTGATCAGGTACACCTCCGTCAGCACCATTCCCAGCGTCAACCTCTGCCCCCGCGTCAGCACGGGCACGACAGCTGTTGCCCACGCGGACCGTGGACTGAGGGCATGGGGATTCGCCACAGGCTGCGATTGCCCATGTCGAGGATATCAGCGCGAGCAATAGCGAGCAGGAGGGCATGACTGGTCTCAGTGGCACAACGGAGCTTCCGCACGGGTGACTCGGATGTACGTTCCATTGAGGTTCGCCACGCAAAAGCTGTGATTGCTCGCCGTGCCGCATTGAGGTGCGGTGGGCCAACAGCTGGATGGACCAAGACACAGCTGTCCGGCGGGTCCGGAGGCACATAGGCTGCCGTTTGCGAGTTCGTCGCCCGACTTGCAGTTGTAGTCGAAGGACGAAGTCGTGGATGACTCCCCGGCGATGGGATCACGGCTGATGTAGGTCGAGCCGGGATATGCATTGGCGTCGCCGTCGGCACAATCGACGCCAGGCGATCTCTCGGCCGGCGTGCGCCAGGCGCCCCCGAGGGGCACGCATGGAGCTGGTACTTCGGGAGGATCGTTGGGACAGCGTATCTGGCCGGGATCAGGCTCGGCCAAAATGTAGGAATCGCCATCGCAGTCGAGGATCCAGACGGTGCGCGAGCTAAATGAGACCCCATCCTCCCCTTCGTCCTTCGCGCTGTCGCAATCGTTGTCCACATAATCGCAGACCTCGGGCGCACCCGGATGCACATCCGAGCGCGCATCATTGCAATCGCGCACCCCGCCTGGCGCGATCCACGTGCCTTGTGCGCAGGCTGCGGGCCCTACCCCGGGCCTGGCGCAGGCGCGTTGCAACAGCGCCCCTGACACCGCGAATCCATCCCTGTCGCAATCCGCCTCAAACAGCTGATCGACGCCATCATCGATCTTACTATCGCAGTCGTCGTCCTTACCATCACATAGCGTCTCTTGCGTGTTGGAAGGCGAGCAGGTGGGGCACTTGTCGTCGCAATCCTGGTTGCCGGGTACCCAACCTGGTGCCGCTTGACCGGCACAAAAGGTGTCGGAGTGGCTGGCCAAGCCATGACCATCCCCGTCTTCGTCTCGATACAACGTCGCCTGCACGCCTTCGTCCACGGTGCCGTTGCAGTTGTCATCGCTGCCGTTGCAGACCTCGGCGGCGCCCGGGGAGCGCATGGCGTTGGCGTCATCGCAGTCACCGTTCCTGCTCGCGTAACCCAAGCCGCCGCAACCTGCGATCACCGCGCCGGTGCCGTAGCCGTCTCGATCGCGATCCTCGAACGAATCGCCCACCACGCCCTCGTCGACATCGCCGTCGCAATCGTCGTCTGCACCGTTGCAGACTTCTCGCCCGGCTACGCAGGCGTCACTCTCGACCTCTACACTTGCGTCGTCCTGCTCGACTGCCGCGTCTCGGTCCGCACGATTCGAGCCGGCGTCTTCCTTCGGATTCGCGTCGACAGCAGACGTGGCGACACATGCATCCTTACTGTTCTTGACGGTGCCCGAAGGGCAGCTCGCCTCGCTTCCGCATGCCGCGGCGCCTAAGACCAAGCTCAGCGTGGACAGGGCACTACAGACGGGAAAATGCGACACACGCATGGGGGATCTCCAAAGGCTGTGGGTAAGAGTCGAGGCAGCTATCGACCGGAGCGCTGGCGCGGTTGCGCACAATCGACACGGCAGTGGAATCGAAGGTGGGCGCACTCTTGGCTACATTGCGCCCCTGCGCAAATGAGTTCGCCTCATGGGTGGGGTGAGATAGCGCCGGCCCGAGCGCAATTGCAGGCAACCTCGTGACCCCTGGGCCGATACGCGCTAACGATGAGCATCCGTCCTGACATGTGCGCACGCATCCTTACCCCCGCGTTAGTCAAGCTTCGAATCGTCGTGATCGTCGCACTTGGTGGGCTCGCGGCCATGCCTCAAGCCCACGCGCAGTCCCTGCGGGGCACGGTGGTGCTACCGGTCCATGATTTTCAGGGCGGAGACGTGCGCGCCCAGCGAGCCGCCGACCCGGTCCAGGCGGCGCTGCTTACGCGCGATCAAGCCACCATTTCGCTGCACGATGCGCGCGACCGCTTTGTGATGCGGTCGCGACCTCCCGTCGGTGCTGCTGAAGGCGACGTCGATGTGCTCGCGCGAGAAGCACGCGCAGCCCTCGAGCATGTGGCGTTTGGTCGCACCGCATCGGCGCAGCGCAGCGTCAAGGAAGTCATGACGCTGGCGGAGCGCGCGCTCGAATCATTGAATCGCGAGACCGCCACAGCGCGCCAAGTGCTCGATGCCTGTCTTGCATTGGTGCGAAGTGCCCTGCATCGCGACGATCGAAGAGAAGCGCTAGACCAAGCGACCTCCTGTCGCAGACTGGTGCCCGATGTGGCGCCCAATCAAAGCCTGCACCCAGCCAGCGTGATCGGCGTGCTGGCCGAAGCAGACGATCAGTTGCGACGCTTGCGCACAGGGCGGCTGCGCGTCCTGAGTGTTCCTGAAAGCTCCTGTTCGGTTTTTTTGAACGGCAGACATCTTGGCACCACTCCCTTCGTGCTCGAGCGCGCGGCGCCGGGTAAGTATCGCGTGCAAGTGGAGTGCAGCGAAGAGCGTGGTCGCGTACACGTGGTCGAGCTGGGCGATGAGCCCACGGAGCTTCGGGTAGACGCTCAGCTAGACCGAGCCATCTCAAGCGATCCGCGCTTGGCGCTGCGCTACGCAAGCCCTGCCCTGCGCGACGCACTGGCCGTCGATCACGCCACGCAAGTCGGCCGCGCGTTGCGAGCGGAGAGCGTCGTGCTCGTGGCTGCGGAAGCCGCGCGGGTGGTGCTATCGCGGGTCTCGGTCGAGCAAGCGCGCTTAGTCGGTCGCGTATACGTTCCGTGGAGCGACGACGCAGGGTATGACGCAGCCGCGCTCACCCGAGCGCTCGAGGCACTTTGGGAAGGGCGCATGGAGAACGGCGCTGCACTGACCGCGACGAGCGCCAAGTCCGCGCCGAGCACGGGTGTGTCTGAAGGGCCTGCGCGCGAGGCAGCTGATTCCGCGTCACCGGCGCCAGCTGCCGATTTGGTCACCTACACCGCACCCACAAGCTCCCCTGCTTCGGCCGCAAGCTCGCGCAGAGTGCGCCTGTGGACGGGGCTCGGGCTATCGGTCGCGGCGGCCACGGCATTCGCGACGGGAGTCGTGTTTGAGCAGCGCGCAGCCAACCTCGACGATGACCTCGCCTCGCGCGCCACCGACGATCCTAAGATCGATGGCCTCAGCCAAGACTTAGAGCGCGCCCAATCTCTACGCTGGATAGGGCTCGGCGGCCTGGTGGCGACGGTTGCCGTTCCACTCCTTGCCAAGCATCGCACGCAGGTGCCTTGGTGGAGCTACGTGATCACGGCGGCCGGAGCCGCTGCCCTGAGCGCTGGCGTGTACGAGCTGGCGCGCGCGAATGACTGCGAGCTGCGGGCGAGCGAAGGCTTTTGCATCCAAAAGAAGAACACTCAGGGTCGCGCGGGTCTGTGGCTGAGCGCAGGCGTGCCCTTACTGAGTGTCTTACCCACGCATTTCTGGTTGCGCTCTGGCGCACGTTCAGACGCATCGCTCACAGTGTCGAGCGATGGCACGGGCGCACGCGCCCTTCTCTCCTTTCGTGTCGGAGGCACATGATGATCGATTTCGGGGCAGGCGCGCGCACGCGCAATCAATGGGGAACGATCACGCTGTTGCTTTGCATGGCGTGGACGAGCGCAAAGGCACGCGCGGATGTCGTGGTGATCGTGCCACCTCACGTCGAGCAAGGCGTGACCTCAGAACAAGCGCAGAGCGCCGTCGACGCATTGGCGCGCGGGCTGAAAACGAGCGGCTTCGACCTCGTCTTGCCGGGGCAAGCCGGCCCGGCCGCAGAATCAGACGAGGCGCGACGCCAATTTCCCCAAGGCCAAGAGCCCATGAACTGCGTCACCCCCGACTGCGCCGTGGTGTACCGCGAGTTGTTCGATGCGGTGTTTGCCGTGCAACTTTCCATGTTTCGCGAGCCCGGCGCAGGCATCAGCCTGACGGTTGTGATCGTGGAGAACACGAGCGAGTTCTTCAGCGGATCGGCCAACGTGGAAGGCGGCGACATCGCGGGCGCGCTGCGCGACGCCTATCAAGAAGCGCGCGATAAGCAGGCACAAGGTGTAGGCCCGTGGCTAACCGTGAGCGGCACGCCAGAGGGCGCGGTGGTGTACCTCGATGGGGCGGAGTTCGGCCGTGTACCGATCACACGCAGACGCGTCGATCCGGGCGTCCATCGCTTGGTGTTACGCGCAGATGGCTACGCCACGCACAACGATAGCGTCGACATTCCAGCACGCATCGACCACGACGAGCGGCGCATGGTCGCGCTGCATCAGATCGACAACGGTAAGACTTCGCCGGTCGCGTCGACCAAGCACAAGCGTCATTGGCTCGACTATGCGGTGGGCGGCACTGCCATCGCTGCCGGCGCAGTCTTTGTGGTGGCCGGGATCCGCGACTACGCCAAGGCCGGCGACTGCACCGACAAGCGGGAGAACGGGACCTGCGAGCGCGCCGTCAAAAGCGACGGCCTGAGTGTGATCAACATCGTAGGCGGCGCGGCCGGCATGGCTCTTGGCGCTGCGACGATCTGGGTAGGGCCCTTCGGCATTTGGCTGCAAGGCGACACGCAACACGCTGCGCTAGGCGCGCAGGGGAGTTTCTGATCATGACCTTACCATTCCACCGCGCGCTACTCGCGACGTGCTTGCTTTCGGCTTGCTTGACCCAGCGCACGGAAAGCGTCCCCGACCCGACGTTGAGTCAGTCCGATAGCGCCGCCAACGGCACCATGCTGGATGCGTCCGGAGATTCGGCCAGCAACGGCGGCCAGACCGACGCGAATGCAGCGATCGCCTGTGACGGAGATGACCCTTGTACGCGCGCCGATTTCTCACGCTGCGAAAAGGAAAGCGACACCTGCAAACCGTGCAGAGCCAGCCGCGACTGCGCTGACATCGCCGGCAAAACTGCCTGCATCAAAGACGTGGGCTGCTTCGAATGCAGCGACGACAACAACACGTGCGGCGGCCCAAGCCCCGTCTGTCACCCTACGCGCCACGAGTGCGTAGCGTGCTCCGCGTCCAACAAGACGGCCTGCGACGCCAATGGTAAGGTGTGCGAGCCGCAAAGCGGAACCTGCGTGGAGTGCCTGGCAAACGCGCAGTGCGGCGACGCGAGCAAAGCCAGGTGCGATGCCGGCAAAGCCGAATGCGCCAAGTGCACCGCCGACGACGACTGCAAGCACATCGCTGGCAAGACCTCGTGCAATACGGCGACGGGCGTCTGCGTCGCATGCACCAGCAACGCGCAGTGCAGCGATCCCAAGGCATCGCGCTGCGACGCGAGCACCAATACGTGCATGGGCTGCGGAGGGCCGAATGATTGCACCGGCATCAAGGACGCGGTGAGCGGCGAAGGCTTGGCGGTGTGCGCGAATCAGGAATGCGTGCAGTGCACGCGCACGGCGAAGACGGCCTGCGGCGGCGATGTTTGCAATGCGCTGACCAAGCGCTGCGCAGATGGGGTGGCGGCGGGGAGCGCCAATGCGTGTGGTGCATGCGTCAGCGACGAGCAATGCAGCGCAGGACACGCCTGCGTCATGACCAAGTTCGGGACGATGGACGCGGGGTACTATTGCCAGCCCACAACTACGCTCAACTGCACTGGCAAGCGCCCATACTTCAAGTTGGACGCGGCCGTGACCTCCATCGACGGAACTACACCGGTGGACGTTTGCACACTGCGTGTATCCACCTGCGCGGCCCGAGCGGCTTACAGCGTTAAGGACTGCGGTATCGATTCGGATGGCAATGGCTCGATAGACAAGGGTGACAATAGTCTGTGCGGCGACTCGCGTTTCGAAGACGGCTACTGCTCAGCTTTCCAGCCGGGCGTCTTCCTGTGCACAATGCCGTGCAACGGCAATGAAAGCGATTGCCCCGCGGGCTCAGGAACGGGAGTCGGAGCCTGTGCGGATAAGGGCTTTGCGCTCGACGCCTGCAAGCTCTGATCGCGCGAACCGGCAGTCAGGATGCGCTTTCAGCAAATCGTGACGCTCGTAACTCGCATGGGAGCAACACTACTTCTCGTCGCTTGCAGCGAACCCGCTTGCCCGCCTTGGGCGCGGCAAAGTCGCGGGCCAATGCGTGCTCCTAACTCCCGACGCAAGCCTCACGGACGCCGCCGCGCCTATGAGCGACGCAGCCACCCAACACTCAGGTGAC
>JBKJIA010000252.1:0-2779 GCA_046598735.1 Polyangiales bacterium
GAATGACTTCGCTCAGATCGAGGATTACGAGACCTGGGTATACGAGGAGCACCGGCGTGCACGCACCTTCCTCGAGGAAGAGCTGCTCTTGCGTGAAGGCTGCCTGTGTTGCGGCAGAGCGCTGCTCTTGGTCGAACAACTGCCCCAGCCGCACCGACTCGGGCCTTGTACCGCAGGACGCGCGAATGCAGGGGACCGTGGACTCCAGCGCGCTGCGATCTAAGTAGAGTGTCTGCGCTTCGCCGAATGGCGGACCAAACAATCCGTAACATTGGCGGCCCGAGCCCTCGATGACCTGGGCAATGCACGAACGAAAGCACGCATCCTCGAACACCGCCGCAGCATCGGGTGGTGCGCCGGCCTGCACGACGCGTTCACTCCAGGCACGGCTACAGTGAGCGGGACAACTCGCTTCTGTCGCACGATGCTCGAGAGCAGCGCTTTACGTAGCCGGCAACACGCGCCGCACCCCAGCAAAATGTGTCCACAAGCGATCGAGGTCGCCGGAGTCCGACGTGTAGACCACATCACCGCGCGATGCTGCCGACGCCATCACCACGGCATCCACAAACGTGGCGCCCCGCACCTTGGCTAACGCCTCGCCCGCAGTCTTGGCGAGACTCTCGGCCAGCGGCTCCACGATCACCGCCGCTAGGATCGCCTCTCGCACCTTACTCCGCCCGCGCCACCATTCGCCGAGCACGACCGTGGGCACCACGACAGGAACGCTGTCGGCGCGTGCGAGCCGCAGCACGATGCGCATTCGCTGATCGCCGCGCTCCAGTGCGATCAAGGCGCCCGTGTCGAAGGTGAAGCCTTTTCTCATGCGCCGAAAGCTTCGCGACGCGCGGCCGCGACGGACGCTTCGCTGACTTCGTCATCGCCTAATAGTGATAGTAAGGTGTCTTGAGCCTCGGCACGGCGCTGCGTAGCGAGCGCAGTTGCGATCACGGCAGAGACGCTGGTGCCGAGCCGTTTCGCGCGACGCGTCACCCACACCACATCCTCGGTACCCAGCGACACGCTCAGCTTGTCCGTGCGGACTCTGGACGTCGGTTTCGCTGCCTTTGCGGCACGGGACTTGGTGCCGCGTGTAGGGCCCGCGAGCCGCTGCGGCTTCTTGTTGCGCTCTGCTTGAGCCATGGTCCTACTCTGGTAGGACCATGGTGCCAGGTCAAGAGCTTTCGCCTCACATATTGCGCAGCGCGCGGATCGCGGCCAGGGAGCGTTCGTCGCGCAGAGGCCCGTCGTGCCCGCCGCTCACTTCCACGTGCTGTACCGAGCCGATCAACACAAGGGTGGCGATCGCGGCCGTGATGCCTGCGGTGCGCCGACGTTTCAGCGCACGCTCGCGTCGGGCCAGCGCTTTCTTGGGACCCCGTTGTGGTTCGCAGCGAGTGAGGAGGCGACGCTCTACAAGCGTTATATGAATGACTTCGCTCAGATCGAGGATTACGAGACCTGGGTATACGAGGAGCACCGGCGTGCACGCACCTTCCTCGAGGAAGAGCTGCGCGCGGGCGACATCGTCATCACGCATCACCTTCCTGTCATACTACACCGCTAGTTTCACGCGCTTGTCTCCTACCACTGCGATCACTTCGATTTCGCCACCGAACGCGTGCACGGCGCGACGTACGGTCGACAGTAAGTGATCTTCTCTCCGTTCCAGTTTCGACACGTCCGACTGGGACATACCCATCGCTTCGGCGAGCGCCTGCTGATTGATGCCAAGAGCCTTGCGCAGCTCTCGCAGGCTTACTTCGGCCTGGTTCGCGCGCGCCTGCTCTAATGTTGCCGGCGGGGTCAGCTCGTGTGCGAGCGCATAGAGTCGCTCGGCTGCCATGTCGAGCCCGCCCGGCCAACAGACTGTGCCATCTTGGATGAACGCCTGCGCGAAAACCTTCTCGTCGCGCAATGGTGCAAATGCCTTGCGGCCGAGCTCCTTCTTCAGGTCTGCGACGCCGAGCGTGCCATCGCTGAAGACGAGAGCGAGCATGTGATCGCCTGCGTGACGTACCTGGGCAACATGGATCATGACAACTCCTCTACTCTGAAAGCTCGGCCCATTTGGCCTGTTGCCCGTGTTGGCCGCGGCCCATACCTTCACGGCTTTGCTTGCACGCGGGGCAAGGCTCCTTCGATCAACTCCACAGGCGCGATGCTGAACAGCGCCTCCGAGCCCTGATAGAGCGCATGAAAGTGCGGTGGATTGTGGTCGCCGAAGTACATCGCGATCACGATGCCATCGAACTCAGCGATGCGCGGCATGCTCATAGAATGCCCTGGAACGCATAGTGAGTCAACGGAATATTCTGGCGCAGGCCAGAGGGTACTTGGGGTTGCAGCAGCAGCGCGAGGTTCGTCGGGGCGCCACCGAATGAAAGTGAGGTTGGCGGAGCATGGTCGTATCGCGCAGGACATCAAGCAGCTTTCAGGAGACGCCGTATGACCCGCAAGAAGAAGCCCACCGCCCCGCTCGCTCGCTCCTCGGCGGCCGAGTACCTGACCTTCGTGGCGGCCAGCGGCGCGGGCGGCGTGGAGGCGGTCTACGCGGACGAGAACGTTTGGCTCAGCCAGAAGATGATGGCGCAGCTCCATGACGTCGAGGTCCCGACCGTCAACTACCACCTGAAGAAGGTGTTCGAGGACAGCGAGCTGGAGGAGGACGCAGTTATTCGAAATTTTCGAATAACTGCCGCCGACGGCAAGACCTACGACACCCAGCACTACAATCTCTCCGCCATCATCGCCGTGGGCTACAAGGTCAACTCCGAGC
>JBKJIA010000260.1:0-7506 GCA_046598735.1 Polyangiales bacterium
CACCGAGCCAAAGCCGCTCGAGATCCAATGATTGACGAGGAAAAGCGGGTTCGTTTTGGCGCCGCGATTCAGGTCGCAGTTGAAGTCGTTGGCGCTGCGAAACTCATAGGGCGTGTCCCAAGCGACATCCCATACGTGCTGAAACCAAGCGGGTGGAGGGCGGCCATGTTCGGCCGTCACGACCAGGCGCGTGTTGCCGTCGATCATTTGCCGGAGGGTGGGCCATTCGCTGCCCACGATGTAGGTATATAGGTAAGGCTCGAGTCCCGCGGCCGTGAAGTCGCCGGCAATCTGATCGGCGGCCAAGTCATCTTGATAGATGATCGTGATGACCTCGCGTGGGTGCGAGGCGAGAAACGCCTTGAGCGTATGGAGCCAGTCGAGGTGGGGCGTGTTCTTCAACTGGCAGGGGCCGTGACACAACACGTGCTCACCATTGTAGTCGTAGACATCGATCAAGAATGCGCGCACGCCATCGTCAAGTTGCTTGTCGAGTCCACTGATTTGATTGGCGTTGACCACGCTGTAACCATACTTTTGCGCCGCGTGCGAGTTGTGCGTGGCGGGGTAGGCCACCTGATGATAGC
Source organism: Polyangiales bacterium (assembly GCA_046598735.1). Lineage (GTDB taxonomy): Bacteria > Myxococcota_A > Polyangia > Polyangiales > DASUME01 > DASUME01. The sequence goes on from JBKJIA010000260.1 coordinate 588, forward strand.
GGCGGGTGCACAGCGCGGCGTGTCCGTTGCACGGGAGTGGAGCAGCAGCGTCTCTCACTTGCGCGTCCCGGCTTACGCTTGCATCCACGGGAGCGGCGGCGTCGCGCGTGTTCGCTTGGCCATCCAGGCTGGCATCATTAGGCATGACGAGAGCTGCGTCGGCCGTGGCTCGCTCCGCCCCTTTGCCTTCGCTCGTGATGCTGCAAGCGCACAGGGCGAGCAGCACGCTGCAGCCAAACGACCGCTGATTCATGGTCCGGCACGCTATCAGGCTGCGACATCGCTTCGCAACGCAGCCGCGATGCCTTTTTCTACGTCGGCTGTTGGCTCGCATCCAAGCTCAGCCAGACAACGCAGTCGCAGCGCAAGGTTCCGTGCTTGGCAGCCATGCGACAGGTTCAGATCTGTACCCCCAGCGAATCAGCAGATTTACGAGAACCAAGCGGCTTGTGTGGGCTCTAAGTCCCCGCCTGGGGAGGTTCCGATGAAACTGCGTTGGTTAGTCGTTGCGACGATGATGCTTTGGGCTTGTGGTGCTCACGGATCGGAACGAGCGCGTCCCGTGGTCGCAGAGCGGCGCGGCGAATCGCATGGGGAGCACGATGCGCGCGTGAATGCAGCAGTGCAGGTGCGTGGTATCGAAGGCACGCTTTCGAACTTTGACGTGCGCACGGCCATGGAAGAACACGGTCGCGATTTTGCTGCATGTCACGAGCCCCGCGCGCGAGCGTTGCCTGTGCTTGCCGGCCGCATCGAGTTTGCGATTCAAGTCGCGACGGACGGTAAGGTCAATCGGGTAGACGTGCGCGCCTCCGACCTGGGTGATCGCGAGCTCGAACGGTGCTTGAGCGAGGTCATCCGTACCACGCAGTTTCGAGCTCCGAACGGAGGCGTTGCCAATGTCACGTGGTTGATGGCGCTCCAACCCGCCAGCGCGGGGCTCTCGCCAGAGACGTGGGAAGCCGGCCGGGTCGCGCGTATCATCGACAAGAATCTTGACGATCTAAAAGCGGCCTGCGACCTCGCCGCAGCACCAATGAACCTTACTGTTACCGCGTACGTGAGCGCGCGCGGACGTGTCGTGGCCGTGGGTGTTGCCTCCCCCGAAGGCAGCAGTGACGAGAGCCTGGATTGTGTCGCAGAAGGCTTGCGCGCTTGGCCGATGCCCAAGCCCCACGGCAAGTACGCGAAGGTGAGCTTTGTGCTCAGTCCTTGACCGCGCGCGTCGCTAGCAACATTATCATACGTATGATCAAGAATGGCAGCGCTGCTGGCTCGCTGTGGCTCTGCGTTCTAATGCTCGCTGGGTGCGACCGCGCATCGGCCACGAATCATGAGGATTTACAGGGTGTTGTAGAGCTGGAGACGCGCACGCTCAGCTTCGAGGTGGCCGGTCGCATCGATCAAGTGTCAGTCGAAGAGGGCGACCACTTGGAAGGCGAGATAGTCCTCGCGGAGCTCGATGAGACGCTGATGCGGCCCGAGCGCGCTGCGCGTGCGGCGGAGTTGGACGCGGCCAAGGCGCAACTTGCGTTGGTCGAGGCGGGTGCCCGCAGCGAGGAAGTGCGCGCCGTTGAAGCGGAGGTAGCAGCGGTCGATGCGCAGAAAGTCGTGTTGCTAAGACAGCGCGCGCGCCTGGAACAGCTGCTCACGCAGGGTGCGCTGCCGCGTGCGCAGCTCGACGAGCTCGACGTGCAACAGAGCACGCTTGCAGGGCGACGCGACGTGGCGGTGCAGAAGCTCAAGGGCTTGCGCAGTGGTGCGCGCAAACAAGAGATCGACGTGGCGCGTGCGCGCGTCCAAGCGCTCGACGCTGCGCTTGCCGCCACGGACGCGCGTTTGTCTCGCTACAAGCTCAGGTATCGCGGCGCTGCGGACGTACTGGAAGTGCATGCCAAAGTCGGCGAGGTCGTAGCGCCGGGCGCGCCGCTCGCGACGCTTGCGGATTTGGATCATCCATATGTCGATGTGTTCGTGCCCCAGTCCGAGATTGCGCGCGTGTCGGTGGGCGCAAACGTGTGGGTGCGCGTCGATTCACTCTCGAAGGCACTCCCCGGCACAGTCCAGCGCATTGCTACCAAAACCGAGTTCACGCCGCGCTTTCTTTTCAGCGAAAAGGAGCGCGCGAACTTGGTGATCCGTGTGCGCGTGCGGATCGCAGATCCGGCGCATGCCTTGCGTGCTGGTGTGCCTGCGTTCGTCAGCGCACGCAGTGGGGAGCCATGAATATGGAGGCGCCGGAACCGAACGACTATGTGATTCGCACGCAGAATCTATCGCGCAAGTTCGGCTCGCTCGTGGCCGTACGCGATGTGTCTTTGCAGGTCAAACGCGGAGAGATCTTCGGCGTGCTCGGACCGAACGGAGCCGGTAAATCGACGACGATCCGCATGTTATGCGGGATTCTCGATCCGACCTCGGGCAGCGGCAGCGTGGTGGGTTTCGACATCGCGCGCGAGTCTGAGCAAATAAAGCAACGCATCGGCTACATGACCCAGCGCTTCAGTTTGTACGAAGACCTTACGGTCGAGGAAAATTTGCGCTTCTATGCAGGCATATACGGCCTCGCTCGCGCCAAGCGTAAGGTCCGCATTCAGCAGGTCTTAGAGCAGAGCGGCCTCGTCGACAGGCGTGCTCAGATCGCGGGTACGTTGTCCGGCGGCTGGAAGCAGCGCGTGGCGCTCGCTTGCTCCACGATTCACGAGCCACCCTTACTGTTTCTGGATGAGCCCACCGCGGGCGTCGATCCCGTGAGTCGGCGTCAGTTTTGGAATCAGATTCATCGTGTCTCAGCTGAGGGCACGACCGTGCTCGTCACCACGCACTACATGGACGAGGCGGAGCGCTGCCATCGTTTGGCATTCATCTTTCGCGGGGAGGTGATCGCGGTGGGCACCCCGACCGAGGTCGTCGCAGCGCGCGAGCTGACTGTGCTCGAAGTAGAATGCGCCGATACCATCCGCGCCGCGGACGCACTGAGTCAGCATGCAGAAGTCGACGAAGTCACGTTCCTCGGCGGTGTCATGCGCGTGGCCCTACGCGGTGCCGCAGACCCGGAAGCATTGGTGCGCACGGTGATGGGAGTCGCGGGCATCGCGGTAGGCCAACTCCGTGTTTCGCGCGCGACGGTGGAAGATGCGTTCGTATCCCTGGTGCGTGCCGAGCAGCACGCGCTCGATCGCGCTGGCAAAGCCGCATGACACGCTTTCTCGCCATCGCCTGGAAGGAGCTCATCCAGCTGCGTCGTGACAAAGCCACGCTCGCCATGATGGTGGCCCTGCCAGTGATGCAACTCTTACTGTTCGGATACGCGATCAACACCGACGTGCGTCACATGCCGACCGTTGTCTACGACCAGGACCAGAGCGCCGAATCCCGAGATTTTGTGCGCCGCATGCAGGCCACCGGCTTTTACGATCTGGTCGGCAACGTGCGCAGCTACGATGAAGTGCAGCGCGCCATGCGCTCCGGGCTTGCGCGTGTGGCCCTGGTCATGCCTGCTGATTTCTCTGAAGGCGTGCACGGTGGACGCACAGCTTCCGTGCAGCTCGTAGTCGATGGCAGCGACCCTCAGACCGTTGCGAGCGCGACCAACACGGCGGCTTCACTCAGCGCACAACGTTCGCTCGAAATCGTAGTCGGTCGGCTCGCCAAACGTGGGTCCGCCAACGGCCTGAGTGTCACGCCGCTCTCGCTCGAGCCTGTCATTTGGTACAACCCGGAGCTGCGTACGGCCACGAACGTGGTGCCAGGCCTGGTGGGCGTGATCCTTACCATGACGATGATCATGCTCACTGCCATGGCGATCGCGCGCGAACGCGAGCGCGGAACCTTGGAGCAACTGATCGTGTCGCCGGTGCGACGTATCGAGCTCATCGCCGGCAAAATCGTGCCCTACGTAGCGATAGGCTACGTACAAATGTCGCTGATCTTACTGATTGGTCGCCTTGTGTTTCACGTGCCGCTGGTGGGTTCGCTGGCTCTTTTGTATGCCCTGGCGTCAGTGTTCATTGCAGCCAACCTGTCGCTCGGCTTGTTCTTCTCGACGATTGCCACCACGCAGCAGCAGGCCATGCAGATGTCGTTCTTCTTTATGTTGCCGAACATCTTACTAAGTGGCTTCATGTTCCCCTTCGAGGCGATGCCGGTTCCGGCGCAGTGGCTGTCGCAGGCCTTACCTTTGACGCACTTCATGCGCATCGTGCGCGGTATTACACTCAAGGGCGCAGGCTTTCAGGACGTGTCCTACGAGCTTGTGTGGTTGGTATGCATTCTCGGCGTACTGATCACTCTAGCCGCCCTGCGCTTCACAAAGAAGCTGGTGTAGTCATGGCGCGCCCTGCGAGTGACATATCGGCCAGACTCGTCAAAGCTGCGCGCGATCGCTTCTTGGCAGAGGGCGTAGACGGTGCTTCGCTGCGCGCGATTGCACGCGATGCCGGGACCAGCCTCGGCATGGTCTACTACTACTTCCCAGCCAAAGACGACTTGTTCTTTGCGGTGGTCGAGGAGGTCTACGTCGAGTTACTGGCGCAGCTCGAGCAGGCGCTGGTCTCGGATCTTTCCATCGAGCAGAAGGTCAATGCCATTTACCAAGTCTTTGCCGCCCTGAACGACGATGAGGTGAAGGTGGTGCGCTTGATCGTCAAAGAGGCGATGGCGTCCTCGCAACGTCTCTCGCGCCTCTTCGAGCGCTTCTCTCGTGGGCATGTGCCACTTCTGCTCAGCATGATGGTTCAAGGCGTGCACAAAGGTGAGCTGCGTAACGATGTATCTCCCATAGTTCTTGTGTTCAGTACCATCGCGCTCGGTCTGTTGCCGCAGATCCTTACACGTCGCTTGCGGGAGGTTGGTGTACCAGTGGAGACATTGTTTCCACCTGCACACCTTCTGGCTACGGGCCTCGCAAAGATTGTACTGAACGGGATCGCGATGCCCGCGTGTTCTGAGTTGACCGCCGCCCCGGAGAAGCGCAAATAGGGAGTTCCCCTATGATTTTTGAAGATCCATCGCATCGACGCTGGCATCGCGCTCTCGCGCTATTGCTGCTCCTTCTTACTGTTGCGGGAGGCACGCTGGCCTTGGCCGTGACGGGCGTGATGGTCCCTGTCCATCTTCAGGACGTGTTCGGTGAACGCCCTAGCGTGCGCGCCGCCGCCCTCAAGGATTGGAAGGAGACCTACGTCAAACCTGTGTACTCGCCCCAGCAAAGCCGGGAGCTTGCGCGCAAGCGCGTAGGTGAGCGCAGGCGCCGAGCGCAACTCGTCCGGCAGGCCTCGGATACCGTCTTACTATTACCCGAGCACAGTGCCGTCGCGTTTTCCGTGCGCGATGATCCGGCCGCTTACGCATCGCTAGAGCGTCACGTATCGCAGCTCGACGTCGTCATTCCCGATTGGTTCAGCGTCGCGGGGCCGACCTGCGAAATCGTGGAGCACATCGACGAGCCCACGCGTCGCATTCTCGATGGTCACGATGTGTTGGTAATGCCGCGCGTGGCGAATCTGTTAAAGCAGCAGTGGCAGGGCAAAAGTTTTGCTGCGTTGATGCGCGACGACGAGCAACGCGGATGTTTCGTCAGCAAACTCGTCGCCCGCTTGCTGGCACTCGATGCGGACGGCGTGAATGTCGACGTCGAAGATTTACAACCCGAAGACTCTGAGCCTTTGCTCGAGCTGCTCGTCGATTTGAAAAACGCGCTCCATGCCAAAGGCCTGCGCCTGACCGTGGACGTCGCTTTCTATGACCCCGCCTATGACCTGGAGTTCATCAGTAAGGTTGCAGACGGCGTATTCGTGATGGCGTATGACCAGCACTACCCAAGCTCCTTGCCTGGACCTGTGTCAGGACGCGAATGGTTCGAGACATCGGTGGCCCAGGCACTCACGCGCGTCGATCGCGAGCGCCTGGTGATCGCCGTCGGAGCTTACTGTTACGATTGGATGCTCGCCCCCAATGCGCCTCCTGCAGAGAGCTTGTCGTTTCGAGAGGCCATGGATCGCGCGCGCGCTTCGGGTGCACGCGTGGAGTTCGAAGCAGGCGTTGAAAACGCGCGCTTTGGCTACACAGACTCCCAGCAACGCGTGCACGACGTGTGGTGTCAGGATGCGCTGAGCGCGTTCAACCAAGCCGGTAGCCTGCGGGATCAAGGCCTCTCGCGTATGGCCCTATGGCGTCTTGGCACCGAAGACGAAACCCTTTGGAAGTTCTTCGGGGTGGACCAGCAAACGGACGCACACGCGCTCGCAACGATCCCTGCCAGCCGCTCCGTGGACCTGATGGGGGAGGGGGAGGTCCTTACTATTCGCGCTGAGCCCACCACTGGGCGCCGCGACATGCAGCTCGACAAGCGCGGTCGCGTCGCCTCCGCGGTCTACACGCAACCGCCGACAGGGTTCTTAGTCGAACGCCGCGGCTCACGTGGTAAAGACGTGGTGCTCACGTTCGACGATGGCCCGGACCCCAAGGGCACGCCGGCAGTGCTTGAAGCACTCGACAAGCTGAACGTGCCGGGCACCTTCTTCGCGGTCGGCGATCAAGCGATGCAATATCCCGAGCTCGTGACCGAGCTTGCGGAGGCTGGGCATCTGATCGGCAATCATTCGTTTACGCATCCTCATCTCGATCAGCTGACCCCCGCCGAACAAGTGGTCGAGCTCAATGCGACCTCCCGTTTGCTCGAAGGTTTGACCGGACGTCGTTCTCCGGTGTTTCGCGCGCCATACACGGCCAACGTGGACCCCAACCGACCTGAGGATCTCGGGCCGCTGCGTGTTGCGCTGCAGAACGGCTACATCTTTGTCGGAGCGAACGTTGATCCTCTGGACTGGCAGAAGCCAGGACCGCGCGTCATCGCGCAACGAATCGTCGACCAAGTAGAGCGCGGCGGACGCGTGGTGCTTTTGCACGATGGCGGTGG
>JBKJIA010000389.1:0-18078 GCA_046598735.1 Polyangiales bacterium
CCGGCGCCTATTCCAGACTCCCTGCGACGCCGGAGAATAGGCGGTCGCAGCCGCAGCGTACAGCCCGAACTTTCACGGAATACGCTGGGTTGAGACCCCAGCCGCACGAGCGGCATAACATCACAGAATCGGCGGAAGCTCCATTTGTTGACCGGTCGAAGCAGAGATCCCTATGGTGGCGGGTAGGGAGATCTGCCCTTGAGTACGCGAGCAACTACACGAAATGTGAGCCCGATCGTCGAGCCCGGCCGCCGCTATGAGGTGGTCGGAATCGTCTCTATGGCGGGTACGGTTCTGGTCGCTCTGTCGCTGTTTTCATACGGCGCGGAGGCATCCAACAACTGGATTGGGGCGGTCGGACACGGCCTCGCCAATGCGCTGACCATGGCGTTTGGCTTGGCGGCCTGGGTGGTGCCGTTCGAGCTCGGCACGTTCACGTTCCGCTTGTTTGCTCATCGCCCGTCGCCGCTGGGGCTTGCGAACTGGGCGGCCATGATCGTGATTCTGTTGGTCGGGTGCGCGCTCGTGCATCTCGGTCTGCCGGACGCGCGCGTGTTCGGAACGCAGCTGCCGGGTGGCTTACTGGGCGAAGTCTTGGGCGAGCTGTTGCGTTCGCTGTTCGGTCTGGTGGGCGCGTTTGTGGTGGGTACTGCGGTCTTGCTGACCACGCTCGTGTTGCGCACGACGATTTCCGTCACGACGCTGACGCGCGTGGGCGTGGCTGCGTTGTGGCGTCGTTTGATGGGGACGTTGCGCGCGGCGACGGATGGCGCGACGTCGGTCGCGGACGCCTGGCGCGAAGCCAAGCTGCTCGAACAAACCCAGCGCGAGGCGGAAGAGCTCGCCAACGAACCACGCGTGATCGGCGCGGATGATGATGATGACGAAGAAGAGGAGCGCGAAGCTTCCGACTCTGACGAGGATGACGACGAAGAAGACCTATTCGAAGACGACGAGGACGAAGACGACGAGGAAGCCCTAGCCGGTGCAGGCGAAGGCGATGAAGACGAGTCCGTCGCGCCGGTCATCGAAAGCAAAGTGCAGGCTAAGGTTAGCAAACTCGGCAAGACTAAGGTCGAGCTGGGGCCTGTGATCGTGGCGCCTTCTCCGGAAGCCATTCAGTGTCCCGTCAAGGCTGCGGCGCCACCCACCAATAGTAAGATCTTACCGTTTCGTCTGCCTGCCACAAGTATGCTCGAGCCGTTGATAGCGTCCGAGGTTCAGATCGACCACAGCCAGCTCAAGCAGAATGCGGCGCGTTTGGTGGAGAAGCTCGAAGCTTACGGTGTGGTGGGACGGGTGGACGAGATCCATCCCGGACCGGTCGTCACTATGTACGAGTTCGAACCGCGCAGCGGTACTAAGGTTTCCAAGATCGCGGGTCTGGCCGATGACTTGGCGATGTCGCTTGCCGCTCAAAAGGTGCGCATCGTGGCGCCGATTCCGGGTAAGGCGCGCGTGGGCTTCGAGTTGCCCAATGCCGTGCGGCAGACGGTTTCGCTGCGTCAGATTTTGGAAGACGAACGCTGGGAAAAACAGACCGGTCCATTGCCGATCGCGCTCGGTAAGGACATTGCCGGCCAGCCTGTGTACGGCGATCTGTCGAAGATGCCACATTTGCTCGTCGCCGGCGCGACGGGCGCGGGCAAGAGCGTGGGCCTGAACGTCATGCTTGCGTCCTTACTATTCAAGCGCACGCCCGAAGAAGTGCGATTGCTGATGATCGATCCTAAGGTGGTCGAGCTCGCGGTCTACGACGGCATTCCGCACATGTTGTTGCCGGTCGTGACGGACATGAAAAAGGCGTCGCTCGCACTGCGCTGGGCGGTGGACGAAATGGAGCGTCGCTACCAGCTCTTTGCCGATGCCGGTGCGCGCAATGTGACCACGTACAACCAACGCGTGGAAAAGGTACTTAGCGGCGAAATGCCGGTGGAGAAGCTGTTTCCCAGCCGTGCGGGCAAGGTGCGCACGGTTGGGCCGAGCGGCGAAGATATGTGGCTGTCTCCCGACGGCGACGAGCAACCCGACGCGCTGACGCCGCCGGAGAAGCTGCCGTACGTGGTCGTGGTGGTCGACGAGTTTGCAGACTTGATGATGGTGGCCGCCAAAGACGTGGAGACCGCGATTGCGCGCCTTGCACAAAAAGCGCGCGCTGCGGGTATTCACGTGATCTTGGCGACGCAACGACCCAGCGTCGATGTGATCACCGGCATGATCAAGGCCAACTTTCCGGCGCGTATCGCCTTCAAGGTAAGCCAGCGCGAAGACAGTAAGACCATCCTGGGGCGCCAAGGTGCGGAGCATTTGCTCGGCATGGGTGACCTGTTGATGATCCCGCCCGGGGCAAGCGACCTCAAGCGTGTGCACAGCGCGTACATCAGCGAGGATGAGGTCACCGCGCTCTGTGATTATCTGCGCGCGCAAGGTAAGCCCGTTTACGACAACAGCATCCTCAAGCCGCGCGATGACGAAGAAGGCGGCGATTCCGCTGGTACGTCAGCGGCTAGTGATGACCCCTTCTATGACAAGGCCGTCGCAGCGGTGGCACAAGCAGGTTACTGCTCGATAAGCCATCTGCAGCGCCAGCTCGGCGTGGGCTACAACAAGGCCGCGAAGCTGGTCGAACGTATGGAAAAAGACGGTGTAGTCGGCCCCGCATCCGGCAAAGCCGGCGGCCGCCGCGAAGTGCTGGTGCAGTCGTACACGTAGCTTGCAGCACGTGTAGCTGTGCTTGTCGCTTAGTACCCCGAGCCCCGGCCTTATAGACAAGTCCGTGGCCGTTTTGCCATGATAGAAGCCAGACTCTGATGGCAGCGCCCAAACCACCTCCGATCCCTCCAGTCCAAGAGCGTCCACGAATCCTGGTGGTCGAAGATGATGAAGATCTGCTGCGGCTCATGTATCGCCTGCTCGGCAGCGTCGGCGACGTTGCGATGGCGGCGGATGGCGAGCATGCACTACAGATCTTGATGCTAGGTGACCCTCCGGATTTGGTGGTCACCGATCTGATGATGCCCCGCAAGGATGGCCTGACGCTTGTCAAAGAGATGAAGGCCAACGAGAAGCTCAAGAACATTCCCGCCATCATCTTGACGGCCAAAAGCGGACCGCGCGATGTGATTGCAGGTATCAACTCGGGCGCGCGGCACTACCTTACGAAGCCGTTCAAACCCGACGAGTTGATCTCCAAGGTGAAGAAAGTCCTAAATCTCCGCTAGTCGTTGGTATTCTGCGCTCTGGGCGGGTGCGCGGCGCTGGGCGCGGGTTGGTGTTCGATGAGTGAGGGCGACGACTTGCGCTTGGGTGCGGCAGAGCTCACGCATCTGCAGCGCAGCGAATGTCTGATGCGCGGCATGTTCGATAGCGCCCTCGATGCCATCGTGCTGATGGACCGCGAAGGTAAGATCGTCGATGCGAACCCCGCGGCGTGTGAGCTATTCGGCCGCGCGCGCTCGGTGCTGCCAGGCATGTTTCTTTCAGCGCTCACATCGGACCCCGAGCCGCTGTTTGTTGCGCTACGACAAGTGCCGGCAGCCGGGCATTGTCGAGGGGAACTCGAAGTGCTGCGACCTGACGATAACCGCCGTCATACCGAATACAGTGCCAGCTCGAACGTGCTGCCGGGTATCGACATCGTGCACTTGCGCGACCTGAGCGAATACAAGAGCGCGCAAGCCAGCCTCACGCGCGTGAATCGACTCTACTCGGTGCTTAGTAAGCTCAATGCGGCCGTCACACGCAGCCGCGACAGCGATCTGCTGAATCGGGAGGCCTGCCGCATCCTGGTCGAAGACGGTGCGCTTACGATGGTATGGATCGGTGAAGTCACTCCTAGCGGTCTCGTGCATCCGATCATGTTTGCAGGCCAAGAGGATGGTTACCTTTCCGAAGTGTCCGTGTCGACCGAGCCTGGTGCGCTTGGCCAGGGTCCGATGGGTGTCGCTGCGCGCGAAGGACGCGCCGATGCATGCGGCGATCTCCGAGAACCGCGCATGGCGCCTTTTCGTGCCGCGGCCTGGCAGCGTGGTTACCGATCCGCGGCGGCCGTTCCTCTCATGATCGCCGAACGCAAGGCGGTGATGGGATTTTACGCGCCCGTTCCCCACTTCTTTGGCGAACCGGAGCTGCGCCTATTTGAGCGCATCGCGGAGACGTTGGGCGTGGCTCACAGCGCCATCCAAAAGGAGCAGCGCAGGCTCGACGCCGAGCAACGTCTGCGCGAAAGCGAAGAGCGCTATCGACGCATCGTGGAGACGACATCCGAAGGTGTAGTCACCACGAACGAGGCGGGGCGGATCACCTTCGTCAATCATCATATGGCGCACATGCTCGGTTACGCGCGCGACGAAATGGTGGGTCGCGACGTGTTCGACTTCTTTCACCATGATGCACTCACCACCGGCCAGCATCGCTTTGAGCGCAGACGGCGCGGCCTAGGCGATGTCTACGAGCAACGTTACCGTCACAAAGACGGCCACGAAGTATGGACGCAAGTAAGTGCGACTCCCCTGACCAATGCTCAGGGGGAGTTCGAAGGTACGATCGGCATGGTCACCGACGTGACCGAACGACGCCGGGAGCGTGCTGAGTCCGACGCGCTGTTCGGTTTGTCACTCGACATCATTTGCGTGGCGACCTTGGAGGGCCGCTATACCCGCGTTAATCCCTCGTTCGGTCGCATTTTGGGCTACTCGAGCGATGAAATCCTGGCGCGCCCGCTTTTTGATTTTCTCCACCCTGACGATCTTGCGAAATCACGCGCTGAGCTCGGCAACCTGAGCATGGGTGAGAAATCCACGCACTTCGAGAATCGTTACCGTTGCCACGACGGATCTTACCGCGTGCTGTCGTGGAGCGCGGTGCCTGCCGATGGCGTGGTGTATGCCGTGGCTCGTGATGTGACTGAGCAACGCGCCCTCGAGGCACAGCTGCGTCAGGCACATAAGATGGAAGCGGTCGGGAAACTCGCGGGTGGCATCGCGCACGACTTCAATAACTTACTGTCGGTGATGATAGGTTATACGGCCCTTGCCCTCGAAGACCTACCTGAGGGTGTTCCCCTGCGTGTGGACCTGCAGCAAGTTGAGAAGGCGGCGCGCCGGGCAGAAGCCTTGACAAAGCAACTGCTCGCTTTCAGTCGGCGTCAAATCCTGGAACCTCAGATCGTCGATCTGAACCAGCGCGTGCGTGAGCTCGACAAACTGTTGAGTCGGCTCCTAGGGGCACACATCGAGCTCTCGCTCGCCGTCGACCAACCGGTGGGCCGTGTCTATGCGGACCCGGGGCAGATCGATCAAGTGATCATGAACCTCGTGCTGAACGCGCGCGATGCCATGCCAAATGGCGGCCGCTTGAGCCTCGCAACCGCCGCCGTTACCCTCAGCGCCGAGGACGTGGCGGTGCAACACGGTGTGATGCCCGGCGCCTACGTGATGCTTACCGTCGCAGATACGGGCATCGGTATGGATGCTGCGACCATGGCGCAGATCTTCGAGCCCTTCTTTACGCTCAAAGAAAAAGGTAAGGGGACTGGGCTCGGTCTGTCCATGGCGTACGGCATCATCAAACAGAGCGGCGGTCACATCACCGTCGAGAGCTCTTTGAGCCGCGGCACCACGTTCAGAGTGTATTTGCCCCGTACCGAGCGAGCCGATGTGCTTTCGGACTGTCCGCCACCTGTGAGCACGACGGTAAGGCGGGGTACGGAGACGATCATGCTGGTGGAAGACAACGACGCCGTGCGGGGCACCATGCGCACGATCTTAGAGCGCCAGGGCTACAACCTGATCGAAGCGAGCCACGGCGATGAAGCCCTCTTGTTGAGCGCGCACTATGACGCTCCGATCCATCTCCTACTCACCGACGTGGTCATGCCCGGCATGAACGGACGTCAGTTGGCAGAGCGTCTGCTGTTGGCGCGGCCTCGGCTCAAAGTGTTGTACGTCTCGGGGTATACCGATGACGCGATCGTGCACCACGGCGTGATCGATCCAGGCATCGCCTACCTGCCGAAGCCTGTTTCTCCAGATGCCCTGGCACGTAAGCTGCGCGAGCTACTGGACCCCCTTACAGAAGCCGCCACGTCCGCTGGAAAACACCAGGCGCGGTCCCGCAGGTAAGATCGTCGCCAAGGCGGCCCCGCGTTTTTCGGCGCCTCAGTTGGAGGCGGGCTGCTGGAAGAACTCGCTCGGGTGCTTCACGCACAGCAGCTCCTCGAGGTGGTCGATGCTCGTCGGTCCATCCGAGAAGCGACCCGCGAAAAAGCCCTGCTCCTCGGGCAGGCCGGGTGTTCCCGTCGCGCGCAGCACCACGTCGTTGTACGAGCCGGTGTCGGCCAGCGAGTCACCGAAGGTGATCACGCGATTCGCGCTCTTGCTGCCCCCAGCAGCGCGGCAAGATTGCCCCTCCGCGGGTGCGCGGAAGCCAGCAGCCCGCAGGCCGGCGCGGGCTGCCTCGGCGTACCGGGCGTACACAGTCGTCGTGGGATGGACCCAGTCCAGGAACAGGAAGCCCTCGCAGGAGGGTGCGCCCGTGAGGTTGCACGGCACGACGCTGTTGACGAGTGGATCGGCCACGATGCCCTTCACAATGCTCTCCACGTCGACGATCACGATCTGGGCGTCACGGTGGTCGGCCTCGAAGTCTGCGGCGGCGGCGGCGAGTAACTGGTTGAAGCCCGAACTCTGGGCGCTGAGGCCGGCGAGCGCCTCGGGGGGAAGACCAACCGGACCACCGGGCAGGGCCAACAGGGGCAGCAGGCCCACGGGCGCAAGGTTCGGCACCACGATGTAGCGGGCTTTCTTCTCGGTGTAGAGGTCCTCGAGCGCCGCGACGACGCGGTTCACGGAGACCTGGAGGTCCAGATCTTGGAGCACGAGGCTACTGAGGAAGTCGTTGGTCCCAACGGAGAGATAGAATACGTCCTTCTTCTCGACCTTGCCGAGCGTCTCCTCGGCGAATGCCAGCTGTTGGGTCAATCCCAGCAGCTGGAGGCCCGCTGCGTTGACCTGTGCCGCGGTGGCTGGGTCGAATATGGCGGTGGCATTGAGGGCGTCGGTGCGGGCGCCGCCGAAGGCGAAGTTCACCTCCGTGTTGGGCCCATGCGCGAATGCTGTGGAACTCATTGAGACCGCTGCGATCAGGGCAGGAATGATGACGTTCTTCATGTGGGGGGTACTTTCCTTTTTGGACCTTGGGCTCGCCCTGGCGCAACGCGGCCGCCAGGGAAGCTCGCACGGGGGGAGCGAGCTGAGGTCTCAACCCCCAGTCGCATGCTCTGCTTATCAGACTCGGAAGGAAATCGTGGGCGGTTTCTGAGCAACATCTGCCATAGCAGGGCATGTCGTGACTTTTTCGCTCAAGAGCGAATAGGAGCGAATAGGAATCGTGGGGAAAGTTACGTTTACGGAAACAGCCCACGCCGTACGAGCGCGATCATGGCGCGCCGGAAGCTGCGAAGCGCTCGCTGGCCTCGTCGTAGCGTGTCTCGAGCTCGTCGACCTGGCGCGTCAGATCGTATTCACGTTCCATCTTGAGGCGGCCCGCACGGCCCATGGCGCGTGCACGCTCGCGATCGGAAAGTAAGGTCTGGAGCCGGTCGCCCAGAAGGTCAGGATGTCGCTCCGGTACCATAAAGCCCGTCTGCCCGTCATCGATGATCTCTGGGATGCCGCCATGGTAAGTGCCGAGCACAGCCGCTTCACTTGCGGAGGCCTCCTTGATCGCGATCACCCCGGACTCCCGATCGCCATTGGCTGCCACGACGCTGGGCGCCATCAGCACGTCGGCTTCAGATAGTAAGGCTGCGATTTGCTCCGAGTCGAGCACACCACGAAAGTCCACGTGTGCCGTGATCCCAAGCTCGCGCACGAGGTCCACAAGCCTTGGGCCAAGCTCTCCACTTCCAACGATCACAAGCTCTGCATCGCAGCCTGCTGTGAGCGCCCGGGCAAAAGCCCTGATGCCGTATTCGAAGCCCTTTTTCTCGACGAAACGCCCCACCATCAACACGCGAGCGCGCGGCCTGCGGCCGTGGAAGCGAAAGCGCGCAAGGTCGATGCCGAGATGGTAAACGCGCAGCCGATCCCGCGGCACACCTGCTTCGGCCACCATCTCGAACAACTCCTTGGACGCGCAGAGACCGAGGGTAATACGCGGCAGAAGCGTCGGCGCGAGCAATGCGTAGGCCCAGTTCTTGGGTATCAAGCGGGCATGGCTGCGAAGGAGCGCCGCGTCATAGCCGTGGAACGTGACGACGAGCGGTAAGCCGAAGCGCTGGGCGTAAGCCAGGGCGTAAAGCGAACCCGTTCCAAAGTGGCCGTGCACCAGGGCGAAATTACGCTCTCGAAACACACGATCAAACCCGGCATCCCGGCGCATGACGGCGTAGCGGAGACCACCCATGTGCAGCGGCTCGAAGGGAAAGCGCTGGGGATTGTGGCGCTTGCGAGCGAACATTTCCACCTCGTAGCGGCGGTGGTGGGTGATCTCCTCGTGCACGAACGTCTGCGAGTACTCGAGGAAATTGGTGCTGAAGACTGCGACTTTGGGCATGCCCCGCCCCGTGATAGCGAACAACGCTTGGCCGGCCAAGCCCGGGCGCGGTCTTTTGGGGGGCCGGCGCAGCGGGCAGGCTGCTTTACGGGTGCAGGTTCTTGCACCCACTGGCCACCGTCTTCGTTTACGGCTAGCGTGCCGCTGATTCTGACCTACCTCAACCAGGGGGGCCCGCTTGTTTTTGCCAGCTCGTTTTCCGGTCGCACTAGCGCGCGGTG
This sequence comes from Polyangiales bacterium, assembly GCA_046598735.1. GTDB lineage: Bacteria > Myxococcota_A > Polyangia > Polyangiales > DASUME01 > DASUME01. Next base: position 8,778 of record JBKJIA010000389.1, read on the forward strand.
CCCGCATGTTGTTCACCCCCACTACGCCGGTGCTGGTGCAGATGGTCGTGACGCGACGCTGCAACCTGAGCTGTGGCTACTGCAATGAGTTCGACGAGGTGTCGCCTCCCGTCGAGTTTGCGGTGCTCAAGCGTCAGATCGATCACGTGGCGGCGCTCGGGACCGTGGTGCTTACTTTTACAGGAGGCGAGCCGCTCCTGCACCCGCAGCTCGATGAGCTCATCGCCTATGCCGTAGGCAAAGGCATCGTGGTCACCAGCATTACTAACGGATATCCGCTCACGCGTACGTGGATTCAGCGTCTCAATGCCGCCCAGCTAAGCTTTCTGCAAATCTCCATCGATAACCTCGAGCCGAACGACGTCTCACAGAAGTCGCTCTCCAAGATTCAGAAGAAGCTTGAGCTTCTCAAGGAGCACGCGAAGTTCGGCGTCAACGTCAATGCCGTGCTGGGCTCGAGCCCAGCCTGGGCCACCCGTAAGCTCGTCGACGAGGTGGAACGGCTCGGCTTTTACATGACGGTCGGATTGATGCACGGACCTGACGGTCAGCTCGATGCGGGACTTGCCGGTGAGGAGCTCGCATCGTTGTACCGTGAGATGCGCGCGCGCAGCCGTAAGACCATCTTTCATAGCGCTGGCGAGGGTTGGGAAGATCAGATGATCGCGGGCGGCACCGCGCCGTTCAAGTGCCGCGCAGGCAGTCGCTATCTCTACGTCGATGAGTTCGGTAAGGTCTCCTATTGCAGCCAGCGTCGTGGCGAGCCTGGCATCGCCTTGCTCGACTACGGTGCAGACCAGATGCGCGCCGCCTTCGATGCGCCCAAGGGCTGCGAGGCGCAGTGCACCATTGGTTGCGTGCGCAGAGCGAGTGCCTACGACAGCCTTCGTTCACAACCTGGAGCACCAAGGCCCCCGCGCGAGGTGACCGACGAGTACGCGTCACGGCGCCTCCCGCTCGTGACCTGAGCGTTCGAGCTGCCCGTGCGCATCACGTACGTCTTCGATCGTCCGCTGCCCGCGACCGAAACCGACTCCGAACAGGCCGTGCAGACCGTGGCGGCTTTGGCACGCAAAGGTGTCGACGTAACGCTGGTCTTACCGTGCAAAAAAGGTGCGGGCGCAGCTCCCGATGCGGGCGCCCTGCGCGACTACTATCGGGTGCGCGGTGACTTTCACGTGGCAGGTTTCCCTCAACCGTTCATGGGTCAAAGCGACGCACGCAAGATCTATCATGCGCTGTTCGCACGGGAGCGGGCACGCGGCAGTGACTTACTGTATACGCGCAACTTTCTTACTCTGTTTGCCGCGGCTACCTCCGACATCCCTTACGCTTACGAAACTTACCGTCCCTGGTTCGATCAGTTCGTTCCGTTGCGCCCGTTGTTTCGCTGGGCGTTGAATGCTCCGCTGTGCGTGGGCGCCGTGCTTCATTCGCGGTTTGCTCAGCAACGCTACGCAAACCTCGGAGTTGATCCAGCACGCTTACTCGTCGCGCACAATGGCTACGATCCAGAGCTGATGCGTTCGGCGCCCGACAAGGTCGAAGCGCGCCGCGAGCTGGGCTTGCCCTTAGACCGTCAGATCGTGTCGTACACAGGGCACGTCAATGCGACGAAGGGCATCGACTCCATCGTTCAGATGGCAACGCGCGTACCCGAAGCGTTGTTTCTACTCGTGGGCCATGATGGTAAGGGTGGTTTGATCGAGCACCTTGCGCGCTCCGTACCCAACGTGCGGCTCGTGCCGTGGCAGCCGTTCGAACGCGTCGCTTGGTACCTCAAAGCCTCCGACGTGCTCCTGCTTCCACCGAGCAATCGCGGCCTGTCCGTCGTGGGCAACACCGTCTTGCCCATGAAGCTCTTCTTGTACCTGGCGGCCGGGCGACCGATCCTCGCGCCCCGCACGTCCGACGTGCTCGAGCTGCTCGAGGATGGTCGGAACGCGCGTCTGGTCCCCGTGGGTGACGTGGAGGCCGCAAGTAAGGCGCTGCGCGCGCTGCTTCTCGACACTGCGCTCGCACATTCTTTGTCTGAGTCTGCCCTGCACACCTCCCAGGACCTTACCTGGGATGCACGCGCCGATAAACTGCTCGGGTTTCTGGAGACTGCGTTGGGGCGTCGCGACAAACAGTAAGATGCCTGCCCGTGAGGGCCTGTGCGCTCGTGTGTTCGTGCGTTATGCCCGCAAATTCCTTTGCGCGGTGACGTGACGCACGCAAACGGCGATGATCGATGGCGCAGACCAGCTTGAGCCTGCAGAACGAGATCTATGAGGTGCGCTGTGTTGTTTCGCGCGCTCTCCCTGCTAGGCCGGGTGCGGTGGTTGGCTCTCATGCTCAGCGTCGGCTGCTCATCCGTGTCGACCGCGCCCTTCGATTGGTTTGACGCGGGTGGTGCCGAGGCCGAATCCATCACGCGACGGCCAGTGGCCAGACGCGGCGACCGACTTTCTCTTTCCCACCTGCAGCTCAAGGGCTCGCACAACAGCTACCACAAGGCGCCGCGTTTTTCGTTGTCACGCCAATGGAAGTACACCAACGCGCCCCTCGATGTGCAGCTCGAAACCCAGGGCGTACGTCAACTCGAGCTCGACGTTCGGTATGAGCACGGCGAGCTGTTCGTCTCGCACGTTCCGTTTCTGGATGGGCGCTCGAGCTGCAAGACCTTGGCGAGTTGCCTGACTCGCATCCGCAACTGGTCGAAGAAGCAGCCCTTTCACCTGCCGGTGTTCGTGTTCATCGAAGCGAAAGAGGCGCTCGTGCCCTCCGGACTCGACGGTCGCATCGATGCGATTGAATCCGAGATAAGCCAGGTGTTTCCGCGTTCATCCTTACTCACGCCGGCAGACGTCGAAGTGCCCGGTCTTTCGCTGCGCGACTCCGTGCTCCGCCATGGTTGGCCAAGAGTAGAAGAAGTACGTGGCCGCGTGGCCTTCGTGTTGTTTGGCGAGGCCAGGCATCGGCGCGCCTACGTTCGCCAAAGTCGTGCGGGCCGCCTGCCGACGATGTTTGTGGCGAGTACACCGGAGCGTCCGGAGGCCGCCATTCTCATGATCAATGATCCGGTGCGCCACGGTCGCGCCATCCGCCGCGCCGTGCAGGCGGGGTTCCTCGTGCGCACGCGCGCCGACGCCGCTCTCGTGCGCGACCGTGCGCGTCGTGATGCGGCCCTCGCAAGCGGCGCTCATATCATCAGCACGGACTTTGCCGACCCTCGCAATCGCTGGCTCGAAATCGGTCGCCGTGAGCCTGCGCGCTGCAATCCAGTCTCGGCGCCGACAGGGTGTGAGCGTGGTCAGCTCGCACAGCTCGAGCATTCCCTGTGGTTGGCCCAAGCTGAGTTGATGGGCGCCCGCTGACCCGGGGGACCTCTCTACGATCGCCTCGAGTGACGGTACTAGCGTTGTCGACACTGAACTGTACGGTCTCTGGCATCCCTTGTCGCACATCGGAGATCGAAACTCAGGTTGGTCGACAGGCACAGCTCGAAGCCGACATCAGACAGTAAGGTCTACTCTTCACCGGTGCCATCTCCGCATCCTGCGCAGATTGCCACGCGAGCGACGGCCGCGATCTCGCGTACTTCTTGGCGCCTTGTGGAAGCCATGGTCGAGAACTGGTCAGTCCTGTAGACGTCTACCCCTCTCGCTCGCGCTCCCGGACCTCGGTCTTCGCGCCAAGGTCCTCGAGTCGCATAGAGAGTCCCTCGGCTGCGACCAGACCCCACCCGCGCGCGAGCACACCGCCCTTTTCGTCGGTCAGGAGCTTCGCCTCACGCAAGCCGAGATCGAGCGCCGCGCGGACCTCGCGCAGCACTTCGATGGCACGCGCCCCCTGATCCACGAGGATCACGTCGTAAACGAGGTTGCTCGGCGCGGCACGCTCGAGCACGTCCCGCTGCAGGTGCGCCCAGTTGGCTCGCGTACCGAGTCGCGACAGCGCGTACACTAGCCCCACGCGCATCTGCAGTAAGAAGAGCAGCTCACCGGGGATGGCCACGTTGCGCACCTGCTTTTCGTCCTCGGAGAACCGCCCGAATTCGGTCTCGGGGTCAGGAGGGAACGCTTGCTCCTCGGCCACACGCAGAGGTCCGAAAAACCAGCGCAGCATACGCTTTGCGTAGTCGGCATCGTAACGAACGTTGGACTCGACGATGCCGAGGTCGACCATGGCGGCGTGGATCCTCGCATCTCGGTCGATGTCCACCGCGCGCGTCAATGCCGCGAGCTTGCGCACGAAGTCAGGCTCGAACTCACGCGTGCAGCCGTGGTCGACGAACGCTACGCGACCGTCTGAACAAAAGACGTAGTTGCCCGGATGCGCGTCGCAGTTGTAGAGACCAGACAAGAATAGCGAGCCAAAGTAGTACTCGAAGATCGCGGACCCGAAGCGATCACGTTCGGCTTGCGAGGGCTGGGTTGCGAGCAACTCGTCGAGGTGCAGCCCTGGCACGTACTGCGACGTCAGCACGAGCTGCGTCGTGTATTCGTTGTAGACGCGAGGGATAAGTATGTTGGGATGACCCGCGAAGATCTCCGCAAACTTCGCTGCGCGACGCGCCTCGTGCTGGTAATCGCAGCATTCCATCATGCGCACCCGCGCCTCTCGCACGAGTACCCGACGCTGAGCTTCGCGACGAAACCAGGACGAGATCTGCGCTCCGAGGGTCGCCGGAGCAAAGTCGCCCACGACTGCGGCGGCGATCCCGGGATACTGGACCTTCACGGTCACCTGCGTGCCGTCTTTCAACCGTGAGCGATGCACCTGACCCATCGAACCGACCACCAGCGGCGCGGGCTCGAGCGCTGCCAACAGGGGCTCCGCGTGCACCCCGAGTTCCCTGCGCATGATGCTGCGAACTTCATCGAGCGAGATGGCCACAGCCGCGCTGCGCAGGTGGGAAAGCGCAGCCCTCGTTTGCTCTGGAATGCCCAACGGCGCGTAGCTGAGCAGCGTGCCGATCTTCATCGGGACACCGCGCAACTCGGCGAGTGCCATCACGGTCTGCGCCAGCAACTTGGCTTCGCGCTCGTCGCTAGGCTTGCCTGTAAGCTTGCCGAGCAGGGCGTGCAGACCGCCCCGTGCCGAAACTCCTGCCACCCTCACGAGACGTCCGAGCGAGGACAGAGGAGCTGCTTTGGGAGCCAAAAGGCCCTGCTCGTCTGCGGCGACCTCGGTCGGATTTTCTTCGCTAACACTCATCGCTCGACCCCCAACACGCCCAGACCTTGTGCATCTTTGATGAGAGCGCCCATCGCCGCTTCGAGATCGCCCTGGCTGTGCTTGGCAGAAAGTTGGAGGCGCAAACGCGCTTCTGGCTCCGGCACGACGGGGTAACAAAGCCCGCAAGCACGCACGCCCCGTTCGAGCATACGGCTCACGATCTTTTGCAATGCCACGGCGCTGCCGACATGCACGACCAGGTTGGGATGCTCCCCACCCAACACCTTCAGGCCCGCGCCGGTGAGCAGGCTCTTTACTTGTTGCACGCGTTCTTGCAGCGCCGCGATTGGCGCCTCCCCCTGGTTGAGCAGGTTGATGGCAGCGGACGCGACGGCCGCCATGACGGGCGGAAGCGCCCCGGAAAACAGATAGGGGCTCGCTTTCTGGCGCAGCCAATCGACGATCTCTGCGCTTCCTGCGACAAATCCACCGGCTGCGCCCCCGAGCGCCATGCTGAACGAGCCGGTGACCGCTTGGACACGCTGCTCGACCTTACGGTGTGCAACAGAACCGCGTCCGTTCGGTCCGATAGCGCCGATCGCTAAGGCATCATCGACGACCACCAATGCCTCGTATCGTTCGGCCAGCTCGCAGATCTCGGCGAGCCGGGAGACCTTACCGGTGAACGAGTACACCCCCTCCGTCACGATCGTACGAAATCGCGCGGCGCGGGAGCGCTTGAGCTTGTCCTGGAGGTCGTCGAGGTCGTCGTTGCGATAGGGGATCGCGCGCGCACCAGACAGGCGAATTCCGTCCGCCACGCTGGGGTGGACCCACGCATCGCACAACACGGAGTCGCGGTTGTCGAAGAGCGCGCCGAAGAGCGCTTGGTTGGCCACGTACCCGCTCCCAAACACGATGGCCGCTGGGGTGCCTAAGAACTTACTGATCTCAGCTTCGAGCTTTTGATGTATCTCGCGCGTGCCGGAAAAGGAGCGCGACGAATAGACGCCCACCCCGTACTCGGCGAGCGCAGCGCTCGCAGCTTCGACAAGACGGCGGTCGGCAGACAGCCCCAGGTAGTCGTAGCTCGTCAGGTCGAGCCCCTTGCTGGAAGCGCGTCCGCCCGGCTGCGCGATCTCTCGCTTATATAAACCCGCTTGCTCGAGGTTTTGCGTCTCGCTCGCGAGCATTTTTAGCAGCGCCTTGGTCACTTGCTCACCTCGATGGCTCGGCCGCTGGTCCCGATGAACCAGACGATCGCGCCAATACATTGTTGCCAAGTAAGGTTTCGCGCGGGCGCATGGTTGACGCAGTAGGCGTCGATAGCTTTGGATAGCTTTGCTGCGTCAGCGAGTTGCTGGTCCTCCCCACTCACCGTGCGCAGCTCGGTCACAAGCTCAGCGTACTGGCCCCGAAGCTCGTCGAGCAGCGCACCGCGATAGTCAGATTGGCGCTCCATGATCTGGTAGGCGACCCGCTTCGGAATGAAATCTGATTCGCTGAGGCGATTGATGACCATCACATCGGAGATCCGGTCACACCGCTCATGCGCGCTCGCGTCAGGCTGCTTGCAGTTGCGTCGCGCGGCCTCCAGCATGCAGTCGAGCCTCAGGCTCTCCGTCGGCGCGCGACAGCCATTGCGTTCCACGACATAGATATACCGATAGAGATTGCGCAGGGCTTCGTCGGGACTGTCACTCAGCGCAGCTATCGCCTGCGCAATGTAGTGGGTGCGAGATTCACTCGAGTACACCTCCTGCGTTTGCCCCGAAGCAGGCAGGAGTAGAAGAGCAGCCGCGACCAGTAAGGTTTTGCGCATCATAGCCGTCCCCGCTCGAGCTGGTAGCGCTCCCGAAAGGCATTGATCAGATTGCCGAGATGCAGATGGTATGGATAGAGCTCCAGCAGGTCGGGTCGGGCGTACAGCCAATCATGGCCGAGAAACACGTCCACCTCCCGCAACGTACTAAGCTTGCTCAGAAGGTACCCACCCTCGCTCAGACTCTTTCGGGCAGCGGCGTCTGCTGCCTCGTCACCCGCAGCTTCGAGGCTCAGGATGCGACTGTATGCAAAACCGGGCGACATAAGGTGGGCGAGAGATTTATAAAGAGCCAACTGACCACGCTCGTCCGCGGAAATCTTGGACACGCGCAGCTCGCGCGCCACGAACTGCGTTTGCCCGAGCTTCAGCGGATGCTCTCGTAATGCGCTGTCCGCGCCTGCCTCGGCAGACGATGGGATCAGACATTGAAAGCTCACGATGTGCTCTGGGGGCGGCACGTCTGCTGCCTGCATCCCCTTCTCACTGCGCAGTTTCAGCACGGCAATGCGCCGCTTTTGACGGGAGATGACTTCTCGCACGTCAGGCAGCGCATGGAATTCGGCGAGCACGGCCTCAGGATCTTTGGCCAGCCTCGCGCACACGTCGTCCGGGGCGTTCCAGTGAATGGTGAGCTCGCGGCATTGGCCCCCGTGGGGCTGGTACACGGGACTGAACAACAACTGGCCGACGACGTGCTGAAGCGCGTGGCTAGGACTGAAGGGGCCTTGGTTAGTAACCTTCCACGGTTGACCATCACCGGTCATGTTTTCGCAGCCCACTGCGCCCATCTTATCTGCAAAGGCTTCACCCATTCCCGCATGTGGATTGGGAAGGTTGGTGAAGAGGTGGTGAGATGAGCGCGCCTCTGCTCCTACCGAATCAGCTTGCACCCGAAGCAGCATGTCGGCGTGTCTGCTCTCGTTCCGAAACTGGGCGAAAGCGTGTTGTGTGCGCGCAGGGCCCAGCGCATCGCTAAGCCAAGCCACGCGCTTTTCCAGCAGTCGCCACGCGTAGTGAAGGTATGGCTCATCGAGCTGCCGCAGATCGCAGGGAGCAGCGACCCCCTTCTGTTTCTTCTTTTCCTCCTCCGTCTTCGGTGCGCAGTTACCCAGGTTTTTCGCGTAGCCCAGGGCGTAGGCTCGCAACACCAGCTGACAGCCGTGTTGAAGGGGGTCCTCCTTTTGCGCCTTGTCGGGCTCGGCGGCGTCGCAGTAGTCCGAGCCGACCATGGCGAGCTCTGAAGGAAGTGCACGCAACCGCGCCACCGCTCGCTGATCGAAAGCGAAGAGCCCGAGCTGCAAGAAAGCGACGAGGTACGTCAGCGCGAGCAGGGGCGGCGACAGCTCGAACGGTATGGTGAGAAAATCGGAATTTGGACCGACGCGCATCGGCGCGGGATCCGCAGGGCGGAAGAGCCCCCACAGCCGAAAGATCGCAACCACGCAAACGGCAGATAGTGCGCCTATCACCAGCAACGCCCACGGATCCAGCGCCACGAGACGGTCCGGGCGCAGGCGACCTGCACGCCACGCCACGAGGCTGACCACGACCAGCAATGTGGCCGCCGAGGCCGTTCTTGCACCTACGCGCACTAGGGCTCCTCGACCGCGCTCACGATCTTATCTTCGATCTGAATGCGGCGATTCTTGGCCTTGGCGTCGCGCAATACGGCCTGCTGTGCGGGTGTGAGGTCGCCTTGGAATTCAGGCGTTTCGCGAGCGGGCGAGTTACTTGCGTGGGAGCACAGGATCACATGGTCGGCGACCTCAGCGCTGTGTGCGGCAATCTCCTGATAGGCCGCGTAGGCGCGCTCGTAGCCGAGCTTGAAGTTCTCCTGCTTGTCACCGTCCGCGTCGGTATGGCCGTGCACGACGAGCAGGCGCTTGGTGAGACCGCCCGTGTCGAAGTCGAGGACGCCACCCGACGGATCGCCAAAGAGTTTGGCGAACACGGCTCGCCCCTCCGGGATAAGCTTAGATTTTCCCGCTGGAAAGAGCACGTCGGCGGGAAGACTCAGCATACGCGTCGTTTGGTCACCCACCTTTTCCGAAACGCCTGATTTAGCCCCTTGCGTGATAGACCATAAGATCACGAAGAACACCATGACGATGGTCATCATGTCCATGTAGACGGTCTGCCAGACACCGCTGTGCTTTTGCTTGCGACGAGCACGAGTGAACTTGTTCATGACCGAACCTCGATACGAATGCGGTTCTCGATCAGCACCTGGACTGCACGGCAGAAGGTCTCGAAGTCGTAGTCGAGGGCGCTGAGGCGCTGCTCGAAGCGGGAGGCGATGATCTTATAGACAGA
>JBKJIA010000410.1:0-4657 GCA_046598735.1 Polyangiales bacterium
AGCGCGATGGCCGTTCTAGCACAGGCTTTGCTCAGCCAGTTCGTGGGCGAGTGGACCTACGTGTGGAAGCTCTGCTGTGCGGAGTGGCCGCTGATGGAGGACGGCCAAGACAGAGCCACAAAGCTCCTCGACGACGTATGGTCGCTGCTCCTGGTGAGCGGTCCGGAGAGCGGGGACTTCGCAACGTTCACCCGTGTCGGACGGAGCCTTGGCCTGCGCTGCCACCAGAGTCGCGGCGTCTCTCCCAGCGCCCTGATGGAACACACGCGCTATGGCGTCGCCCTGTGGCCGCTGGCTGTCGATTGCCCAGCGCTCGCGCGGCGATATTGGGATGTTCCCGCGCAAGCACATCACGCCCTGTACCGAATCGCATCCGCGCGCGCACACAACTACGAAGCGCCAGGCCGAAACGACGCATCGCAGGGGATGCTCGACTACCCGAGCAACGATGCCGTCATGGGCATGCCGTATCACGCCAATCGCTGGCTCTTGGTCTCTGCGGGCTGCACCCTGGCAGGAGATCCCGCTTGCGAGAATGAGTCGAGTAGAGCGCTGCTCGCCGAGCACCTCAAGCGCGTGCGCAAGGCCAAGTGGCCCGCGCCCCTCCGTGAGCGCACCCTCGCCCTTCTGGAGGGTCTCCTGCTCCTGCGCGATGGTAAGACCGCTGAAGGCGAAGCGCTGCTGGCCTCGTCCGAAGCGCTGTGTCGGGACACGCACGGCACGCTGGCTCAAGTGATCGGCGTGCGCCGGGCCCAGCTTCGCGGTGGCGCCCAAGGCATGGCGGCGCTGCTCGAGCAGCACGAGCTGATACGCGCCACGGGTGTGCGAAAGCCGCTGCGCTTCCTGAACGCCATGTACCCCGGGGTGATCGATTGGGCGGCGTTGCCACAAAGCCTCGCGGGTTGAGGCATCCTGCCTCTCATAAGCGCGGGTGCAGTACGTACTGCTCATCGCAACGCCGAAGAGCGAGCGATCAGGAACGGCCTAAGGCGGCGGCGGTTTTGCGATGCGCCCAGCGACCGCCTTCTCCACCCACGCTTCCAGATGGTCGGCGATGAAGCGATAGACCTGTTTCGATTCGGTCTCCGGCGGGTCGTACACCGCCACCGCGGCATCGTGCGCGTCGAATGGACTTGGGCCCTTCGTGCTCTGCTTACCCTTTGCGTCCGCGAGGCCATGCACGTGAACCCCGAGCAAGCCGAGCTGAAGCTGCCTGGCCCGCGCCATTTCATGCCGAACACCGGGGCGCGAAGCGGTGTCAGCGCCGATCAGCACGATCATGCACGAGCGGCCACGCAGCTGCTGCTCCAGCCAGCGTTTGATGGCGAAGTCTCCGCTGCGTGTGATTGTGGCCCACTCGTTCGGTTTGGCTTCGAGGTTGGCCTGAAGCCGCGCGAGGTTGCGGACTAAGTCCACCCGGCTGCGGTCTGCGTCGTAGTGCAGACTATAGAAGACGTGCCGACTCATGCTGAGGCTCCGCGCTCGAGTTCATCCTAGGCACGCGCGCGTGCAGCTTCCGATGGTCGCACATCGGCGCGGCGCCCGGGTGGCAGCGCGCTCACCTGGCTGCGGGGAGTGTCTCATTTCACGAGACCGCTCTCCGAGATCCGGTCAGTGCGCGCACGCTAGGCTGGGTATGCCGCCTCCCCGGACCGCCTCATAACCCTATGATCTTCAAGGAGATCTCGGCATCTCGCGCAAACATGGCACAGATGATGCGTCGTGGGCCTGCATGCCTCGTAGTTCACACCTCGGTGCCACGTCACGACGCTCAGCTTTCCTTGTGGAGGCCCCTGCGACTGACCCGATCCCTGACGAGCAGTCAGGCGTTCGCGCCCTTCCGAGGGCGTCGCTACCGCTGCCACATCCAGCGGCGCTTGGAAGCACCGGGAACATGCTGCTTTCGCCGGCTGCCCAGGCGAGCACGCGCGCGAGGATCGTGCCCCAGGCGCGCCTCGAGTACAGCGAGTATCAGACTCCCTCAGAGGCATCCCAGCGACTCTTGCTCGAAAGGGCACAGCGTAAGGCTCGCATCAAGCAGGCCGCAGCCAAAGCCAGCGTGCGGCTCGCGGGGCTCCTTCGGGAACAAGAAGAAACTTATCGCGACGAGATGGTTTGGCGAGCCAAGCTGCGCGAGGCCAAGCTGCGACTGCAGGAGGAGGCCGCGAGGAAGGCCGCCCTGGCCGCCGCGAAGGCGCAACTTGCAATCGCCCATCAGGATGAATGCGCACGGCGGGAAGAAGCCGCATGGCAAGCCGTGATCTTTGCAGCAAGGCAGCGCCAGGAAGACGCGGCGTTGCCCCGCCCGGTGTGGAACTTCGGATAGCGGCGACCGTAAGGGAGTGCTGCACCTACATTCTGGAATACGATTTCTACGGAGATCGAGAGTGCACCCTTCGTCTGGCCAGGTCCTATTGACCTTACGGTCTGTGGATGTCGCTCGGTGGTCGTGCGCCTGTAGCTCTGACTGCGCAGCGCCAGCGTGAGGTCGGTGGCGATGTGAATCGCGCTGGCGCGCCGTGTCCTCGCGCCGAATGAACGCGCCGAACTTCCCTCCCGGGTCCGCGCACCCACACCGCGCGAGCGCAAGAGCCGACCACCTGAACCTGTGCATTCCGATCCCCCGCGCCAGGATACCTCGATTTGGTGGGAGACTTCTAGCCTCGCGAGTCTGGTTGTAGTTGGGATGAAGCGGCCGGCCCGAGGATTGGTTAGGTAAGCGCCGTAAACATTGAGCTTCCCCCGAAGGCTCGTCCCTACCGCGACAGAAGTCTTCTCGCCCACCGTAAGGTGCCGCACGCTGCAACGCTGAGGTATGGTGTCTCAGGAGGTTCCCGTGACTCAGTCATCCGTTCGCTATCAGGTGCAAGACAAGGTCGTCGTGATCACCCTCGATCGACCCGAGGTAAGAAACGCCGTGGATGGCGAAACCGCCGCAGCGCTCAGCGATGCATTCCGTCGTTTTGACGCCGAAGCCAGCCTGCACGTTGCCATCTTGACGGGGGCGAAGGGGACCTTTTGCGCTGGCGCCGACCTCAAAGCGATGTCGAGCGGAGGAGTCAATCGGGTGGCTCTCGATGGGGATGGTCCCATGGGTCCAACGCGCATGCTGCTTAGTAAGCCCGTCATCGCGGCGGTCGAAGGGCATGCAGTGGCGGGCGGGCTTGAGCTTGCGGCCTGGTGCGACTTGCGAGTGGCCGCGCGCGACGCCGTGTTTGGGGTCTATTGTCGCCGTTGGGGCGTGCCGTTGATCGACGGTGGCACGATTCGTTTGAGCCGGTTGCTAGGCCACAGTCACGCGCTCGATCTAATTCTCACGGGTCGTGGCGTCGCGGGCGACGAAGCAAGACTCATGGGCCTTGTCAACGTGTTGTGCGATCCAGGCGAAGCGCTCAAGACGGCACTGGAGCTCGCGCAAGGCATCGCAAGCTTTCCCCAGGGCTGCATGCGAAGTGACCGCATGTCTTCTTATGCGCAGTGGGATCACAGCCTCGAAGATGCGCTGCGCGAAGAAACACGACGCGGCATCGAAGTCATTGTTTCGGGCGAGACCTTAGCCGGCGCCTCGCGCTTTGTGCAAGGCGCAGGGCGCCACGGCCAGCGCGAGTAGCCAAGACCCTCCCAACGCAGCGCAGGGGCTGGAGTCACGCTGGCCCTCTTCCAGGAAGGCGTTGCCGGCCTCCACCGCGCCGATGTCGCGCGGCATGGTTAGGTGGCAGCGTCGTGAATAGGGTCAGTGGGTTGAGACCGTACGGTGAAGCAAGCGCGCTCTTACGACCTGAGCCTCTGTGGCAAAGAACCCAGGGCTCGGAGCAACGCCGCAGTGTCCTTACCACCTAGATTCGCGAGGGCGAGCGCGGCGCCGCCGCGCACCTCGGTGCTGTCATGTTTGAGCAGGTGCGTACACACGGGTTGCAGGGTCCCGGCCACAGACTTTGTCGACTCGAGGTGGGATACGGCGTGAAGCAAGTGCGAGAGCAGCTCGGGGTTTGCTTCCGGCTGCTCATGGAGCGTTGTCAGCATGCGGGCGAGCGGGGGAGCAAACGTCTCTGGTAGCGACCAGCCGCTGATCAGGCGTAGCCACACCAGCCATTCTTGGGGATCCTGATCGACTAGGTCGAGCAAACGCGCGGCGATAAGCGTTGGGGCGAAACGTGCCTGACGAATGTCCGTAAGCTCGGTGATAAAAGCGCGCTCGCGCTCGGTGCCACGAAGACTTGCCACGTAGCCTTGCAGACCCGGCGCAAAGAGGCTCGGAGCAGAAGCGTAGGTGCGATCGAGGACCTGCAGACGAAGGGCGTCGTTCTGCGCTTCGTCAAAGACGCGCTTTGCCCAGCTTAGTCGGGATGGAGTGGGATCAAGCCGTATGAGGTCGAGCAGAAATGCGCTGCGCGTGGAAGGGGTGCTTGGCAGGTGTTCCGCCAATCGCTTGTCGAGTAAGGCATCCGTGGTGGGGTAGGCCAAGTCCGCAGCAAATAGGTCCGGATGCAGCCACGTGAGTTGATTCGCCATCGCGCGATGTTCGGGGAGTGCGGGATCAAACGCCGGGTGTCTGCCCCAGGGATCCTTAGCAAGATCATAATGGGCCCAAGCGCCGGTCGGGATATCTAATACGTACTTGCGCGCGCCGCGCACTGCTGCCACGCGCTGGGTGCCG